>CAMYVT010000010.1 GCA_947302515.1 uncultured Caryophanales bacterium
AAGGGAATGTATCATTTTGTCCAATTGGACAAAATGGTCAAAAAAGAGGTGATAGATAATGGCTTGGACAGAAGAGCAATTACAAGCAATTAACCTTGAAGGAACTAATATCTTAGTTTCTGCTGGTGCTGGTTCTGGTAAAACAGCTGTTTTAACAGAAAGAGTTAAAAGAAAAGTATTAGAAGGTACTAGTGTAGAGAACTTACTCGTACTTACTTTTACTAATGCTGCAGCAGCAGAAATGAAAGATAGAATAAGAAGAGCTTTAAAAGGTACTAAAGGTTTAGAAGAAGAAGCAAATCTAGTAGATGGAGCATATATCACTACATTTGATTCTTTTGCTTTATCTATCGTTAAAAAGTATCATACAAAGCTAAATATTCCAGAAAATGTAGAAATAACTGATGAAGTAATATTAAGACTTAAGAAACAAGAAATATTAGATGAATTAATGGATTGTTATTATGAGAGACCTACTAAAGAATTTGAAAAATTAATTCATGATTTTTGCTTAAAAGATGATGAAGAGTTAAAGAAACAAATATTAGATGTATATTCTAAAATAGAATTAAAGTATGATAAGACAGACTTTATTAATATTTATTTTGATATATTTAATGAAGAAAAGATTAATTCTTTTATAGAAGAATATTTAGAGTTCTTAAAACAAAAACAAAAAGAAATAAAAGAATTATTCTTAGAGTTACAAAATCACTTTGAATATGATTTTGTATCTAAGATGGAAGAGAATTATAAAGACTTTTTAAATGCCAACTCTTATCAAGAATTCTTGAATAGTATGAATTATGGTAAGATTAATGCACCTAGAGGTTCTAGTGAAGAGGGCAAAGCAATAAAAGGACAAATATCTGATTTATTAAAAGAGTTTAAAGAGAATTATTTAATATATTCATCAGTAGATGAAATAAAAGAAGATTTAAATTCAACTAAATCTTCTCAAAGAGTAATAATTGAAATATTAAAAGAGTTTGATTCTATTCTAGATCATTATAAGAATAAGAATTATATATATAACTTTAATGATATTGCAAGACTAGCAATTAAAGTAGTAGAAGAGAACGAAGATGTTCAAGAAGAACTAAGAGAAAAGTTTTCTGAGATCCTAGTAGATGAGTATCAAGATACATCTGATATTCAAGAGAAGTTTATATCATTAATATCTAATAATAATGTATATATGGTTGGAGATATTAAACAATCAATATATAGATTTAGAAATGCTAATCCAGATATATTCCAAGAGAAATATAATTTATATAAAGATAATATTAATGGTATAAAAATAGATTTATTAAAGAACTTTAGATCAAGAGAAGAAGTATTAGATGATATAAACTTATTATTTAATCCAGTAATGGATTTAAGAATAGGTGGAGCAGAGTATACTGAATCTCATCAAATGATTTATGGTAATAAATCATATGAAGAAGAGGGTAAAACTAACCAAGATTACCATATGAATATTATTACTTATAATTCTAAAGAGTTAGATAGAAATATTACTAAAGCTGAAGAAGAAGCTTTTATAATAGCAGATGATATAAAAAATAAAATTAATAATCATTTTCAAGTATTTGATAAAGATAAGAAGACTCTTAGAGTTGCAGAATACTCTGACTTTACAATACTTCTAGATAGATATAAAGATTTTGATACTTATAAAAAGATATTTGAATATAAAGGGATACCTTTACAAATATATAAAGATGAGTCTTTTCAAAAAGATGATGATAGTTTAATATTTAAGAATTTATTAAAGTTTATATTATTAGTAAAAGATAATAATATTAATAAAGAGTTTGAATATAATTTTATATCTTTAGCAAGATCTTTCTTGTATAGATATAGTGATAAAGATATATATAATATATTTATTAATAAATCATATACTGATACAAGTATTTATAAAGATGCTTTAGAATTAAGTAATCTAGTTGATACAGTTAATTTATCTGAATTAATAAGACAAGTATTTATATATACTAAGTATGATGAAATTATATTAAATACTAGTGATATTAATGCTAAAAGAGTAAGAGAAGAGTATTTCTATAATTTAGCTAGATCTTATGAGAAATTAGGTAATACTATATATGATTTTGTAGATTATTTAGATAAAGTTTTTGAAAGTGATTTAGATTTAACTTTTAATAGTAATAGTAAGATAAACAACAGTTGTAGGATTATGACTATACATAAGTCAAAAGGTTTAGAATTCCCAATATGTTATTTTGCAGGATATTCTTCTACATTTAATTTTAGTGAATTACATTCTAGAATAATATTTGATAAAGAATATGGATTAATATTACCTAAAGTAAATGAGTATTATAAAGATACTATATTAAAAGTATTATTAAAGAATAGGGTAAGACTAGAAGAAATATCAGAGAAAATTAGATTATTTTATGTAGCGACAACAAGAGCAAAAGAAGAAATGATATTTGTAGTACCAGAGTTAGAAGAAGAATTAGAAGTTAGAGATAAGGTATCTGATGTAGTAAGAAGTAAATATAATTCTTTCTTAAGTATTTTAAAGAGTATTACAAGTCTTATAATGCCTTATTTAACTCAGAGTAGTGTAATTGTGACTCTAGAGTATAAAGAAGCTATAGAGGTATCTAAATATGAGTCTAAAGAAACTAAATTAAATGTTTCTAACTTAATTCTTCCAAAGGAAGAAATAGAAGAGAAACATTTCTCTAAAGAGAATAATCAAATAATCTCTAAAGAAGAAAAAGAAGTAATGGAATTTGGTACAAAAGTACATGAATATTTAGAAGAATTAGATTTTAGTAATCCTATATTACTTGATAAAATCTATAATACTAGAATTAAAGATAAGATTACTAAGTTCTTAAATAGTGATTTAATGTGTACTAAAATTAATAATACTATGTATAAAGAATATGAATTTTATTATGAGGAAGATAACAATATTAATCATGGAATAATAGACTTATTAATTGATAATAAAGATAGTTTTACTATAATTGATTATAAATTAAAAAATATTGATGATTTAGCATACAATAAACAATTAAATGGATATAGAAATTATATTAAATCTATTACAGGTAAAGAAGTAGACTGTTACTTATATTCAATATTAGATGAGAATTATAGAGAGGTACCATATGAAGATTAATTATGATAAATTAGTAATAAAACAATTTCATGAAGATGAAATTGATAAATACTTAGAATTTATTAATAAAGTAAAAGCTACTATGGAACATCCTGAATGGTTAGGAGACTTTACTAAAGAAGATTTAATTAATCTATTATCTACTAATTCTTATGGATTCTTCTTTATATATGAAGACATTATAGTAGGATCTAGTATATTAATACCTGCGAGAGAAAAAGATATTAAGAAATTTGAATTGGATATAGATTATAAATATACTATGGATTATGGACCAGAAGGGGTATTAAAAGAAGCCCAAGGGAATGGTCTACAATTATATATTCTTAAGACAATGGATGAATACTGTAAAGTAAATGGATATAAATATGCAGTTTCTACAGTACATCCAGATAACATATTTTGTATAAGAAATATGCAAAAACATGGCTTTAAATTCACTAAAAATAAAGAATTTAGTAGGGGTATAAGAAATATTTATTATAAAAGCATCTAAAAAGATGCTTTTTTGTTGTTTTTATAATACTTTTTTGGTAGAATATATAAAGCATTTGAGCCAAAGTATATTTATTTTAAAAAGTTACTTATTTGGTTTGAAAAAAGTGCCGAATTAAGGTATAATTTATTAAGATAGGTTGTTCGGCATATACGAATTGAGGTTATTATTGATATGGCAAAAAAAGTAGATGAATTATTACAAAGTAAGTTACCTAATATATTAATGTTTGTAATATTAGATTTAATTACTGTTGCAGTTACTTCTTTAGTTGCAATAGGATTAAGATTTGACTTTCATAATATTCCAGAATTATATTTTATTAATTCTTATAGATATTTGATATGTGATGTATTTGTTTTATACATTATATTTTTCTTTTATCGTTTATATACTTCTGTATGGAAATATGCATCTGTACCAGAATTAATTAATATAATACTTGCTAGTTTTACTTTTGAAGTAGTTACTTTTGGATATAAGATTGCTTTTAATATATCTATGCCACGAAGTTATTATTTAATACAAGTATTATTATTAATAGCTTGTGTTTGCTTTACAAGACTAGGATATAGAGCTGCAAGATCTATCTATATTTCTTATTTTGAAGGAAAATTAAGAAAAAAGAATGTAATGCTTGTTGGAGCAGGGGATGCTGGAAGACTAATTATTGATGAATTACGTATGAATAAAGACAATCTTGATATGAAGATTGCTTGTGTAATTGATGATAACAAAGCTAAAGTTGGTTCTTATATTAAAGGTATTTTAATATGTGGAACTACTAAAGATATTGAAAAATGTGCTGAAGATTATCATATTGAAGAAATAATTATTGCTATGCCTTCAGTATCTAAAGAAAAAATTGATCAAATAGTTACAGAATGTCATAAAACTAAATGTGAAATTAAGATTTTACCATCTTACTATGCATCACTTAATAATAATTTTAAGAGTGGTGTTGTTAATAAGATTAGACCTTTAAGTTATGAAGACTTCTTAGGTAGAGATCAAATAGTGGTTGATGACCAAGAAATTAATGATAACTTAGAAAATAAAGTTGTATTAGTCACTGGTGGTGGAGGATCTATTGGATCTGAGTTATGTCGTCAGATTGCAAAATGCAATCCAAAGACATTAATTATTTTTGATATTTATGAAAATAATGCTTATGAGATTCAACAAGAATTATTTAGAGATTATCCACAACTTGATTTACATACTATTATTGGTAGTGTAAGAGACTATGATAGATTAGAAAAAGTATTTAAAGAATTTAAACCTGATCAAGTATATCATGCTGCTGCTCATAAACATGTTCCATTAATGGAAGTAAGTCCAAATGAAGCAATTAAAAACAATGCCTTTGGAACTCTTAATACTTGTAAATTAGCTGATAAATATAAAGTTAAGAAATTTGTTTTAATAAGTACAGATAAAGCTGTTCGACCAACAAACGTTATGGGGGCATCTAAACGTATTTGTGAAATGATTATTCAGACTTATGATAAAAAGAGTAAAGATACTGATTATGTTGCAGTTAGATTTGGAAATGTATTAGGAAGTAATGGTTCTGTAATTCCTTTATTCTTAAAACAAATCGAAAATGGTGGCCCTGTAACAGTAACTCATAAAAAAATGAGAAGATTTTTTATGACTATTCCTGAAGCAGTTAGTTTAGTACTTCAAGCAGGATGTTATGCTGAAGGCGGAGAAATATTTGTCCTTGATATGGGTAAACCTGTATATATTTATGATTTAGCAGAGAAATTAATTCGTTATAAAGGATTAGAACCTAATATAGATATTCCTATTAAGATTACAGGATTAAGACCTGGAGAAAAACTATTTGAAGAAACGTTAATGGAAGAAGAAGGTATGAAGGAAACTCCAAACAAGTTAATTCATATTGGAAAGCCAATAAGAATTCCAGATACATTCTTAGATGACTTAGACAAATTAATTAAATCAGCTTATAAAAATGATGATGATATTAAAGATAAGGTAGCAAAGATTGTTACAACTTATAAAGTTGATAAAGAAAGAGTAGGTAAGTAATATGAGTGAAGGATTAAAGAAAAGAAATATTCCTTTTTCTCCTCCTGATATGACAGAAGAAGAAGCAAATGCATCAGCAGATGCTGTAAAATCTGGTTGGATAACAACTGGACCTAGAACAAAGGAATTTGAAAAGAGAATTGCTGAATATTGTGGTGTTGATAAAGCTGTTTGTTTAAATTCAAATACAGCATGTCAAGAAACAGTATTAAGAGTATTAGGTGTTGGACCAGGGGACGAAGTTATTACTTGCGCTTATACATATACTGCTTCTGCTAGTGTTATTGATCACGTAGGAGCAAAAATAGTGTTAGTTGATTGCCAAAAGGATTCATATGAAATGGACTATGATGCTTTAGAAAATGCTATAACTGAGAAAACAAAAGTAATAATCCCAGTAGATATTGCTGGTGTAATGTGTGATTATGACAAAATATTTGAAATTGTAGAAAGAAAAAAATCATTATTTAAACCTAATAATGATATTCAAAGATTATTTGGTAGAATCATTGTTGCAGCTGATGCTGCACATTCATTCGGTGCAACTTACAAGGGACAAATGAGTGGTAGTGTTGCCGATTTTACAAGTTTTTCATTCCATGCAGTTAAGAATTTAACTACTGCTGAAGGTGGAGCATTAACTTGGAAAAATATTGATGGACTTGATAACGATGAATTATATAAGCAGTTTATGTTATGGTCTTTACATGGCCAAAGTAAAGATGCTTTAGCTAAGACTAAATTAGGAGCTTGGGAATACGATATTGTTTATACTGGATATAAATGTAATATGACAGATATTATGGCTGCTATTGGTTTAGTTCAATTAGATAGATATTCGGGATTAATTGCTAGAAGAAAAGAACTTGTTGCAATGTATAATAGTTTACTAGATCATGATTTAGTTGATATATTACAACATGAAACTGGTAATGGCATTTCAAGTCATCATTTAATGCTTGTTAGAGTTAAAGATATAAATGATGAACAAAGAAATGAAATAATTACTAAACTTGCAGAAGAGGGTGTTGCAACAAATGTTCATTACAAACCTTTACCAATGCATACTGCGTATAAAAAACTTGGGTTTGATATTAAAGATTATCCTAATGCATTTAATATGTATCATAATGAAATAACTCTTCCATTACATACTAAATTAAGTAATGAAGATGTTGAATTCATTTGTGAAGAATTTAATAAAATTGTTAAACTTGTAAAATAATTTAAAATTATAGGAGGTTACGGAAATGTACGCTAGATTTGTAAAAAGATTTATTGATATTATTTTTTCTTTAATTGGATTGGTTTTCTTTTGCATCATTTTTGTTATTATTGCTCCTTTAATTTGGTTAGAAGATAAAGGTTCTGTTTTTTACAATGGAAAAAGACTTGGAAAGAATGGGAAAGTATTTACTATGTATAAATTTAGAACCATGAAAGAAAATTCAAAAGATATTAGAAATAAAGATGGATCTACTTATAATGGTGATGACGATCCAAGACTTACCAAGATTGGAAAAATATTACGTAAGACTAGTTTGGACGAGTTACCACAATTAATAAATGTATTTATTGGTAATATGAGTTTTATAGGACCAAGGCCTGATCTTCCTGAGCATATAAAACAATATAGTAAAATAGAAAAACTAAAACTAAATGTTTTACCAGGTATAACTGGATATAATCAAGCTTATTATCGTAATTCAATTGATTGGCATGAAAGATTAAAAAATGATGTTTATTATGTAGAACATATTAGTTTTATATTTGATTTAAAAATTGTTTTCAAAACAATTGCGACTGTATTATTGAGAGAAGGTATTTATGTGTCAAACAATAAATATAATTTAATTGATTTAGATTGGGATACTAATTATTTTGGTGTTAAATCTGGTAAAGTTGTCTTAAATGAATTAATTGATGATAATGATTTAAAATCAATACTTAAGTGGTCTAAAAACTATGAGTTTGTTACAATTCAAAATAGCAACAATATTAGTGATAATAATATTATGATTGGCAAAACTAAAGCTTTTTTAACAGATGTTAATGTTCAATTTGAAAAGAAAGTAGATAAAAGTGTTCGGTCATATGAGAAAAAGATTACTATTGAGAATAATTGTAAGAAAAATGAAAAATTATTAGATATAGCGAGAAATGCTTATATTTATTCAAGATTTATTAATGATATTAATTTAGATAAGAATAAATCCAAATTACTTTACTATAACTGGTTGAAGAATTCTTTTAATAATGAGAATAAGTATATTTCTTATTACAAAGAAAAAGATACTTATTTAGGTTATTGCCTATTTCACTTTGATGAAGATGGTTGTGTTATTGAGTTAATTGCTGCAGATCTAAATCATAAAAGAAGTGGAGTTGGTTCTAAATTGTTAGATTCTATTTATTATATGTGTAATGAGCAAAATATTGATAATCTTTATGTTGGAACACAATTAGATAATATTCCTGCACAAAATTTTTATACAAAAAATGGTTTTAAAGTAAAAACTTATAACTCTATTTATCATCTATGGAAATAAAGTACTTTATTATGAAAGGGTGTTTATGTTTGAAAAATATTATGTTAATTTGTAATAGTGATAAATCAAGAATTAGAAATAAAGAAGAATTGAAATTAGATGGAATGTATGTTCCTTGTGTAAATGCCTTAGGTACTGATAAATATAATATTTATGCTGGAATGAATTGCAATATAGAAAGTGATATTTATGATAAAGATTGTATCCATTTTTATAATCAGAATGTATTTAGGAGTTTAACTGCGTTTCGTGATAATAAAAAAGCTTTTGATAACATTAATTCCATTATAAAAAACTATAATATAGATGTTATTCATTGTAATACACCTATAGGTGGTTTTTTGGGTAGGATATGTGGACATAAGAATAAAACTAATAAGGTGATTTACACTGCTCATGGTTTTCACTTTTTTAAGGGTAATAGTTTTATTAAGAATTTTATTTTTAAAAATGTTGAAAAGTATTTAGCTCATTTTACAGATGCTATTATTACAATGAATCATGAGGATTATGAAGAGGCTCAAAAGTTTAGGCTTAGAAATAATGGTAAAGTTTATTTCATACACGGGATAGGAATCAATTTGCAAGATTACAAAAATATTAATGTTAATGTTGAAAAAAAAAGAAAAGAATTGGGCTTGCTAGATGATGATATAGTATTGATTTCAATGGGAGATTTAATAAAAAGAAAAAACTATGCTTTGTCATTAGAAATTATTTTCGCTTGTAATAATCCACATATTAAATATTTAATATGTGGGAAGGGTCCTGAACTTGAATTATTGAAAAAACAAGCAATTAATCTAGGCATTGATAATCAAGTGATTTTTTTAGGTTTTAGAACTGACATAAAAGAATTGTTACAAATATCTGACATTTTTTTGTTTACTACATTACAAGAGGGATTACCTCGTTCTTTAATGGAAGCAATGGCGTCTGGATTGCCATGTGTTGTTTCAAATATTAGAGGTAATAAAGATTTAATTGATAATAATAAAGGTGGTTATTGTTGCAATAATGTTAATGACTATGTTTTTGCAATAAATAAATTAATTAATGACAAAGAAACATGTAAATCTTTTGGAAAATATAATATTAATAGAATTATTAAGTATGATATTAATTATGTCACTAAAGAAATGAAAAGAATATATAAAGATATAGGAATATAAAAAAGGAGTTGGTTTTTTATGAAATTATTGGAAATAATAATCTATACATATTTATTATGTAGACCATACTATTTTTTTAAATCTGGGACATTACAAATAAGTGATATTATATTTTTAGCTGGTTTTTTTATATTTGTTATTATTAGTGCAAAAAACAAAACTATAATGAAGGAATCTATAAATAATAATATTTATTATTTGTTGTTTCTAATTTGTGTGTTTGCAGTTAATTCTATTTATTTTCTGATTTATTTTGATTATAGCTTCATTGTATCTTCACTTTATTATTTGTTTAATTTTTTCATAATAATTCTTTTCTCTTTTCTAATAAAAAAGGAGAATTTCCTCAAAAGTATGAATTCTATTATAAAAGTAAATCTAATCATTCAGCTTTTATTATATGTTTCTGGAATTGGTAGATATATGGATAACACTTTTAGATATATGGGCACATTTAATGATCCAAATCAATTCGCGTATTATGTATTAATAAGTTATTGTTTTATTTTTTTACTAGAGCAACAACTAAAAATTAATAAAAATAGATTATTATTATACTTTTTTGTTTCATTTATACTAATATTTGCTGCTTCATCAACTGGAATGTTGTTGGGTATTATGATTATTGGCTTTTTGAGTTTTTTAGATTTTTTTATAAACTTCCCAAAGTTTATAAAGCAGAAACCAAAGTTTTTTTTGAGTGTGTTTTATATTCTAATGATAGGTGCCATTGTTTTGTGTATAAAGCCTGAATATATTAACATAATATCAAGTAAAATTGTTAATTCACATATATTCAATCGTGTTGAAGAAAAAATAGAAAAAACTAATAATGAGAGTAATAATTTATGGCATGATAGGGGATATGATATTATTTTTGCGTATCCTAAATATATTATATATGGAGCTGGGCAAGGAAAATATATTAGGTTTTATGAAAAAACAGGCCTTAATATGGAAATACATGCTACTTTGCCAAGTATACTTTTTTATTATGGTTTAGTTTCAACTTTTCTAATTATTATCTGGATTTATAAAAAAATACGTGGCCTTCCTTTCAGACAAATGATTGTTTATATTGCTTTGTTTGCTGAAAGCTTTACTTTATTAAATCAAAGACAATCATTATTTTGGATTTTTATTCTTTTAGGATATTCTTTTAAGCGGACAAAACCATATAATGGAGGAAAATAATAATGGAATGTGTTGATATAATAATGGGTATTTATAATTGCGAAAAATATATTGATGATAGTATAAAATCTTTGTTAAAACAATCGTTTAAAAATTGGAGATTAATAATGTGTGATGATGGATCAACAGATTCAACATACTCAATTGCACAAAGCTATGTAAGAAAATATAAAAATATTATTCTTTTAAAAAATCAAAAGAATATGGGATTAAACTATACATTGAATAAATGTTTAAGTGAAGTTTCGTCAAAATATGTTGCACGAATGGATGCTGATGATATTTGCGATAAAAATAGATTATTATTGGAATATGAATTCTTGGAATCTCATGATGATTATTCGTTTGTTTCATCAAATGCAAATTTTTTTGATGAGAAAGGCTATTGGGGAAGTATAAGTTATGAAGAAAAACCTAACAAATATTCTTTCATTAATGGTAGCCCTTTTTGCCATGCTAGTGTAATGATTAGGACTTCGGCTTTAAAACATGTAAATGGATATTCTGTTGATGATAGACTATTGAGAGTTGAAGATTATCATCTTTGGTTTAAAATGTACGAAAAAGGATATAAAGGGTATAATATACAAAATAATCTTTATGATATTAGGGATGACAGAAATGCGACAAGAAGAAGAACATGGAAAAATCGAATAAATGAGTTTTATGTTAAATGGATTGGTTTTAAAATGCTTCATATTCCATGGTATTACTATATTTTTGCTTTCAGACCTTTGGTTTTGGGATTAGTCCCTACTAGAGTATATGAGAAAATTCATAGAGCTAAGTTTAAAGATACAAAAAGGTGATAAAATGAAATACATTATTATAAATAAGAAAAATATCGTTTTATATAATTTTTTTCTTTGGATTAAGTTAATGGCTTATTGTTTTTATTATTCATTTTTTTATATTATTTTTCGATGCATTAAAATTGATAATAAAAAAATTGTTATTAATAATTATTTTGGCAAAGGTTATGGCGATATGGGAAAATATATTTGTAATGAATTAATTAAAAGCAATAATTATAAAATATATTGGGCTACAACTGATCGTTATAAATCAAGTATACCTGATGGTGTTCGTTATTTGCATTTTGATTCTATTAGTTATTTGTATCATTTATTTACTTCAAAGGTTTGGATAAATAATTGTAGATTCAGGTTTGGTATTATCAAAAGACGAGGACAATTTTATATTCAAACCTGGCATGGGTGCATAGCATATAAAAAAATAGAAAAGTCTGCTTATATATCTTTAACAAAACCATATATTATGGGGGCAAAAAACGATTCAAAAATGATAGATTTAATGATTAGTAATAGTAAGTATTGTACGAATCTTTATAAGGAAGATTTTTGGTATGATGGTGACATACTAGAATGTGGTTGTCCAAGGAATGATATTATTGTTAATAATGATAAAGAATCAATAGATAAGGTAAAAAATTATTATGGTTTATTGAAAACTGATAAGATTTGTCTATATGCTCCAACATTTAGAGCAAATAGTTCTTTAGATGCATACAATATTGATTATAATTTACTAATCTCTACTTTGAATGAAAAATATAAAGGGGATTGGAAACTATTAATTAGACTTCATCCAAATATTTCTGATCTTGCTAATAATTTGTCAGGATATAGTAAAAATATAATAAATGCTACAGATTATCCTGATATGCAAGAATTACTTGTTGCAGCGGATTTCCTTATTACTGATTATTCATCTTGCATATTTGATTATGCTTTATCAGGAAAACCAGCAATGATTTATGCATGTGATATTGAAGATTATATTAAAGATAGAGATTTTGCTATTAAATTAGAAGATACACCATTTCCTATTGCTAAAAATAACAAAGAGTTAAAGAAAGTTATTGTTAGTTTTAATTCAAATGATTACAAAAAAAGTGTGAAATCATTTTATAATGATTTAGGAGTTAATGAACCTGGAAATTCTTGTAAAACTATTGCTAGAATAATTGCGGATATTACTAAAAATGAAAGAAAGTGAAATAATGAGCAACTTGAAAAAAGTAAGTAAAGAAGATAAAGTACTCTTTTTTAATACATTAATGCTATATATTATGATGGCTTCAACTTTTATATTTCCTTTATTAACTTTTCCTTACTTAACTCGTGTATTAGGAACAGATAATTATGGTATTGTAGTATTAGCCAATGCTGTTATGCAGTACTTTCAATTGTTAATTGATTTTGGTTTTATTCTTTCAGGAACTGCCATTTGTTCTAAAGAGAGAGATAATAAAGAAAAATTAGAAAAAATCACATCATCAATAGTCTATGGCAAATTATTATTATCATTATTTGGTTTATGTATAGTTTGTATTCTAACTTTTACTTTACCTTTATTCGATGGTAAAGAATTGTTTATTATATGTTCATATATACCTTTAATGTTAACATCTTTTGTTCCAGATTACTTATTTAGAGGAATAGAAAAGATGGGTGTAATTACATTTAGAACTATCGTTTCTAAATTTGTATATACAGTTTTAATTTTCTTATTGGTTAAGAATTCATCTGGATATTACTATATTCCATTATCATTATTTGTTTCCAACTTAATAATTGTTATTTGGTCATGGTCTTATATAATAAAAAAATTAAATATTAAATTAATAATTGTAAAATTTAAAGATATAATGATTCAATTAAAAGAATCAAGTACATTCTTTGCTTCTAGAATTGCTACTACAGTATATAGTGCTAGTAATGTATTCGTTTTGGGTTTATATGGTTATACTGATGCTGAACTCGGTATATATGGTGCATCTAATACTTTGATAAATTATGGCAAATCAATGTTTTCTCCAATAGCTGATAGTTTATATCCATATATGGTAAAAAACAAAAATCATAAATTGATAAAAAAAATTATTTTTGTTTTAATTCCTGCTATTATTGTAGGATGTATCGTTTTATTCTTCATATCTGATTTGTTCATTACAATAATGTGTGGCAAGGAGTATTTAGATACTGTACCAATATTTAGAAGAATGATACCGATGTTAATAATTACATTACCAAGCTATTTATATGGATTCCCAATGTTAGGATCAATTGGTAGAAATGATAAAGCAAATTTATCAGTTATAATAGGTGCTATTTTTCATTTTGTTGGTTTAGTAGTTCTATACATATCTAAATTATTAACATTCTATAATATTGTGTATCTTACAACTATTACTGAAACATTAATTTTAATAGTTAGAATTTATTGTTTTAATAAGTATAATAAGGTAAAAAAATAAAGGAGGATAATGAAAGTGAAAAAAAATAACGAAGATTTTATTATTGGATATACTGCAGGAGTATATGATTTGTTCCATATGGGACATTTAAATCTATTAAAGAATGCTAAGGGGTTATGTGATAAACTTGTTGTTGGCGTTACTGTTGATGAACTTGTTAAATATAAGGGAAAAGAAGCATTTATTCCTTTTACTGAAAGAGCTGAAATAGTCAGATCTTGTAGATATGTTGATTTAGTTGTTCCTCAAGAGGATATGGATAAGATTACTATGTGCAAGAAACTTGGTGCTACTTATCTATTTGTAGGTGATGATTGGTATGGAACTGATAAATGGAAAGATTATGAAAAAGAAGCAAAGGATAATGGAATAAAAATTGTATATTTTCCATATACTAAAAGTGTTTCTTCTACTAAGATTAGAGAGGCTTTAAAAAATGGAAGAGGTTGGACTAGAACTGAAGATGGTAAATCAATAGAAGAAAAAGGAGATAAATAATATGGTTGATAAAGATTTTTGTTGTAGTTCTTTTTTAGCATTTCGTTATATTGAAAAAGATAATGTAGAGTTTTTTGATGGATTACATCATAGAACCTACGAATTGCCTAAGGAAGAAGAACTTGCTTTAATTGGTAGTGAGTTTGAACTTGATGAAGAATTACATAGAGTATTTGATTCTGTATCTGATAAGAAATTAGGTATATTATTATCAGGAGGAATGGATTCTGCTTGTTTAGCATCTTATATGCCTAAAGGTAGTGATGCATATACTTTTAGATTCTTGAATGGATTATATGATCCTGATGAATTACATAGAGCTGAGAGATTTGCTAAGGAGTATGAATTGAATTTACATTATGTAGATATAGATTTTGATATTATTAAAGAATGCCTTGGACCTGTTATGAAGAGTAAAAATGCTCCTGTTCATTCTATTGAGCCACAATTATATAGAGCTGCATTACAGGCTAAAGAAGATGGCGTTGAGATGCTTGTTATAGGCGATGCTGCAGACTATGTCTTTTATGGTATGGATGGATTACTTTCTAAAGATTGGACTTTAGACGATTTTTATAAGAGAGCAATATATATAGAACCTAGTGAAGTTTTAAAGAACCCTAAAGATGTTAAATATCTTTTTGAAAGATATAGAAAAGATAATGATATGGTTGATTTCGTAGGATTCTATGATAAAAGTATAACTGAGGAAAGTTATGGCTCATATGATAATGCTTTCCATGCAGCTAATATGCCTTTTATTGATCCATATGAAAAGATGAAGATGAGAGAGCCAGTTGACTTAAATAGGATAAGAAGTGGTGATTCTAAGTACTATGTTAGAGCTTTATTTAGAATGAAATATCCTAATATACCATTACCAGAAAAACATCCTATGCCTAGACCAGTAGATAAGTATTTTCAGGATTGGGAAGGCCCTAAGAGAGAAGAGTTTAAAGATGATATAGATATGTCTAAATATTCCGGTAACCAGAAGTGGTTATTGTGGTGCCTTGAACAGTTCCTTAATGATTATGATAAATAGTCAATGCTATAAACATTGATTATTTTTTTGTGTAGTATTTTCTAATTTTGTAAGACAAATGTAGAATAATATGATATAATTTACGTGTATTTAGGAGGTTTGCTAAGGCATAAATATATTCTTAATATTCGTGATCCGTGTATCATTTCTTTTTTATACTATATAGAAAGGAGTGATATGAGGTCTTTATTTAATCTTATTGATGTTTTAAAAATAAGATATCATCTATACAAATATGTTAAACATCTTCTAGAACATCGAAAGAAAAAGATTAGATTAACTTTATCTGTTATAGATAATGATGGTCAAGTAATAAAAAAAGAAAGAATTAACTTCTAGTTAATTCTTTTTATATTTTCAACTTAATACATATATCGTTTTGGAGTTAAAGTTCTTAACTTTATTTATTCTCTACTATGCGCGATACTGGTATAAATCATAAATTTTATATATGTATAAGCTACATGGCGGAAGACAGAATGCTTTGAAGTTAGATTTGAACATTCTAAAGATAATAAGAAGTATTTTTATCAATTTGAAGAAGATGGTCTTAGATATGAAGTTGCAGAGTCTTTGAACTCTATTCTTTATGGTATTCCTAATGTATCATTAAGTAATGAGTGATGAGTATTAGTATTGTAGATATTATTGATCAATTTAATAAAAAATCCAACTATTTAGTTTGATTTTTATTTATATTCCTTTAATACTCTTTCCTATTTCGTATAATAACCCACTATCATACAATTTATTGAATCCTAATAGCTTTATTTTTTGCAAATGTGTATAAAATGGATGGTTAATTTTTTTCTTATATGAATACTCTAACATTTCTTTGATTAGATTATCATAGAGTTTATTCAAATCCTTAAATAGCGATATTAATTCCGCCGATTCTATAATATAGTTACTACTTTTAACTCTAAATGAATATCTGAACCAGCTGTTATTATCAGTATAGCATGATCTTAAGTTCACGTTATGAAGCAAATGCTCACATTTGTTCCTTATTTTTTTAATTTTTATTAGGCATTTTCTGTTATTTTTTAGAACCTTATTATATTCCAAGAATAGTTTATTCATACTTTTATATATCAGTAGTCCATCTTCAGGTATTAATTCTAATTTTCTTTTTCTTGTATTATATTTATATGGAATTAATCTTGGAATGTCCTGAATAATGTTTAGCATATCTTTTGATCCATTGTCAAAACCATCTATTGCATCTACTCCAAATAAACCAATTAATTTTTGGTTGTTATAATATAGAACTTCCACATATTTATATATTGCATTTATTACTCTTTGATTCATTTTATTTACCTCGCAAACATTATATCACATTTACTATAATAGTTTAATAAAAAAGAGAAGTAAAAAACTTCCCTTTTTATGTTCTTATTTTTATTGACAATGCTTTAAAACCAAGTAGAATATAAAGAAAACGATTTAAGGAGTGATACTATGTCTTCATCTGGTTTTAATGGTTCTGATCATCCATCTATAAATGATATTCACGTTATATGTAGATATGATGGTGATGTTGTTTTATGTAAAACAATTGATAATTCGATTGCTAAATTAAAATATGTAGATGATTTATATGAATATTTATCAAATGATAGTGATTTTTCTGGTAGAAATCTTTTTGCTGATTCTTTTGAATTGGATGAATATTATTTATCTAGAATTATTGCTAATTATTCAAAAGAGTTTAATAATGGATATATTGATTGGAGATTTCCATATAGAGATCTTTCTTTGGCAAAGATGAATAGTCTTGTAAATTATCTCCCTATAGCAATTGTTGCAAATGTTCATCCTGATGGTATAGGAGGAATTGGATCATATCCTGCTGGAAAGATTCTTAAAGGTATTTTTGGATGGATTATATCTAATTTTGATAAGATTATTGATTTTATTAAAAAAATATGGACATTAATTACTATAAAAAAACATACATATGATTTCTTTGCGGATAATTATGGTGTTGATGAAAAATTCATACGAAGAGTTATATGTCAAAAGGCTTCATGGAAAAAAGGATTTATTGATTCAAATATATATGCTAATAAAGATATATATGAGAAAAGAATTATGAAGGATTGCGGTTATGTTTATAACAAGAAAAAGAAAGAATGGCAGATATCATCTTAAATTATTATTAATGGAATGATTTTATCATTCCATTTTTCTATTTCATACATTCATCTAAGATGGTACTCAAGGGTCTACTAAATATAGAATACTTATCTAGGCCCCAAACGCTAACACTCCCAAATATTAGTATTATATATTGTTACTTGTATTTGTTAAATATATTGATTTTTAATTATATTAAATATAATATGTATTATGAGGTGATATTATGAAAGATTCTTATTTTGATGGAGGTTTACTACAATTAATAGGTTGGAAACTTCTTGGTGGTTTAATAACTATGTGTACTTTAGGTATATGTTATCCATGGGCAGTATGTATGGTATATAATTGGGAAATAAAACATACAGTTATTAATGGTAAAAGATTAAGATTTGATGGCACTGCTTTAGGTTTATTTGGTAATTGGATTAAATGGTTATTACTTACTATTATTACTATTGGTATATATGGTTTCTGGGTAAGTATTGCTATTAAAAAATGGAAAACTAAACATACACATTTTGTAGGAGAGTAGGAGACTACTCTTTTTATATTATTTGTTTTTTATGTTATAATTATTTTGGTGATAATATGAGAATAGTTTCTGGTATACGTAATATTTCTTTTTGGGGTATATTCTTTTTACTAATATTAGTTAATTTATTTGGTATATCTTTTAATAGTATTTATAGTAATATTAGTAGTAATTATTTTTATTTATATTTAATATTATCTATTCCTGTATTTGTTATTGCTGTTATTTTAGATTTTGTTCATTCTTATATATGTAAGCTTAGTATTATAGATACTATTATTATTGGTTTACCTACACTTACGTGGACTCCTTATAAAGGTTTTGATATTAGAAGTTTAATTAAGAGTTTTAAGAGTGGTATTGGTGTTTTTCAAGATATCGTTACTTTTATTTTTAATTTGATATTAATGATTATATGGTGGTTTATAGTTATATATGGTTTTATAAGTATTAAAGATTCTATTAGTAGTAATTTAGTAATTAATATTTTTATTACTATAGGTATAATTGTTGCTATGAATATTGTTACAATTTTTATATTTAAGATAGGATCTAAGTCATGGCTTGGTGAATATAGATTTAATAAGAATCAAGGTACTATAGGTCAAAGATATTATGAAAGACATCCTGAACATATGCCTGCTGCTTGTAAAGCATGTGGTGGACCTTATCCAGAGTGTAGGGCAAGTTGTAATGTATTTGATGAATAAACTAATGCTTTTGCATTAGTTTTTTAAATTTCGTACATTTAAAACAAATCATATGATAGTATATTTATTGAGGCGATTAAAATGATTAAATTAAATTTTTCAATTTATTCAATACTACATGGAAATGTTGTAGAAGATAAAAGATGTACTGAGATTTTAGCAACAAGTGAATATGATGAAAGTACAAAGCTGAGAGATATTCTGAAAGAATTATACTATAAATATGAAAGACATAATGGTAAATATAATAAAGATTGGGAATTTTGTTGTGATATTTTTAATTTAAACGAATTGTTATGGAGTCAATATTTTAAAGATGAAATAGTGAAAAGAATTAATTATTCATTTAAAGATTATAAAGATATGACTATCGGTGATTTAGATAAACAATTTCACATCTCTAAGATGATTATTCCTGTTACTCTTAACAAGGATAAGGGTGCTAGTGTTGGAAATTGTGAGGGTATTGATTTTTTCTTTCATCCTAATGAGGGTAAACATATTATCCCACATATTCATTGTGAGTACTCTGGCGAAACTATAAGCATTGATTTAACATCTTTAAAAGTTTTTGCTGGTTCATTTAAAAAAAGTAAAATTGATTTTGCAATAGAAAAAATAAAAGATAATCAGGAAGATTTAATTAATTATTGGAATAATGTTGTAGTAAATGGTGAATCTATGAAATTTAAAATGAGATTTTAAAATATAATAAAATTAAAAGAAGTTCTTGTTTTAGAACTTCTTTTCAAATTCTCCTTTTATTCCTACACCTATACTTTTAATCATAAACATATGATCATCTATTTTCTTTAGGTATCTTTCTAGTTTTATTAATTCAAATTTAGTTAGTGCTGTATAGATTATATATGTTCTTGAATCATCATATCCACCTTTAGCATCCCAATATGTGAAGTCTCTATTTAATTCATTTTTTATATAATCATTTACTTTTTTAGGATTCTTTTTACAGAATATAAATGCAGTAGAACAAATATTTTGTTCATGCATTTTATCTATCATTAAACTATCACATACTGCATAAATAATAGAATATATCATTGTTTCTAATCCATACATTATTCCTGCGATAGAGTATACTATTACATTTATTATTAATCCTAACTTACCAACTGATACATTATTATTCTTTTTAGCAAGTGCTAGTCCTATGATATCAGTTCCTCCAGTAGATGCACCACTATTAAGAGTTAAACCAACTCCTATACCACCTATGATTCCTCCAACTAATACATTAGTTAGTATATTATTTTCTATTAATAATACTGTAGGTATTACTGATAATAATAATGCTTGTAATGATACTGCGAATACTGTTCTTACAAAGAATGTTTTACCAAGATTTCTAAATGCTAATATAAATAATGGAATATTTATTAAATAATAGATTATACCTGAATAATCAAAACTATTTTTTATATTAAATAATTCTTTAGTTATACTTCTTATTAATTGTGCTATACCGAGTATTCCTCCAGTATATAAGTGATTAGGTACAATAAAAATATTAATAGCTAAACAAAATAATATAGAACCTACAACAACTTTTATTATATCTTCTATACTCCAATTAAATAATTTTATAATTTTTTTCATATTATCAACTCCTAAAGCAGAAATAATTATAACACTTTAAAATTTAAAGTAAAGTAGTATTTGTGATTCTTTATATAAATACATAAATATGAAATTAAGAGTTAAATAAAAAAGAACTAATAGTTAGTTCTTTTCTTTATATATATTACTTGGTATTAGTTTATTAAGATAATCTAGTATTTGTTCTTTTTTATACTTATTAGGATAAATAATATAATCTATACATATATTAGATACTGCTGATACATAGAATTTTGTTATTATTTCTGTTGGTACATTACTATTATTTTCATATTTACTTAATTCTTTTTCTATATCTTTATAAATAGTATCATTAATCATATCCATTACTATACTATTATTATTTTTCTTTAATATAGTTCCATATATATCTATATTTTTTTCTATATGTTCTAATAATAGATTTATTAGTACTAAGTAATATTCTTTTATAGATTTTACTTCTATATTATTTTCATTTATAAAATTATTTAATTCTAATTTTAGATCTTCTATTAATGAATATAATAATTCATATTTATCTGTAAAATGATCATAAAAAGTAGATCTAGTAGTTAATGCTTTTTCACATATTTCACTTATCTTTATATTTTCAAATTCTTTTTCTTTCATTACTTTTAATAGACCTTCATATAGGTTCTTTTTTGTTTTTAATATTCTTTTATCCATTATAATCACCAATTACATTATAATATAAAAACCTACAAATGTAAAAATATACTACATTGTGTAGGATATTTATACTACATTTTTTTAATTTTTATATGAAAACATACAAAATAAAAGATTATTGTACTTAACAATTTATTTAATAATACTATAATTCAACAATGGAGGTATTAATATGAGGAAGATATCTAATTATATAGTTAATCATTCTAAATTAATATTAATTATTGGTTTATTATTACTTATACCTGCTTTATATGGATATATTAATACTAGAATTAATTATGATATTTTAGTTTATTTACCTGATAGTGTAGATACTATTAAAGGTGAAAATATATTAAATGATGAGTTTGGTTTAGGTAGTTATGCTTTTGTAATTATTGATAATAATACTAATAAAGATATTATTGATTTAGAAAATGAATTTAAAAAGGTAGATGGGGTTAATAAAGTTATTAGTGTATATGATTTATTAGATAGTGGTATACCTAAAAGTATGTTACCAAAGGATATAGAAAATAAATTATATAAAAATAATGAAACTATTATTATGGTTACTTTTAATGGTTCTACTTCAGAAGATGAAACTATTAATTCTGTTAGAGAATTAAGACAAATAGTAGAAGGAGATACTATTAGTTCTATGACTGCTATGGTAGTTGATACTATGGATTTAGCTAATCAAGAAATAGTTACTTATGTAGTTATAGCAGTTATATTATGTTTAATAGTTTTATTAATAGCTACTGATTCTTATATAATACCTATATTCTTATTATTAAATATAGGTATAGCAATTATATATAATTTAGGATCTAATATATTCTTAGGTCAAATTAGTTATATTACTAAAGCTATTACTGCTATATTACAACTTGGTGTTACTACTGATTTCTCTATATTCTTATATAATACATATGAATTAGAAAAGAAGAATAATAAAGATCATAAGAAAGCTATGAGTAAAGCAATTATTGGTACTTTTAATTCAGTACTTGGATCATCTCTTACTACTATAGCTGGTTTCTTAGCATTATGTACTATGTCTTTAACTCTAGGAAAAGATATTGGTATAGTTATGGCTAAAGGAGTATTATGTGGAGTAGTTACTGTACTTACTATATTTCCTGCTTTTATATTATTATTTGATAATATTATTGATAAAACTAAACATAAGAGATTATTACCTGAATTTAAGTTTATACAAAACTTTGCTTTAAATAATAAAGTATTAATAATAATATTATTCTTAATATTATTAATACCAGCATATTATGGTAATAAGAATTATGATGTTTATTATAAATTAGATGAATCATTACCTAAAACATTAGATTTTAATGTTGCTAATAATAAACTTGCTAAAGACTTTAATATTGTTTCTCCTGAAATAATATTAATTAATAAGGATATAAAGAAGAATGATTTAAAAGAATTAAGTAATGAATTAAGAGAAGTAGATGGAGTAGACTTAGTAATGAATTTAGGTGAAATTACTGATAATGGTTTAATTAGTATATTACCTGATGATTTTAATAAATTATTAAATAATGATAAATATAATTTAATATTATTAAATTCTACTTATGAAATAGCATCTGATAAATTAAATAATCAAATAGATGAGGTTAATAATATAGTTAAAAAATATGATAAAGATTCTATTGTAGCTGGAGAAGGTGCTTTAATGAAAGACTTGGTTAGAATAGCAGATCATGATTTTAAAGCAGTTAATTACTCATCTATGATAGTTATATTTATTATTATGTTATTTGTACTTAAATCACTTGGTTTACCTATAATCTTAATAATAGCTATTGAGTTTGCAATATTTATGAATATGGCATTTGCTTATTTTACTGGTACAAGTTTACCATTTATATCATCTATAGTAGTTGGAACAATACAGTTAGGTGCAACAATAGATTATGCGATACTTATGTCTAATAGATATCTAGAACAAAGAAAAGATAAAGATAGTTATAATGCTATGAAAGAAACATTAAAAGTAGTTACACCATCTATTATT
The DNA here is from genome assembly GCA_947302515.1 of uncultured Caryophanales bacterium. The sequence goes on from CAMYVT010000010.1 coordinate 23,188, forward strand.
ACATCAGCATTATGTTTCTTTGCTGCAACTATAGGAGTAGGTTTATATACTAAAATAGATATGATTGGTTCTATTTGTAATTTACTTGCTAGAGGTTCAATTATTTCAATGTTAGTAGTTTTATTAATTTTACCAACACTTATAATGGTATTTGATAAATTAATATTAAAGACTACTAGGGGAGGTTTAAAATGAAAAATATATATAAAATAATATTATTAGTAATAAGTATTTTATTACCAATAAATACATTTGCTTATGAAAAAGAAGAAGTAGTATTTACTACATTAAATAGTAATGGAGAAGTTATAGAAAATATTGTTAATAATCATTTAAAATATACTTCTAAAGAAGAAATAGAGGATTATACAATACTTAATAATATTTTAAATATTTCTGGTAATGAGAAATTAAATTTAAAAGATAATAAATTAACTTTTAAAACTAATGGTAAAGATATTACTTATCAAGGTACTACTGATAAGGAATTACCTATTAGTGTTAATATTAAGTATTATTTAAATGGAGAAGAAATTAGTCATAAGGATTTAATTAATAAGAGTGGTAATGTTAGAATAGAATTATTATTAAATAATAATTCATATAATGATAAATATAATATGAATAATCCATTTGTTGTTACTAGTGTATTAATGTTAAATAGTAATAATTCTAATATTAGTATTAATAATGGTAAAGTAGTTAATACTGGTACTAGAAATGTAGCAGTAGGTATAGCAACTCCTGGATTATATAATGATTTAGATATATCTGAATTAAAAGATATGAATAATATTATTATTAGTTTTGATACTGATAAATATAAAGATATAGATATTTATTTAGTAGCAACTCCTAAAGTATTAAGTAATACTGATTTAAGTATATTTAATAGATTAGATAATTTATCTAATTCTATGAATGAATTAAGTAATGGAGTTAATCAATTAATAGATGGATCTAATAAATTAGTTGATGGTAGTTTATTATTAAGTGAAAAATTAAATGAAGCAGTAGAAGGATCTAAAAAGATTAGTAATGGTCTTGATGAGATTAATAATAATATTGGTTCTATTTCTAATATGAGTACTTTAGTTAATACTTTATATTCTAAGTATCAAGAAAATACTTATCTTCTTAATAAGATAAATGATGGTAGTATGAAAACTGAAATAGAAGATGGTATTAAGAATGCTAATAATGGATTAAATGATTTATTAGAGAAAAAGGCTTTATATGAAACACTTAATAATTTAGTTAATGCTGGAGTAGAATTACCTGAAGATAAGTTAGCTATTTATAATCAATTAAGTTCTAATATAGATTCTATTAATTATGGAATAGAACAATATAAGAATGGTATTAATACTGCTCAAGAACAATTAAATAATTTACCTACAAGTGCTGCTATGTTAACTGGTTCTAATCAAACAATAGAAATGATTTTAAAAAGTATTTTAGATATTAATTCTATGGATGAAGCTAGTTATGCAATAGAAGTATTTAATAATAATATTAATAACTTAGTAAATGGAATAAATACTTTAGATGAAGGAAGTAATAGTTTATCTACTGGTTTAGGTGAATTAAGTAATGGTGCTAAATCATTAAATGAAGGTAGTGTATTATTAAGAGATGGAATCGTTAAATTAAATAATGATGGTATTTCTAGATTAACTAATGTATCTAATAAGATTAATTCTTATAAATATAGAGTTAAATCTTTAGTTAATATGTCTAAAGAATATAATGGATATTCTACTAATAATAGTAGTGATACAATGTTTATTTATAAAGTAAAATAAGACAAACAAAGTTTGTCTTTTTTATTTAATAAGTTATTTATATTAAATTGTATGTTAATATAATCTAAAGTGTGATTATATGGATAACATTGATCATATTATTAGTTTAGGAAAAGAATTAAATGAATTATGTAATAGTGAATTAAAAAGATTAGATAGAGTAGTTAATAATACTATTAAAAGTAATATTAGAGATGAAGATTTTCTTAGCCATTTATTTGATCAATTACTTAATTTAATGTTTAGTGATACTAATAAATTAATAAAGATATATTATAAATTACTTAATTATGTTAAGACATTTAATATAGAACTTAGTAATGATTATGAAATGTTTTTCTTAGAAGATTTTGAACTTACTAAGGAAGATGTTAATAAAGTATTGAAGAAAAGTAATAATAAAAAATAATTAAAAATAGTATTGATTATATAAAACATATTAATAATGCTCTAAGTGATGAATTAAATGATGAAGTGGTTGTTGCAAAATTTGCGTCTACCACTAAGCATGGTGCGATAGATGGAAAAACTCAGACACATGAAATAAATTATTATAATCTTGATATGATTATTAAGAATCATGTATTTATAGATGGTAATAAAAGAATAGCTGCAACTTTATTTATATATATTTTATTCTTTTATAATATTTTAAATATTGATAATAATACTTTGGTTGCTTTAACTATATTAATTGCAGAATCTAATCCTAAAGAGAAGGATATATTAATTAATTTAATTATTAATTTAATATATTGATTTTTAGTTTTTTATGGTAAAATTAATTTATAATTGTGAGGTGTTTATATGTTTTGTAGTAAATGTGGGGAGAAGGTTGATGGTAAGTTCTGTAGTAAGTGTGGAACTCCTGTAGGTAATAATAATAATACTACTAGTAATGTTACTACTACTCCTAAAAAGAAAAGTCATGTCGGTTTAATTCTAGGTATTATATTTGGTGTTTTATTCTTACTTATTGTTATTATAGTTATAGTTGCTTTACTTTTTGTTAGAAGCTCTAAAAATGTAGAACCAATTGATAATACTAAACATTTAGTATGTACTTCTTCTGAAGGTAAAATTACTTTAAATTATAATGATGATGAAATAATTGATTATACTGCAGATAAAATTACTTATAATCAAGAAAGCCAACAAAAATTATTTGAAAAATATGGTGCTGAATCATATATGGAACAATTCAATACATGGTTTGAAAAGAATACTAGTGGGACTTGTGTTATTAAAGATTCTACTGGTAAAGTAATTAAATCTTATAATACTAATAAATCTAATAGTAATAGTAAATCTTCTAATACTAAAGTTAAAGTAGTTGGAGAAGATAATTATGGTTATATAGAAGTTCCTGCTAATTGGAATAATTTCCAAGATGTTGATGGAGGGCATTCTATTCAATTCTCTTATGGACAGACTTATATTGCTACATTAGATTATGTTGAAAATTCAGTTACTACTGCTAAATATGTTGCTGATAAGTTTTATGACAAAATGTTAGAAGATGAAAGTGTTACAGATGTTAAAAAAGCAACTACTACAGTAGGTAAAGAAAAATATACTGCATATGAAATTAGTATGTATTATCCTGATGATAATATCTATTTATATACTTATTGGTTTGATACTAAAGAAGATAATTATATACATTATATTGCTTTAGAAGGGCCTTCTAGCGTAAAGGATTATTTAACAATAGTAGATACTTTTTCATTAACTAAATAATTTACACCTTTACAGTCTTTACAAAAAATATTTAAAAAAACTGTTGATTTTTTAAAAAATAGTGTATAATGGAATTACTATTAAAGATACAAATATTGTTATCAGTAATATTTGTAGTTTAATAGGCGAGGATAATAATACCAATATAGTATTATTACCCGTATGGTCACACTCTTAATATATTAATATATGTTAACAGCTAATTGATATAATTCTATGCGCTATGTATTTACGATTTTATATTATATTTAGCTTTACGGTTAAATGGTTATATATTTTTGTTGATACAGACTTTAGATAGTTTTATTGATAGTAGTAATATATTAATTATATTAAGCTCATTACACCTTCCATTTTTTAAAATTATAGCAAACCGAAAAGTAATGAGAGTATGTTCGTCAAACATATAAAGGTGTTAAGTATTTATAGATTGAGGATCGATACAATATCTAATTAAATACTTTGTTTGCAGAAAGAAATCAGTGTGACAAGCTGGTTTCTTTTTTTGTTTGTAAAATTTATGACTTATTATAGGTATTAATTATTAAGAATAGTATAATAATAGTGTATGAATTAACTTGCCATGTGTTTGTATGACAATTTGGGACGCTAAGGTTTATTTACTTAGGGCAAGAAGTAAATTTGCATGCTGCGGGATATGCCTTCTGAAAATGGGAGGTATATCCCGTTTTTGCTTTTTTTAGGGAGGTGATTATTATTTTTTACTGCTTGGTTAATTCATATATATTTGAAAGGAGAGATTTATTTGAAAAACGAAATTATTTTATTTGAAGATCAAGGGGTTAAATTAGAAGTTAATATGAAGGATGAAACTGTTTGGTTAAATAGTAATCAAATGGCAGAATTATTTGATAGGGATGTTAAGACTATAAGAAAACATATTAATAATGCTTTAAAAGAAGAATTAGATTTTTCAACAGTCGCAAATTTTGCGACAGTTCAAATTGAAGGTGATAGAAGTGTTACTAGAAATGTTGATTATTATAATTTGGATATGATTATTAGTGTTGGTTATAGAGTTAAGTCTCAAAAAGGTGTTATTTTCAGAAAATGGGCTAATAAAGTATTAAAAGAACATTTATTAAAAGGATATACTATTAATGAAGAAAGATTACAGTACTTAGAGAAGGCTGTAAAATTAATAGATATTGCGAATAGAGTAGATAAATCTAAAGAGATAGGTGATATACTCGGTGTTATTAATAAATACTCTTATTCTTTAGGATTACTTGATGATTATGATCATAGAACTTTAAAAAATAAAAAAGGACATGTATCTGATGAAGTTATTTCTTATGAACAGTGTATGTATATAATTAGTTCTTTAAAGAGTAATTTTGATAGTGATATTTTTGCTTTAGAGAGAAATTATGGATTAAAATCAATAATATCTAATATATATCAAACTTATGGTGGTGCAGATGTATATAAAAGTGTTGAAGAAAAGTGTTCTAATTTCTTTTATATAATTATTAAAAACCATGTATTTATTGATGGTAATAAAAGAATAGCGGCTACTTTATTTATCTATATATTATTCTTTTATGATTTATTATATATTGATGATATACAGATAATTGATAATAATACTTTAGTTGCTTTAACACTACTTATTGCTGAATCTAATCCTAAAGAAAAAGATATTATGATTAGTTTAATAATGAATTTATTATGCAAATAAATAATATATTGATTAGTTACTTGTCTAAAACTAAGATGTGTGCTAGGATAATATACTTGAAAAGGTGATGTTATGTTATGTTTTAAAAAATTATTAGATTTTGAAAGAGAAAAACAGGAAATTAAAGAGAAACATTATAGAGAAAGAAGATTAATTAATAATAGTTTAAGTGGTTTTGATAAGATTAGATATGATAAAATTCAAGAAATGATTTATAAAATTACTTATAAAATAGAAAAGGATACTGGATGGGAATATACTGATAGAAGTTTTATTCTTCCTTCTGATTTTACTTATAGTAATGGTGATATTGATTTTACTATTAATAATGTTTCTAGTACTGATTTAGGTTATTTACCTAAAATAGATATGAATGATAGGGAATATGCTTTTTTAGAGCAAAATAGTAAATTATTAAAAAGATTGGGTAAACTTGAAAATAAAAGAGATTTTTATTTAAATAAAGCTAGGGAGATTAATCCTAATATGGTGTTTATGACTTCTACTAAGTCTACTAAGAGTAAGAATCTTGATGCTTTATTTATGCAGAGATGGTTAGAAGAGGAATCTAATAGATTTATATCTAAATATCATGAAGATGGTATTAAAAGACTTATAAAGATTCTTAATTTAATCTCTGATAATTCTACTGACGAATCTTATGGTTATATTATGAATATGTATATATCTAGTGAATATAAAAGGGATTTACTTAGATGGGCATCTACTTTTTCTAAAAGGGGTAATATATTACTTGAAAAGTTTAATGAGAGATTGGATAAGATTGCCAGAGCTGATTCTTTTCCAGATTCATTTATGCATGATGAGAGTGAGTTTATATTAAGATATAGAAAATAAGAGAATTATTCTCTTTTTTTATTTATAAATCTTTCTTGATTTTGTTATAAATAAGTTTTATAATAGTGTGCTAATAGAGGTGGGTTTATGGTTAAAAAGAGTAAAAGAGAGATTTTCTTAGAAGAGCATAAAGATGAAATTAGAGAAGAACTTAAAAATAATAGTATTGTATTATCTTTTGCAGTAGCTATTATAATAGTTGGTATTTTCTCTATATTTTATGATGCTGGTAATGGTTTATTAATAGGTATTGCTTTAGCTACTTTATTACTTACTATTATTAGTTGTTTTAGTAATGGTAATACTATGTTAAATATATTACCTATATTTGTATTATTAGTATTTGGTTTCTTTACTGAATTTATTGAGAAGATTCCTGTAGTTAATTTATTACTTAATAGTCATTTAGAGTATTTTATTATATTTATAGCATTTGCTTTAGCTTTCTTTACACAAGCATATAAAAATATACTTTATAAACATGAAATACGTAAACAACAATTAAATGAAAATAATAATAAAAATAAAATTATGTTAGCAGAACTATCTACTAATAAGAAAACTGTTAGTTTAGCTAATAAAATTAAAAAGGTAATGGAAGAAAGAGGTATATTTGATAGTAATGTTACTAATAGTGTTAATGATTTAATTGAATATATTGATACTGAGTCTTTTATTACTACTGTTAAGTCTAGTTTGGTTATTAAAGGTAAAGAGGAAAAGAAAACTACTTTTGATATAGAAGAGATAGAAGAATCTATTCTTATGAGTAATGGTGTTAATAGAGATAGAGATATTAATGCTAAAAGAAATAATGATATGTCTTTAGATCAAACTGAGCCTGAAGAGGATCCTTTTGATTTTGATTTTAAATTTGACTAAAAGAAGTGTCTAACTTCTTTTTTTTGTTTGACTATTTCTATATATAAATTTATAATTATATATAGAATAGGAAGTGCGATATGAAAAGTGTTCTAAAAGTATTATTTGTTTTTATTTTGGCTTTTATGTTTATACCTGCTGTATATGCTGAAGAAATTCCTAGAGAAGGGGTTACTTACTTTTTAGAGTATCCTAATGGGGATGAAGATGTATTTGAATCTTATAACGAAGCTGTTGGTGTAAATGAAAAATTAATATATGAAGGATATACTAATAGTAATGGTAAAATATCAATATCTGGAGTACAGAATTGGGGTATTTTAAGAATAGTACAAGAAGTACCTGATGGATATACTACTAATACTCGTGAATTAAGAGTAAATTTAGCTGAAGGTAATACTGCTAATTTTGTTGATTATAGAGGTTTATCTAATCCTAGTACTGGTAGAAATATGTTAATACTATTAGGTGTTGTTGTAATTGTAGGATCTAGTATTCTTATAGCTAAAAAGAATAAGAAATCTTTAATGATAATACCTATAGCACTTGTTGCTTTTACAGCATATAAAGTTAGTGCTTGGAGTGGGGCTTTTGTTGTTACTGTTGTTGATGGTAATGGTAAAGCATTAAATAATGTTAGGGTTATGGTTTATGCTACTCCTAAATTAGAAGCTGCTCCTGCAATTAAATTTGATGCTAATGGTGGTAATTTCTTTGATGGTAGTACTGTTATGTATTTTAGAATACCTAATGATAATTGTACTTCTGAAGAATTCTGGAATTCATTAACAGAAGATGAATATTATTATTTAAGAGATAATGTAGATTATGCATATAAGCCTGGTTATAATATGATGCATCCATCTATGCCTGATACTTTATCTAATGGTACAGTTATACAACTACAATGGGTTCAATCTAATGGTGGTATTAAAAAGATTGATGGTAATGGTGGAGTAATGGATTTCCATGGTAGACAATTAAGAGAAGTATCATTTAATGAAGATAATGGAGATATATATGAATATATAAATGAATTCTATAAAGATAATAGTTATTTAGTAGGATTTGATACAAGTAGTAGTTGTTCTAATTATAATCAATATGGTATTATTAGAAACTATAATGTTGATGATGATGTAGATACTATATATTTATGTTGGAATAGTAGACCAGATGGTATTTATATTAATAATACTTTATTTGGTGGCACTGAAGAATCTTGCTTTAAAGAGTCTAATCCTGAAATATATGATGATGGTGTAGATTTATTCTCTTATGGTAGTGATTCTTTAGAATTATATCTTGAAGATAATAGTGTTGCCTTATTATTTAGAAATAATGATTCCGGATTTGATCCTACTCCACCAAAAAGAATATCTTTAGATGGCGCTAATAATGCTTCTGATGTAATTACATCAATTGTTATTATTAAGAATGGTCAAACAGTATTATCTGTTTCTCAGAATGAATTAGTTCTTAATGGTGTATATACTATTACTAATAGTGAAAAAGCACTTATATTCTATAATTATTTAAATGAATTATATTATAATTCATGTCGTAAATAATAAAGAGCTATATGGCTCTTTTTTGTTGATATTAAAAGAAATACGTGTCAAAAAGGGTAAAGTTCGTTGAAATAAAACGAAAGATTTATTATAATAAAATAGAGTGAGACATTAGGAGTGATAATATGGCAGAGAAATATGATGCTAAGTCGATTAAGATACTTGAGGGTTTAGAAGCTGTTAGAAAACGTCCTGGTATGTATATTGGATCTACTGATAAAAGAGGATTACATCATCTTGTATGGGAAATAGTAGATAATAGTGTAGATGAGGCTATTAATGGATATGGTGATTATATTAAGATTACTCTACATAAAGATGGTTCTGTATCTGTTGAAGATCATGGTAGAGGTGTACCTACAGGTATGCATGAATCTGGTAAATCTACTCCTGAAGTTATTTATACTATATTACATGCTGGAGGAAAATTTGAACAAGATGGTTATAAAGTATCAGGAGGTCTACATGGAGTAGGTTCTTCTGTTGTTAATGCGTTATCTAAATGGATGGAAGTTACAATTAAAAGAGATAGAGAAGAGTCTTATATTAGATTTGAAAATGGTGGACATGTAGCAGTTCCTTTAAAAGTAATTGGTACTACTAATAAGACTGGTACTACTGTTAGATTTATGCCTGATGATGAGATTTTTTCTTCTACTAGTTTTTCATATACAACTATATGTGAAAGAATGCAGGAAAGTGCTTTTCTTTTAAAAGGTATTACTATAGAAGTGGTTGATGAGGAAGATGGAAGAGATAATAAATTTCATTATGAAAGAGGTATTGAAGAATATGTAGAAGAACTTAATAAAGGACAAAATACTCTACATAAAGTACTTACATTTGAGGGTAATAAAGAAAAAATAGAAGTAGAAATATCTATGCAATATACTGATACTTATAATGAAAAGATTGTTAGTTTTGTTAATAATGTTAAAACAGTAGATGGTGGATCTCATGAAGTTGGATTTAAAACTGCTTTAACTAGAGTATTTAATGATTATGCTAAAAATAATGGTTTTGTTAAAGGTAATAGTAAAGCTTTTGAGGGTAGTGATGTTAGAGAAGGTCTTACTGCTATTATTAGTTTAAAAATACCTGAAGGTATTTTACAATTCGAAGGACAAACTAAAGGTAAATTAGGTACTCCTCAAGCAAAGAATGCTGTAGAACAAATTGTTACTCAAAATTTACAGACTTATTTAGAAGAAAATAAAGCTATAGCTACAGACATTATTAATAAGAGTTTAAAAAGTAAGATTGCTAGAGAAGCTGCTCGTAAGGCTCGTGAAGATGCTCGTAAAGGTACTTCAAAGAAAAAAGAAGAAAGAAGTTTATCTGGTAAACTTGCTCCTGCTCAAAGTAAAGATAAAACACGTAATGAATTATTCTTAGTAGAGGGTGACTCTGCAGGAGGTTCTGCTAAGGGTGGAAGAGATAGAAAATATCAAGCAATCTTACCACTTCGTGGTAAAGTTCTTAATACTGAAAAGACTAAAGAAGAAGATATATTAAAGAATGAAGAAATTAATACAATTATTTATACTATAGGTGCTGGATATGGATCTAATTTTGATATAAATGATTGTGAATATAATAAAGTGATTATAATGAGTGATGCTGATGAAGATGGTGGTCATATTCAGTGTTTACTTTTAACATTCTTCTATCGTTACATGAAACCATTAATAGAAGATGGTAGACTTTTTGTTGCTTTACCACCTTTATTTAAAATACAAAGTGGTAAAGATGTAGAATATGCTTATACAGTAGAAGAAATGAAAGAAAAGACTAATGGTAAAAGATGTGATATTCAAAGATACAAAGGTTTAGGTGAAATGAATGCTGATCAGTTGGCTGATACTACTATGAAACCCGGAAGCCGAACTCTAATTAGAGTTAATATTGAAGATGCTCAGCTTGCTGAGAAGAGAGTATCTATTCTTATGGGAGATGATGTACCTCCTAGAAAAGAATGGATTGAAGAGAATGTAGAATTCTCATTAGAAGATGATTATAAAATAGCTAGTTAATTAAAATATTTAGAAAGAGTGATTATATGCCTAAGAAGAAACTTGATACACAAGAGGTAATTGAAAAGATCTTTGATTATACTTTAGAAGACTTAATGGGTGAAAGATTTGGTAGTTATTCTAAGTATATTATTCAAGATCGTGCTATACCTGACGCTAGAGATGGTTTAAAGCCTGTTCAGAGACGTATTTTATATTCTATGCATAAAGAACATAATACGTATGATAAAGGCTATAGGAAGAGCGCTAAAACTGTTGGAGATGTTATAGGTAATTACCATCCTCATGGAGATACTTCGATCTATGATGCTATGGTTAGAATGAGTCAACCTTGGAAGACTAGATTACCTTATATAGATATGCATGGTAATAATGGATCAATAGATGGTGATTCACCTGCAGCTTATCGTTATACTGAAGCAAGATTATCTAAGATAAGTAATGAATTACTTAGAGATATAGATAAAGATACAGTAGAATTTGCTCCTAACTTTGATGATACTACTATAGAACCAACTGTACTTCCTGCAAGATTCCCAGCACTTCTCGTATATGGTGCTCAAGGTATTAGTGCAGGTTATGCAACAAATATTCCTCCACATAACTTAGGAGAAGTAATTGAAGCTACAATTCATAGAATTGATAACCCTAATTGTCAATTAGAAACTCTAATGAGAATGGTTAAAGGACCAGATTTTCCTACAGGTGGAATAGTAGAAGGAATTGATGGAATTAGAGAGGCATATGAGTCTGGAAAAGGTAGAATTATAATTAAAAGTAGATATTCTATCGAAGAAGATAAAAGTGGTAAAAGAATAATTATTACTGAAATACCATTTGAAGTAAATAAAGCTTTAATGGTTAAAAAGATGGATGACATACGTATAGATAAAAAAGTAGATGGAATTATTGAAGTAAGAGATGAATCTGCATCAGATGTACGTATTGTTATAGATTTAAAGAAAAATGCTAATACAGAATTAATTATTAATTATTTCTTAAAGAATACTGATATGCAAATATCTTATAACTTTAATATGGTATCTATTGTTAATCGTAGACCTAAATTATTAGGTTTAAAGGAATCGCTAGATGCATTTATCGCTCATCAAAGGGAAGTTGTAAGACGTAGAACTTTATTTGATTTAGAACATGCTAAAGCAAGATATCATATCTTAGAAGGTTTAATTAAATGTATATCTATATTAGATGAAGTTATTAAAGTAATTAGAGCTAGTAAAAATAAACAAGATGCTAAAGAAAACTTAGTAAAAGAATTTGAATTTACTATGGAACAAGCTGAAGCTATTGTTACATTACAATTATATAGATTAACTAATACAGATGTAGTACTTTTAGAAGAAGAAATGAAAGATTTAGAGAAGAAAATATCTATTTGGGAACAAATTCTTAATAATGAAGCTGCTTTAAAACACGTAATGAAAAAAGAATTACAAAATATTGCTAAGGAGTATGCTACTCCTAGACTTACTGATATTAATGAAGAAATTACTGAAATAAAAATTGATGAAGCAGCAATGATTCCTAAAGAAGATGTAGTAGTATTAGTTACTAATGATGGATATATTAAACGTACTTCTTATAGAAGTTATACTGCATCTAATTTAGAAGATCTTACTTTAAAAGAAAATGATTATATTATTGGTTTATATGAAATGAATACAACTGATACATTACTTGTATTTACTAATGGAGGTAATTACTTACATATACCTGTTCATATGATTCCAGATCTTAAATGGAAAGATATGCCTAAACATGTATCTAATTTAATAGAATTACCTGCAGAAGAGGTAGTAGTTGGATGTATTCCTGCCTATGACTTTAGTAGTGACAAGAATATTATTATTGCTACTCGTAATAGTATGATTAAGAGAAGTAAATTAAAAGAATTTAAATTACAAAGATATAATAAAGCTAGTAGTTGTATGAATCTAAAAGATAATGATGAAGTAATTGCTGTTATGATAGAAGATTATGATACAGTATTTATGGTAACTAATTCTGGATATGGATTAAGTTATAAGACTGATGAAATACCACTTGTTGGTGTTAAAGCTAGTGGTGTTAAAGGTATGAAGTTAAAAGATGATTATATTGTATCAGTTAATAACTTCTCTTATAATAGTCATGAATTTATTTCTATTGTTACTGAAAATGGTACTGGTAAGAGAGTGAGACTTACTGAATTTGAAATATCTACTCGTACAAGAAGAGGTATTCAAGTTATTCGTGAAGTTAAATCTAAACCATATATAGTATTGAAGACATTTATAGTTGATTCTAAAGAATATATTGGTATTAAGAATGGTGATATTAATACTATTAAATTAACAGAATTACCTATAGTAGATAGATATTCTACTGGTAGTCAAATATCTAAAAAGAAATTAGATGATTGTTTCTTAATATCTACTTTAATTAAACCTAATATGGAACAAGAAACATTAGTTGAAAGCGAAGAAGTTCCCGTAGAAGAAAAAGTAATTCCTAAGAAAGAAAGAATTTCTTTAGAAGAGATTGATGATAGATTAATGACTATAGATGATTTCTTAAATTAAAAAGGAGGAAACTCCTTTTTTATTGTATAAAAATACTATTTATAATATAATGTTAGTGTAGGAGAGTAGATAGTATGGATAAATTTAATAAATATCTTATTATATTTGCGATTACTTTAATCATATCTATTACTATAGGATATGCATTTTTAAATGCTAGTCTTAATATTAATGGCTCTTCTAAAATTTATAATGCTACATGGAATGTACATTTTGAAAATGTACAAGTAACTAGTGGCAGTGTAGCTGCAAGTACTCCTACAATAGATTCTAGTAGAACTACTGTTACTTATAGTGTACATTTATCTAAACCTGGAGATTTTTATGAATTTACTGTCGATGCTAAAAATGATGGTACTATTGATGCTATGATAGATACTATTTTATCTACATTAAACAATACTGAGATACAAACACTTCCTAGTTATTTAAACTATAGTGTCAGTTATAATAATGGAATGCCTATTCAATCAAAACATGAGTTATTATCTGGATCAAAAGAAACATATAAAGTAAGAGTAGAATATAGAACTGATATTACTGCTAATGATTTACCATCTACTAATCAAACATTAAATATGAGTTTTACTGTTACATATGTACAAAAAGATAATACTAGTATTGCTGTTCCTCATCCTATTTCTTTTACGGATGATTCATGGGATACAATAATTAGTGTTGTTAGAAGTGGTTATGCAAGCAATTGTTATAATCTTGGTGATACTAAAGAAATAGATTTGGGTAGTTTGGGAACTCATACTTTAAGAATAGCTAATATGTCTACTCCAAATGAATGTAATCAAGAAGGATTTAGCCAAACAGCATGTGGATTTGTTTTGGAGTTTACAGATATTATTATGCTTCGCTTTATGAATTCTTCCTCGTCTAATTTTGGCAGTTGGCCTTCAAGTTCTTTAAGATCTTTTATAAGATCTAATATTTACAATGTTATGCCAAGTAATTTACAATCTATTATCATTGATACAACTGTAGTATCTGGTTATGGGGTATCTTCCTCTTCTAATTATACTTCAACTGATAAGTTATATTTATTATCTTCACATGAAGTGATTATTGATACTGACGGGAATTCAAATGCTGGTATAAATTATTATGATTCGTCTTATAATAATACTAGACAATTAGATTATTATAATAGTATTGGAGTGACAACATCTAATTATATAAATGCTAGGAAAGCATATAATGGTTCTTATTATAACTGGTGGCTTCGTTCTCCATTGTCTTCTACTGGTTCTGCGTTCTATATTATAAATGTAGCTGGTAGTGGTAATATGGGTGGATCATATGCTGACAATAATTACGGAGTTTCTCCAGCATTCCGTATTGGTTAAAAAGACTTTTTAGTCTTTTTTCTTTTTATGTTATAATTTAGATATGAATGAATTAATGGATAAGTTAGACAATTTGCGTAATGAATTAGATTCTAGTAGTTTAGTCATTGATCTTAAAAAATGTATGGATAAAGTTAAGAATGATAAAGAGTTATCTAAATTACTTGATGAATATAATAAATATCCTACTAATAAAACAAAAACTAAAATATTAGAAAATAAAACATTTCAAGAATTTAAAATTAAGGAAACTGATCTTAATCTTTTTATCATGGAAATTAATAGTAAATTAAAAACTATTAGTAAGAAGGGTAGTTGTAAACATGAAAGTAATTAGTGGTTTATATAAAGGTAGAAATATTATTGGCTTTGATATTTTTGGTACTAGACCTACAATGGATAGAGTAAAAGAATCTTTATTTGCGATGATACAAGATTATATTCCTAATAGTATAGTACTAGACTTATTTTCTGGTAGTGGTAATTTAGGAATAGAAGCATTAAGCGAAGGAAGTAAATTTTGTTATTTCTGTGATTCTAATACTAAAGCTTGTAAGATAATTAATAATAATATTAGTAATATTGGTATATCTAATACTAAAGTTTTTTGTTGTGATTATTTAAAATGTTTAAAATTACTTAATGATGATAATATTAAATTAGATATTATATTTTTAGATCCTCCATATAAGACTAATTATATTGAAAAGAGTATTCAATTAATTGATAAATTAAATATACTTAATGATTCTGGTATTGTTGTATGTGAGAGTGATTCTATTGATAAAATTATTTATCCTGATAGTTTTATTTGTTTAAAGAATAAAAAATATGGTGATAAATATGTAGTTATCCTACGTAAAATGTGATATTATTATATAGAATAGTAGGTGAAGTTATGAATAATAAAGGGTTTGCTATTACTGCTGTTATTTATGGTTTAGCTATATTAGGTGTTATGATAATTGCAATATTAATGGGTACATTATCTTCTACTCGTAATAATGTTGCTGAAGAGGCTGAAGCTGTAGAAAATTTCCTAATTAATTTTAATCAAACTGAAATAACTTATAGAAAAACTGGTATATATACTATTCCTCCTGGAGAGACTGGTTGGTATAGATTTGAAGCTTTTGGTAAAAATAGTGGTTCTGCTAGAGGAGCATATGTTACTGGTATTATTTTTGCAAAAGAAGGTACTAAATTTAGAATAACTATTGATAATAATCAGACTTTTGTACAATACATTAATCCTAGTGGAAGTGATACTAATCTTATGAGAGCACAAGCTGCTCAAGGTAGTGTTCCTGGAGGAACATTGTTATGTTATAATTCTTCTCCTTTAGGAGGAGATGTTGATATGACTTCTTTTGAACTTAAAGATCCTACTAAATCTTTTACTGGAGTAGATGGTGTCACTTATAATAATTGTCCTGATCTCGCTAATCAATATAGAACATATCTTTTGGGTTATCCTAATAAAGTAGGAGATCATGATTATTATTTTGTTGATGGTTTAATGGTTGCTGGTGCTAATGGTACTGCTGATGGTAGCGGCAAATTAATAATATCTCGTTTAGCTGAAAAAGATGATCTTAATAAGGATATGCCTCGGAAAAACACTCAGTTTAATAGTGTTAGTCGTATTACGGTTAATGCTCCTAGTGGTTTAGGTACTCCTAAGATATATTATTCTTATCATGATACATATAATGATTCTACTGGTGTATTTAAAGGTCATTCTGTTAAATGTACTAATAATCCATGTGATGTTGGTGGTAAAAACTTAGATGAAATATTATTATTATTTGATGGCGCTGAAAACAAGAATTCTCAAGGAGTAAGCGTTGTAGTAAAAAATTCTTCAGGTTATGAGTATTACTTATATAATAGTACAGATACTTATGGTCAAACTATTAGTCCTGCTGGAATACATCTTTCAGCTTATCAACCAGATTCTTCAACAGCAAATGTTGTTTTAGCTGCTAATAATTTTCCTGTTCATGGTAATTATTATATTATCCCAGTTAATGCTACAAATATGTTAGTATCTGCTGTTTCTGTTGGGACAGATGATGCTAATCAATTAAAAATTGAACATTTTACTGGTGATTCTAGACAAAAATGGGCTATTGATATGATTAATGATCCTGATAATATTGGTAGTACTAATTTTCCTGGAATACTTAATGCTAGTGGTAAAAAAGAATATCGTATAATGGAACTTACTAGACATAAAGCATTAAATATATATTATGATGAAAACTATAAGATGAATTTTGTTTCTGCATCTGAAACATTTAACTCTTTAGCTCGAAATGAACCTCAAATATGGAATATTTTCCCTTTAAATGATGGGACTTTTGGTATTAAGACGGTTGTCCCTTCATTTACTTTATCTGAAAAGAGTGGTTTCTTATTTACTAAACCTGCTGGTGAAGGTCCTAATAATGTTGGAGATGTATTAATAGGTGTTACTAGAGATCAGAGCGCTAATGATAGGAAAACTACTCCAACTCAAGTTGAAAGATTTATACTTTATTCATTAGATTTTAGTAAATAATTTGTTTAAAAAAGTAGTAATTTTACTGCTTTTTTTGTTTTTAGCACTTTTTATTGACAAGTGCCAAAAATGATAGTATATTATTATTAGCACTATAAATTAATAAGTGCTAGGAGGTTGATATTATGCTTTCTGAAAGACAAGAAAAAATCTTAAAATCAATCGTTGAAAGATATATCAAGGACCCTATTCCCGTTGGTTCTAAGGTAATTGCTAAAGAGTTAAATTGCTCTAGTGCTACGGTTAGAAATGACATGGGTGAACTTGAAAATAAAGGATTGTTAGAAAAGACACATACATCTTCAGGAAGAGTTCCTAGTGAAGCAGGATACAGATATTATGTTGATAATTTAATGGAACTTAAAAAGATGAATGCAGAAGATATGTTAAAATTACAAATTGTCTTTAAGAATCAGCAACTAGCTATATCGGATGTTATTGCTAAGTCTTTACAAGTAATTTCTGATATGACAAATTATACTACAGTAGTACTAGGTAGTACTTCTCATGAGAATCTTCTTAAACAAATAGAAGTAGTTCCGATTGATGATGTAAGTATGGTTGTTGTAATAGTTACTGATAAAGGTCACGTAGAGCATAAGAATATTAAGTTAGAAGATGTATCTATGGATGAAGTTAAAAAGACTGTTGGCCTTATAAATAATTTAATCTCTGGAACTCCAATTGATGAAGTTAGTAGTAAATTGGAATTTGAAATAAAACCTATTATAGGAAATTATGTAAAACAACATGAACAACTTTATAATGCTTTTTATCATGTATTTAGTGATTTTACTAATCAAGAAGTTAATGTTATGGGTAGAACTAAAATGTTAGAACAACCTGAATTTTCCTCAAACATTGATAAAGTTAAAACAGTATTTAATAAGTTAGAAAGTCCAGAATTAGTACAAGATATTACTGAAGATGATGATAATAATATTAAAATCTATATTGGTAATGAAAATAATATAGATAGTGATGTTACTGTTATTCAAACTAAATATAAGAAAAATGGTGAAGAAGGTACTATTGCTATTATTGGACCTAAACGTATGGAATATGATAGAGTAGTAGGAATGCTAGAATACATTAAAGAGAATATAGAAAGGTAGGCTTTTATGAAGAAAAAATCAGAAGAAAAAAAACAAGTAGAAGAGACTACTAAAGAACAAGAAATTCAAATGGATGCTGGAGGAACTACTCCAGAAGTAGATCCTATAGTACAATTAACGGAACAAGTAAATATTTTATTAAAAGAAAAAGAAGAGTTAATTGAACAAGTTAAGTATGCTAAAGCGGAATTAGTTAGTTATAGAATGAGAAAAGATGAAGAAACTGCTAGTTTATTAAAGTATGCTTCTCAAGATTTAATTAGTGAACTTATTCCATTAATTGATAATTTTGAAAGTGCTATTAAGTTAGCAAGTAAAAGTGATAATCCAGAAGTTGCTAAATATTTAACAGGTTTTCAATTAATGTATACAAGCTTTGTTAATATATTAGGTAAATATGGTGTTGAGGAAATTAATCGTGTAGGTGAAGTATTTGATTCTAAATTAGAACAAGCTATGGTTGCTGATAATGATCCTAATCAACCTGATGAAGTGGTGCTTGAAGTATTACAAAAAGGATATAAATTAAAGGATCGAGTAATTAGACCTGCATCAGTTAGAATAAATCAATTATAAAAAAGGAGAGATAAATTATGGCAAAAGAAAAAATAATTGGTATCGATTTAGGTACAACAAATTCATGCGCAGCAGTATTGGAGGCAGGAGTTCCAAAAGTAATTCCTAATCCAGAAGGAGGTAGAACTACTCCATCTGTTGTAGCATTTAAAAAAGGAGAAAAAATAGTAGGTGAATCTGCTAAAAGACAAGCACTTACTAATCCAAATACAGTAAGTTCTATTAAGAGAAAAATGGGAACTTCTGAAAAAGTAAAATTAGAGGATAAGAAATATACTCCAGAAGAGATTTCTGCAATGATTCTTTCTTATATTAAAGATTATTGTGAAGCATACTTAGGAGAAAAAGTAAAGAAAGCAGTTATTACAGTACCTGCATACTTTACTGATAGTCAAAGACAAGCTACTAAAAATGCTGGTAAGATTGCTGGTTTAGAAGTAGAAAGAATTATTAATGAACCAACAGCAGCAGCACTTTCTTATGGGCTTGAAAAAGATGAAGGTCAAACTATTTTAGTATATGACTTAGGTGGAGGTACTTTTGATGTATCTATACTTGAGTTGGGTGATGGTGTATTTGAAGTTAAATCTACTGCTGGTAATAACCATTTAGGTGGAGATGATTTTGATAATCGTATTATTGATTATTTAGTAGAAGAATTTGAAAAAGAAAATGATATTGATCTAAGAGACGATGATATGGCTATGCAACGTCTAAAAGAAGTTGCTGAAAAAGCTAAGAAAGATTTATCTGGAATGGTCTCTACTCAAGTTTCTGCTCCATTTATTGCTAAAGGAGAAGATGGAGAACCAATTCACTTAGATATGACTTTAACTAGAGCTAAATTTGAAGATTTAATATCTGATTTAGTAGAATCAACAATTGATCCTGTAAGAAAAGCTATTAAGGATGCTAAGATTACTAAGAAAGATATTGATAAAGTATTATTTGTAGGGGGTTCTACTCGTGTACCACTTGTTTATGATACAGTTACTAAAGAATTAGGTAAAGAACCATCAAGAGAAGTTAACCCTGATGAAGCAGTTGCTTTAGGTGCTGCTATTCAAGGTGGAGTTTTAGCTGGAGACTTCAATGATATAGTACTTGTTGACGTTACTCCTCTATCATTAGGTCTTGAAACATTAGGTGGAGTTATGACAACATTAATTCCAAGAAATACACCAATTCCTACATCTAAGACAGAGATTTTCTCTACAGCAAGTGATAATCAACCTGGAGTAGATATTCATATCCTACAAGGTGAAAGAAGTATGGCTGATGATAATAAGACATTGGGTCGTTTCCAATTGACTAATATTCCACCAGCTCCTAGAGGTGTACCTCAAATAGAAGTTACATTTAATATTGACTCTAATGGTATTGTTAATGTATCTGCTAAGGATTTAGGTACTAATAAAGAACAATCTATTACAATTACATCTTCGACTAATCTTTCTGATGATGAAGTTGAAAGAATGAGAAAAGAAGCCGAAGAAAATAAAGAAGAAGATGATAAACGTAAAGAAGAAGCAGAAGTACGTAATGAAGCAGAACAGATGGTATTCCAAACTGAAAAGGCAATAAAAGATTTAGGTGATAAAGCTGATAAGAAAGATGTAGAAGCTGCTGAAGATTTAATTAAAGACTTAAAAGATGCTTTAGAAGATGGAGATATCGATAAGATTAAAGAAGAAAAAGAAAAATTACAAGAAAAAGCTATGGCTTTATCTGCAAAAGTATATGAAGAAGCTGCTAAGAAACGTCAAGAAGAAGAATCATCTGATGAAGATGAGGATGAAGAAAAAGAAGATAAGAAAAAATCTAAAAAGAAAAAGAAAAAAGATGATGATGTAGAAGAAGCAGATATTGAAGAAGAATAATAAGTATTCGTGAAAGTTCTAG
>CAMYVT010000011.1 GCA_947302515.1 uncultured Caryophanales bacterium
CCATTACTGCTTCTGCTTCTAATAAATCAATTCTTCCATTTAAAAATGCTCTTTTAGTAAATTCTCCTGGTTCTGCTAATCTACATCCGTTTTCTAATAATAATTCTAATACTCTATTAGTTGGAGCAATACCACCATGAGTATTAATTTCTACTATATCTTCTACTGTGAAAGTCTTTGGTGCCTTCATAACTGATACTAATACTTCATCTATTACTTCATTATTATCAACTATTTTTCCATAATTAATTGTATGTGAATCTACTTTAGTAAGATCTTTTCCTTTGAAGATTCTATTTACTATTTCTATAGCTTCTTCTCCAGATACTCTTACTATTGAAATTGCACCAATACCTTGAGATGTTGATATTGCACATATAGTATCATTCATGGTATCCCTCCTTTTTCCTGGAATATTATAACATATTTATTAAATTTATGAAATTTTTTTGTGTAGACCTATCCATTATATTATAATTTTATCATTTATTTTTATTTATTCATTTATTAATAAAGAGAATAGGGTGTAAATAATGTAAAAAAAAAGAAGATTATTCATCTTCTTTTGGTTTTACTACTACATAACGATTTGGTTCTTCGCCTTCGCTTTCAGTATATACTCCTTTATAATTAGTTAAAGTATTATGAATAATTCTTCTTTCATAAGAATTCATTGAATCTAATTTTGCTTCTACTTTTGATGTTTTTACTTCTCTAGCAATTCTTTTAGCAAGTCTTTCTAATGATTTTTCTCTTTTTTCTTTATATTCGTTAACATCAATAATAAATTTATAATTTCTTCCTAATTCTGTATTTAGATGTTGACTTACTATTAATGATAATGCTTTTAAATTTTTACCATTCTTACCAATTAATAGGGCATCATTATCTGAAAAAATAATGTATTTTGGTACTTCTTCTTTATTTTTTACCTCTATATTTACTGTGAATCCCATACTTTTTAGTATTTGAATTATAAATTCTTTAATATGTTTAACTACTTCTCTTTTTTCAACTACTTCAATTTCTACTTTTTTACTCTTGAATAAACCACCTTTTGATTCTCCTAATTCTTTAATGAATAAGTTTTCTTCTACCTCTTGTAAATCTTCTTTTGCATTTTGAATAGCTTCTTCTTTTGTTTTTCCTGAATAATTATGCTTTTCCATTTACTTCTTTACTCCTTTTCACTAATATATTTTGAACTATGGTGAACAAATTAGATGTTACCCAGTAGATTCCTAATCCAGTTGGCATGAAAAATGCTGTAACAATAATCATACCTGTCATCATTGTAGGCATCATTTTCATAGTTGGATCTTCCATGTTTGCTGTTCCATTCATTTTAAATGATAGGAAAGTAGTTCCAGCTATTATTAACATTAATATAATATATGAATAAAAAGTTGCTGTTGTAATACCTACAGTTGGTGTTGTACCTAATTGTAATCCTAAGAAAATATCCTCAAAAATTACAGGTGTTCTTTGTACAGCTTCAAAGAAAGCTACAAATATTGGTAATTGAATTAAAGCAAATAAACAACCTGATAGGGGACTAATATTATATTTTTTATATATAGCCATCATTTCTTGATTTTGTTTCATCATTGAATCTTGATCTGTTTTTCCTTCATATTTTTTTTGTAATTTATTTAATTCTGGTTGAGCTTTCTTCATTAATTCTGATTGCATAGCAGTCTTTTTTGTTAATGGGAAAGCTATTAATCTTATAAACAAACTTATTATAATTACTGATATACCATAATTTTTTACTATATTACCTAATTGTAATAATACAAATGATAATGGTTTTACAAAAATACTATTCCATAGACCTTCATATCCTCCTGAAGTTAATTTAAAATTTTTACATTCAGGAAGAGAATCTAAATCTACTTTATATTTTTTATATAATTCAATTGTATGTTTATTTGTTGGTTTACAAATAATATTTTTTGTTAATGTTTGTCCTGTTGCTTCATTTTTTACTGCTTTATTATCTTTATCTGTTAGTGTTTTTGTACATCCTGTAGATAAAATTAATAAAAATACTATTAAAATAATTTTCCATTTATTATTCTTCATACAGTTTCCTTTCTTATGTTGTTAGATTAATTCTATTAACTCATTTTCTAATTGTTGATAGGACTTCTCTAAAACTCCTCTTCTTAATATTATAATATAATCTTTTCCTTTTATATAGTCTTTTTTATTATTATCAATTATATTACGAACTATTCTTTTATATTTATTACGAAATACTGCATTTCCTAATTTTTTACTTACTGAAATACCATATCTGTTATAGGGTAATTCATTATCTAAATTATATACTACATAGCATCTATTTTTACTACACGAACCATCTTTCATGATTTTTTCAAAATCACGATTATGTTTTACTATATATAATTTTTTCATAATTATCACAACCCTTTAGAGTAAAAAACCACTGTTTAGGCAGCGGTGATTTATTTACTTAAACTTTTACGTCCTTTACGACGGCGACGATTTAATATATTAGTTTTTTTACGTGCAAAAAATCCTAGTTTTTTTGATTTTTTACGATTATTTGGTTGATATGTTCTTTTCATTGCTTCCACCTCCCGACATAAATCTACATTATTATAATAATAGATTCCTTTATTTGTCAATAAAATCTTTCTTTTTAAAACTTTTTTCCACTTTTACACAGGTTTGTTTAAAATTATTATTTAGTATGTGTTTAAAAATTTGTGGAAAATGTGGAAAACTATTTAATAATTATATATTACTAATAGTTTTTATGTGGATAAATATGTGGATAACTTGTGGAGAAAAGTTTTTTATTAAAAGTTGTTTATTTTTTCCGCAAACTAATGTAGAATAGAACGTGATTAATGATTCTTGTGGGGAGATGGTAATTTGAATGTAGATATCGTATGGTCAAAATTACTAAGTAGTTTAAAAGATAAACTAACATCTCTGTCCTATAATACATGGTTTTCAGAAACGGAATTATATAAGTTATATGATGATAAAGCTATTATTATAGTACCAATGCCAATTCATAAAAAACATTTATTAGATAATTATTCTGACCTTATTTCTTCATTATTATATGAAATAACTAATACTAATTATGAATTATCTTTTTTATTAAAAGAAGAAATAGAAGATGAAGAGATTGAAGAGCAAATTACAAGTGAATTTATTAGTAAAAATGAGGATGGGGATAAATCTTATAAAGCAAATTCTAATTTAAATCCAAATTATACTTTTGATAACTTTATAGTTGGTAATTCTAATAAATTTGCACATGCAGCAGCATTATCAGTAGCAGAAAATCCTGGTAGAATATATAATCCTTTATTTTTATATGGTAATAGTGGAGTGGGTAAGACACACTTAATGCATGCTATTGGTAATTATATTCATCAAAATTCTGATAAAAGAGTATTATATGTTACTTCAGAACAGTTTGTTGATGAATTTGTTAAAACTAATAGAAAAGATGAAAATGGTACTAATTTTAATTATGTTGAATTTTTCAAAAACAAATATAGAAATATTGATGTATTAATAATTGATGATATTCAGTATTTAGGTGGTGCACAACAATCACAACAAGAATTTTTCCACACTTTTAATAATTTATTTAATGATAGTAAACAAATAATTGTATCTTCTGATAGAAGTCCTGATGATTTAAAACAACTTGAAGATCGTTTAAGAACTAGATTTAGTTGGGGATTGAGAGTTAATATTTCTCCTCCTGATTACAATTTAAGAAGAGATATATTAAAGAAAAAAATTATAGCAAATAATTTTGAAAAAGATATTCCCGATGATGTAGTTGAATATATTGCTTCTAATATAGGTCCTGATGTTAGACATTTAGAAGGTGCTATTACCAGATTGGTTGCTTATTCTACTATTATGGGTGGAGAAAAAATTACTTTAGATTTAGCTATAGAAGCTCTTAAAGACTTTAATAATAAAGGAATAGGGGAAAAGAATGATGTTCACCGTATACAAAGAATTGTTTCAGATTATTTTCAAATATCTGTTGAAGATATTAGAAGTAAAAAGAGAAGTTCTAATATTTCTTTTCCCAGACAAATTGCCATGTATTTATGTAGAAATATGACTAATGAATCATTTCCTAAGATAGGTATCGAATTTGGTGGAAAGGATCATTCTACAGTAATGCATTCTGTTGAAAAAATTGAAAAAGAGATAAAGGACAATAAAGATCTTGCTAATATTATAGAAAAATTAAAAAAAGATATTGGGGTTGTGCAATAAAAATATTTATTAACAGTTTATTAACAATTGTTTTTATAAAAAATACTTTTATTTATAATGAAAAAAGTTGCTTATTAACTTTTTCCACAACTATAATACAAATAATTTAAAAGAAAGAAGGAATAATTATGAAATTTACAATTAAAAAAGATATTTTATTGGATGCTTTGATTAAAGTTTCAAAAGCAATCTCTACTAAAAATTTAATACCTGTTCTTGGAGGAATAAAATTTGACTTAAAGAAAAAGAAACTTACTTTAACTGCTAGTGATAATGACATTACTATTCAAACTGTTATAGAAAGTAATTCTGATGATGAATTTAAGATTGATAGTGATGGTAGTATTATTATTTCGGGTAAATATATATTAGATATAGTAAGAAAATTACCTGATGAATATATTAATATTGAAGTAGTTGATGATTTAAAAATCCTTATTTATACAGATAATAGTGAATTTAATTTAAATGGAATTAGTGAAAGCGAATATCCTAATGTAGGATTAGAAGAAAGTAAAAAGAAAATTGATATGAAGGCTGGAACTTTAAAAGCTATTGTTAATCAAACTGCTTTTGCTACTTCTAATGAAGAAAGTAAGCCTGTACTTACTGGTATTAATTTTAATATAGTAGGGGATGTACTTGAATGTAATGCAACTGATTCATATAGATTAGCTAGAAAAGTTGTTAAATTAGAAAAAGTAAGTGATGAAAATTATAATATAGTTATTCCTAGTAGAAATGTAGTAGAATTTACTAAGATTCTTGGAGATGATGAGGATACTGTTGAATTACACATCTTTAATAATAAAATATTATTTAAGAATGGTAATTTAAAATTTGAATCTAGATTAATTAATGGTGCTTATCCTAATACTTCTAATTTATTACCTGAAGATTCTATGTTAGTTGTTAGTACTAATTTAAATGATTTCTATAATGTTATTGATCGTGTTAGTATTCTTACTTCTGATAAAGAAAAAAATATTGTTACTTTAGAAACTCAAGGTAATACTTTAATTCTTAAGAGTAGTTCTGTTGAAATTGGTAGAGTAGAAGAAAAAATGACTATTAATAAGAATAACGATGAAGATATTAAAATATCTTTCAGTGCTAAGTATATGATGGATGCTTTAAAAAGTTTTTCCACAGAAACTGTTGATTTAAATTTTGTAGGGGAAATAAAACCAATATTAATAAAATCTAGTGAAGATGATACTTTAACTCAGTTAGTTTTACCTATTAGAACATATTAGAGAGAATTTTCTCTCTTTTTTTATTTATTCGACATAATTCGATATATTTCGACATTTTTATTTGTTATTTTATTAAACAAAGCCATTTAATGGTTTTAGGGGGGATAATATGATAAATAAATATGAATTTAGTAAGGGGACATTAGCTGTTGTTCCAAATGATCAAGAGAGTAGTTTAGTATTTGAAGATAATGATAGATATATTATTCAAAATACTCCTTTTCAAATTATGGAGGATAGTTGTAGATATTTTGGTAGTTCTTATCAAGGTAGAAAAGAAGGGGCTAAAGCTATATTAGGTGCTGAATATAAAGTACCTATTGTTATTGAAGATTCTAGTAATTTAATTGCATTTCCTACTACTTCTCCTTTTGCAAGTGATTGTTGTTGGATATCATTAAATAGAGTACAAAATATTTATAAAATTGATAGTTGTAATACTAGAATTGTGTTTGATAATAATGAAGAAATAATTGTTCCTTGCTCTTTTAGATCAGTAGAAAACCAATTATCTAGAGCTGCTAGATTAGATTTAATTTTAAAAAATAGAAAAAATAGTTAAAAAACTATTTTTTTAGTGCTTTTAAAGGCCATATATGGTATAATATTAGTGTATGTATAGTTATACCACATTGGGGATAGGTGAAGCGTATGTGTCTTTTAAATAGGAATAAATGAAAATTAGTAATATTGGTTTAGTTCATTTTCGTAATTATTTGAAACTAAATATTTCTTTTGGCCCAAAGATGAATATTTTTGTGGGTGATAATGCTCAAGGTAAGACTAATATTCTTGAAGCTATTACAATACTTGCTCTTACTAAATCTCATAGAGTAGGGGCTAGTCCAAACATAATAATGTTTGATAAAAAAAAGTGTAAGATTAGTGGATTTATTAAGAAAGAAAAGATACTTACTAAATTAAATGTGGAAATTAATGAAGATACAAAAAAATTAAGTGTTAATAACACTATTATTAAGAAAATTTCAGACTACATTTCTAATCTTAATGTTATTGTATTTACTCCAGATGATTTAGAAATTATAAAAGGTTCTCCTAATGTTAGAAGAAATTTACTTAATATTGAATTATCACAATTATCTAAGGAATATTTAAATATTTATAATGAATATAATAAATTACTTAAAACTAGAAATGAGTATTTAAAAATATTATTTAATAATAGTATTGCAGATACTGAATATTTAGATGTTGTTACTGATAAATTAATTGAAAAAGCTATTTTTATTTATCAAAAAAGAAAAGAATATATTGATTTAATAAATATTAATATTAATAGTTATTTTAATGATGTTTCTGGTGATAATGGATTATCTATTAATTATATTACTAATGTTTTATTTGATAATTTTGAATATGAAACAATACGTAAGAAATTAAAACATACTTTTAAGAAGAATTATTTAAAAGAACTTAATTATGGTATGACTATATATGGTCCTCATAGAGATGATTTTATATTTGATTATAATGGTAATGATCTTAAATATTTTGGTTCTCAAGGACAACAAAAAGTAGCTATATTATCTTTTAAATTATCTGAAATATCCATATTTAAAGATATTACTGGTACTTTACCTGTATTATTAATGGATGATATTTTTAGTGAATTAGATGTTAAAAAGAGAAATAAATTACTTAAAATAATACAATTAAATGATATTCAAAGTATTATTACAACAACAGATTTAAGGAATATTAATAAAAAATATATAAAGGATGCTAATATATATTATGTTAAAAATGGAATTGTAGAGAGAAGGTAGGAAAATGGAAGAAGAAAAAATACAAAAAGAATATGATTCTTCATCAATTCAAGTCTTAGAAGGACTAGAAGCTGTTAGAAAACGTCCTGGTATGTATATTGGTACTACTAGTTCAAGGGGATTGCATCATTTAGTTTGGGAAATAGTTGATAATGCAATAGATGAAGCTTTAGCTGGATATTGTACTCATATTGAAGTATCTATTTGTAAGGATAATAGTATTGTTGTTAAAGATGATGGTCGTGGTATACCAACAGATATTCATCCTAAAACTGGTAAAAGTACTGTAGAAACTGTTTATACTGTACTACATGCTGGTGGAAAATTTGGTGGTGGAGGATATAAAGTATCTGGTGGACTTCATGGAGTAGGTGCTAGTGTTGTTAATGCATTAAGTGATTGGCTTGAAGTAAAAGTATATCGTGATGGAAATGTTTATTATCAAAGATTTAGTCATGGTGGTCATCCAGATGATGAATTAAAAATAATTGATAAATGTGATAAAGAAAGAACTGGTACTACTGTTCATTTTTTACCAGATGATGATATATTTACTGAAACTACTGTATTTGAGTATGATATTTTAAAAACAAGATTAAAAGAATTAGCTTTTTTAAATAAAGGCTTAAGAATTACTTTATATGATGAAAGAGAAGCTGATAAAAAAGATTCTTTCTGTTATGAAGGTGGTCTTGTTGAATATGTTCAAATGCTAAATAAAAATAAGAATCCTATACATGAAACTATTGTTGACGTTGAAGGAGAAGAAAAAGATATTAAAGTAGAAGTAGCTATGCAATATAATGAAAGTTATAATGAGAGTATTTATTCTTTTGTTAATAATATTACTACACCTGAAGGTGGTACTCATGAAGATGGAGTTAGACGTGCTTTAACTAGAATTCTTAATAAATATGCTACTAGTGCTGGTATTTTAAAAGAAAAAGATGATCCTCTTGCAGGAGAAGATGTTCGTGAGGGTGTAACTATGATTATTTCAGTTAAACATCCTAATCCACAATTTGAGGGTCAAACTAAGACTAAGTTAGGTAATAGTGAAGTTCGTGGTATTGCTGATAAAATCTTTTCTGAGTCTTTTGAAAGATTTTTAATGGAAAATCCTGATCAAGCTCGTGTTATTGTTGAAAAAGCAATGACTGCAAGTAGAGCAAGAGTTGCTGCTAAAAAAGCAAGAGAACTTACTCGCAGAAAAGGTGATTTAGATGTTACTAATTTCTATGGAAAATTAAGTGATTGTAAGAGTAAAGATGCTACTATATCTGAAATATTCTTAGTCGAGGGTGATTCTGCTGGAGGTAGTGCTATCAAAGGAAGGGACTCTATGACACAAGCTATTCTTCCACTTCGTGGAAAAATATTAAATGTTGAAAAAGCTAGATTAGATAAAGCTTTAGGTAATGAAGAAATTCGTACTATTATTACTGCTTTTGGTACTGGAATAGGTGATGAATTTGATTTATCTAAACTTCGTTATCATAAAATTATTATTATGACAGATGCTGATGTTGATGGTAGTCATATTCGTGTATTACTTCTTACTTTGTTCTATCGTTTCTTTAGACCAATTGTTGAAGCAGGACATGTATATGCTGCTCAACCTCCATTATTCTGTATTAAACATGGTAAAACTATTAAATATGTTTTAAATGAAGAAGAAAGAGATGAATATATTGCTACATTATCTCCTAATACTAAGTATGATATTGCTCGTATGAAAGGTTTAGGAGAAATGGATGCAGAGGAGTTAAATGAAACTACTATGGATATTCATAAACGTATTCTTAGACAAATAACTGTTGAGGATGCTATTGCAGCTGATGAAGTATTCTCAAAATTAATGGGTGAAGAAGTAGAGCCTAGACGTGAATTTATTGAAACTAATGCACCTCACGTTGAAAATCTTGATATATAGGAGGGTGATGGTTTTATGGATCGATTAGAAAAAAATAATATTGTTAAAGAAGTTGAAGACTCATTTTTAGAGTACTCAATGAGTGTTATTGTAGCTCGTGCTTTACCTGACCTTAGAGATGGTTTAAAACCTGTTCATAGACGTATTTTATATTCTATGTATGAATCAGGTTATACTCCTGATAAACCTCATAAGAAAAGCGCTAAAATCGTTGGAGACGTTATGGGTAAATATCACCCACATGGAGATTCATCTATTTATGAAGCTATGGTTCGTATGGCACAAGATTTTAGTTATCGTTATATGTTGGTTGATGGACATGGTAACTTTGGTAATATTGAGGGTTATGGCGCTGCAGCTATGCGTTATACAGAATCTAGATTATCTAAAATTTCTTTGGAATTATTAAGAAATATTAATAAAGATACAGTAAATTTTACTCCTAACTTTGATGAAAGTGAGAGAGAACCTGAAGTATTACCTTCTAGATTTCCTAATATATTGGTTAATGGTACTACAGGTATTGCTGTTGGAATGGCTACTAATATTCCTCCACATAATTTAGGTGAAGTTATTGATGGATGTGTTGCTTATATTGATAATCCTGATATTGAGTTAGATGGATTAATGAAATATATTAAAGGACCAGATTTTCCTACAGGAGCTATTATTTTAGGAAATAGTGGTATTAGACAAGCTTATGAAACTGGTAGAGGATCTATTACTATTAGAAGTAAAGCTGAAATACAAGAAGAGAATGGTAAACAATATATTATTATTGATGAAGTTCCTTATGGTGTAAATACTTTAGAATTAAAGAATAAAGTAGCAGAACTTGTTCATAATAAAGTAATTGATGGTATTGCTGATTATCATTCTGATTTAAAAAATGGTATTAAGATTACTATTACTTTAAAGAAAGATGCTAATGCACAGGTAGTTTTAAATAAACTATATAAACACACTCAATTTCAAACTACATACGGAATTATATTCTTAATGCTTGATCAAGGTGTTCCTAAAACTCTTGGATTAAAAGATATTATTGTTAAATATATTGATTATCAAAAAGAAATTATTATTCGTAGGACAAAATTTGATTTAGATGGAGCAGAGAAGAGAGTTCATATCTTAGAAGGATTAAAGATTGCTCTTGATAATATTGATGCTGTTATTAAAATAATTCGTGGTGCTGGAGACGATGATGAAGCTCGTGAAGGATTAATGAAAAACTTCGGTTTAACTGATGTTCAAGCTAATGCTATCCTTGAAATGAAATTACGTCGTTTAACCGGTTTAGAGCGTGATAAGATTGAAAATGAACTATCAGACTTATTAAAATTAATTGAAGAATTAAAGGCTATTTTAGCTAGTGATCAGAAAATATTAGAAGTTATTAAGAATGAATTACTTGAAATTAAACAAAAATATGGTGATGAAAGACGTACTAATATTGATATGACTGCTATAGAATATATTGAAGATGAATCTTTAATACCTGAAGAAGATATTATTATTAATCTTACTAAGAATGGTTATATTAAGAGATTAAGAACTGATACTTATAAGACACAAAATCGTGGTGGAGTAGGTATAAAGGGTATGACTACTAATGAAGAAGACTTTGTGGAAAAAATATTATCTATGAGTACTCATGATTACTTATTATTCTTCTCTAATAGAGGTAGAGTATATCGTATGAAAGGTTATGAAGTACCTGAATATTCGAGACAATCTAAAGGTTTACCAATTATAAATTTATTACCTCTTGAAAAAGATGAAAACATTAGTTCGATATTAAGTGTTAGTCCAAACGATAATAATATTAAATATTTATTATTTGCTACTAAGAATGGTATTGTTAAACGTACTGCTATAGAAGAGTTTGATAGTATACGTAAGAGTGGTAAAATTGCTATTGTTTTACGTGATGATGATGAACTAATAAGTGTAAAAAAGACTTGTGGAAAAAATGAAATTGTTATTGGTGCAAGTAATGGACGTATGGTTCGTTTCGATGAAAATGAAATAAGATCTATGGGACGTAGTAGTTCTGGTGTTAAAGGTATTGAACTTGATGGAGCTATTGTTGTAGGAGCAGATGCTGTTGTTCCAGGAGAAATGGTACTTATTGTTACCGAAAATGGTTATGGAAAAAAATCTTATGTTGATGAATATAGATTAACTCATAGGGGTAGTAAAGGAGTAAAAGCATATAATGTTACTGATAAAAATGGTACATTAGTTTCTTTAAAATGCTTTGGACCTGATGAAGAACTTGATTTAATAATGATGACAGATAGTGGAATGATTATTAAATTACCTCTTGAACAAGTATCTACTTTAAAAAGAGCTACTCAAGGTGTAAGACTTATGAATCTTAAAGATGAACAAAAATTGTCTACTGTAGCTTTAGTTGAAAAAGAAAAAGAAGATGAAAATGATTCTTCTGATGAGATTATAGATGTTGTTGATAATAATGATGTATCTAATGAAATAGTAGATAATAGTTAATAAAAAAAGACTTTTTATAAGTCTTTTTTTGTTGATATTATTAATTATAATTGCTGTTTATTTCTATAATTATTTATCTATGTTTCACGTGAAACGTGAATTTTTATTTATTATAATTATTTCCTGGGAAATATTTTTGCGATTTTTATTTAAACATTGTTTATTGTTTGGGAAATATTTCTTGGGAAATAATAAAACAGACGGTAATGTTTCACGTGAAACATAAAATTAATTATATTTATTATTTACTTTTTAAATACTTTATATTACAATAATCACGTGCAATGGAAGTGATTGAACCAGGTCAGGATCGGAAGGTAGCAGCCTTAAGATCCTCCTTCCATGTGCACATTTTTATTTTATGGAGGATTTATGGAGAAGAAGTACTTTGATATTGTTTATGAAGAAGCTAAAAAAGCTTTTGATATAGATGAAGTTCCTATTGGTGCGGTTATAGTAAAAAATAATAATATTATTATATCTACCCATAATAATAAAGAAAATGATAATTGTTGTGTTTCTCATGCTGAAATATTAGCAATACAAAAGGCTTCTGAAATTCTTAATAATTGGAGATTAGATGATTGTGATATATACGTTTCTTTAGACCCCTGTCCCATGTGTGCTAGTGCTATAAAACAAGCTAGAATTAAAAATGTTTATTCTGCTCTTGCAAATAGTGATGATAATAATAGTGATATTATAAAGAAAATATTCACTGTGGATAAAATAAATCCTGGAGTTTTCTTTGAAACTAATCTCGATGTTGATAGATCTAAAAAAATTTTAAATTCTTTTTTTAAAAAGCAAAGAAATAGTTAATTTCTTTGCTTTTATTATGTTATAATAAAACAGATGGGAGGTTTATTATGTATCACGCATTATATCGTAAATATCGTCCTGCTGATTTTGATTCTGTAGTAGGACAAGATTCTATTGTTAAGACTTTAAAAAATTCTATTGTTAATAATAATTTTTCTCATGCATATATGTTTTTTGGTCCTAGAGGAACTGGAAAAACTACTGTTTCTAAAATATTTGCTAGAAATGTTAATTGTTTATCTCCAAATAATGGTATTGCTTGTGGAAAATGTGATGCATGCAAATTTTCTTTTTCTAATGATTGCATTGATATTATTGAAATTGATGCTGCTTCTAATAATGGAGTTAATGAGATTAGAGAATTAAGAAATAATGTTGCTTTAGTTCCTTCTGAATTAAAATATAAAGTGTATATTGTTGATGAAGTACATATGTTATCTGATGCTGCTTTTAATGCGTTATTAAAGACTTTAGAGGAACCTCCTGAACATGTAATATTCATTTTGGCAACAACTGATCCTCAAAAGGTTCCTGATACTATTATTTCTAGATGTCAATGTTTTTCTTTTAAACGTATATCTAATGATGTTATTAGAGAACGCTTAGAGTTTGTTTGTAAAAAGGAAAAAATTAAGATTGATAATGATGTATTGAATCGTATAGCAATGCTTTCTGATGGTGGTTTAAGAGATGCACTGGGATCTCTTGATAAGCTTGTATCATATACTAATAATAAAATTACTATGTCTGATTTTAATGAAGTAAATGGTATTGTTTCTGATCAAGAAATAGCTGATTTTATTCATCATATTTTAGTGGGAAATATTCAGGATGTTTTAACATATATTACTGATTTTAATAATAAAGGTAAAAATTTGATTCAAATTTTGATTCAAACGGTTAATTATGCTAGGGATATAGTTGTGGATTATTATTTATATAATAAAGAATTTGATTTATCTGTTGATTTGCTACAAAATTTTATTAATGATCTTAATAATAAAATGGTTGATATAAAAAAAAGTGGTAATACTAAAGTTTATATTGAAATGTTTTTGTTAAAATTTATTAATGATAATGTTAAAAATAGTAATTATAGTAAAAACATGGTTGTGGAAAAAATTATTGAAGACAAATCAAATAATTTAACTCCAGAATCTAATGAAATAGAGTTGAAAGATGTTACAGATAGTATAAGTGTTGATAATAAGAAAAGTGTTGATATAAATGAATATAATATAAATTCTTTAGTTCCTAAAATAATAAATTTGGATGAAATAATGAATGTTAGAATTAATAATACTATGGCTACTGCAGATAAAGATTTATTAAAAAGTGAAAAGGAATTATTTGATTTATTAAGTGATTTTTCTTTTGATCAGGAAATTGGTTATTTAGTTAATTCTATACTTGATTCAAAATTAAGAGCAGTAGGTCCTAATAATATAATTATTAGTTATGATTCTGATGCTAATGTTGAACAGAATGCTGTTAATATTATTAGATTAAATGAAGTTTATAATAAGATTACTAATTCTAATAAGAATATTGCTATTATTAGTGATTCTCGTTGGGAAATAATTAAAAATGAATATATAGATCATTTAAAAAATAATATTAAATATGAATTGTTAGATGAGCCAAATGTTATATTGGAAGAAATAAAGAATGATGATATAATGTCTAATAGTGCAATATCTTTATTTGGTGAAGATATTGTGGAAATTGAATAGAAGGAGAAATGTTTATGAATATGCAAGCAATGTTAAAGCAAGCTCAAGCTTTACAAAAAGATATGATGAAAGCTAAGGAAGAAATTGATAATACTGAATTTGTTGGTGAAAGTTCTTTAGTTAAAATTACTATGAAAGGTACAAAAGAAGTTACTAAAGTTGAAATTACTGCTGATGATTCTCTAGATAAGGATGATATTGAAATGTTAGAGGATATGATTGTTGTAGCTATCAATGATGCTAATAAGAAAATTGATAAAGTTACTGAACAAAAAATGAGTAAATTTGGTAATATTCCAGGGTTATTTTAATGTATCCTGATAGTTTAAAAAATCTTATTGAATCTTTTAAATATTTACCTAGTGTAGGTGAAAAGACTGCTGAAAGATTTGCTTTTTCTGTTTTTGATTTGGATGATGATCAAATAGAATTGTTTAAAAATAGTTTAGATAATGTACGAACAAAAGTTCGTCATTGTTCTAACTGTAATTTTTTAACAGAAGAAGATATTTGTTCTATTTGTGCTGATAATAAACGTGAAAACAAGATTTTATGTGTAGTTGAAGATGTTAGAAGTGTGTTTTTGTTTGAAAAAATTGGTATGTTTAAAGGTAAATATCATGTTCTTGATGGGTTAATTTCTCCTTTAGAGGGTGTTAATCCTGAAGATATTGGTATTGATAAATTACTTGATCGTATTAATAATGAAAAGTTCGAAGAAATAATTTTTGCTTTTAAACCCAGTATTGAAGGAGAAACTACTTCTTTATATATAAAAAAGATACTTGATGGTTTAAATATTAAAGTTACTAAGTTGGCTAATGGTGTTCCTATCGGTGCTGATATGGAATATGTTGATAGTTTAACGCTAGAAAGAGCTTTAAATGATCGTAAAGAAATATAATATTTAGTTAGTGAGGGTTCTATTATGGAAAGATCTATTATTAAAGATAATTATATTAAACTTATTGATAATATTATTTCTAATAATAGAGTTTCTCATGCTTATTTAGTTGAAGTTAATAATTATGAAGAAGATTTAAAATATATTTATGATTTTATTAAGATGATTCTATGTAATATTTCTTATGAAGAACTAAAAAAAAATGAGGAGAAAATAATTCATTTAATTGATGAAGGTAATTATCCTGATATTACTGTTATTTCTTCTGATACAGGAGTAATTAATAAATCTTTAATTATTGATCTTCAGAAAGAGTATAGTAATAAATCTTTGCTTGGTGGAAAACGTATTTATATTATTAAAGAAGCTGAAAAATTAAATGGTTATTCTGCTAATACAATTCTTAAGTTTTTGGAAGAGCCTGAAGAAGATATTATTGCTTTTTTGGTTACTGATAGTCGTTATCATGTATTAGAAACAATTCTTTCTAGATGTCAGGTTTTATCATTAAAAGATGAAAATAAATCATATTATTTTGATAATAATTTTATTGATTTTTTTGATTGTATTATTAATCCTAATAGTTTTTTTATTAAATATAATCATTATATGAATGATGTTTTTGTTGATAAAAGTGTTATTAAAGATCAATTAATAGTTGTTGAAAATGTATTAATATCTTATTTAGAAAATAATAAATTAGATGACGCTATTGTTATTTTATTAAGAAATAAAGATCCTAAATATATTATAAATATTTTATCAATAATTGAGGATGAAATACCTAAATTAGATTTTAATGTTAATTTAAAATTATGGTGTGATTCTTTGTTTTCAAGATTGATTGGAGGTTAGTATTGTGATTGATGTTGTTGTAGTTTCTGTTGCAGATACTAAAAATATTTATTATTTATCACCTAATTCTTTAGAATTAAAAAAAGGTGATGAAGTTGTTTTTGAAAATGATAGTGGTTTATTTACTGGTGTTGTTTGCAAAGAAACATATTCTGAAAAGAAAAATAATTTGGTTTTACCTTTAAAGAAAGTATTAAGATTAATTGGTGAAACTGATAAAAAATCTATGAATAAAAATAAGAATTTAGCAAAAAAAGCATTAGAAGATGCTAAAAAATATAGTCAAAATCTTGATCTAAATATGAATTTTGTTGATTCTTATCTAAATCTTGATGGATCTCAAATGTTTTTATCTTTTATGGCTGATGAACGTATTGATTTTAGAGATTTAGTTAAAAAACTTGCTCAAAAGTATAAAATGCGTATTGAATTAAGACAAATTGGTGTAAGAGATAAAGCTAAAAAAGTTGGTGGATTGGGACCTTGTGGATTGTTCTTATGCTGTAATTCTTTTTTAACTGATTTTGATAGTGTTTCTATTAATATGGCTAAAAATCAAATGCTTGCTTTAAATCCTTCTAAAATTAATGGTATTTGTGGAAGACTTCTATGTTGTTTAGGCTATGAAAATGATAATTATACTGAATTAAAGAAATCTTTACCTAAATTAGGATTAGTTATGGATACTCCTGAAGGAATGGGTAAAGTTGTTGATATAGATGTGTTTGGTAATACTTATTCTGTTGATTTAGGAGATAAGGGAATAGTTAAGTTTCCTGGTGAAAAGAGAAATGGAAAGAATTGATGATATATTAGGATATACTAATTTGAGAATTTATCAGAATCCTCTCTTTTTTTCTTTTTCTTTAGATAGTATAGTACTTGCTAATTATTCAACTATTAGATTAAGAGATAAAAAGATTCTTGATTTTTGTACTGGTAATGCAGTAGTTCCTCTTATTCTTTCTAGAAGATGTAATAAAAACATTGAAGGTGTTGAAGTACAAGAAAAAATATATGATTTAGGTGTTAAATCTGTTAAATATAATAAATTAGAAGATAGAATTGTTTTATATTGTGAGAATGTTATTGATTTTAGTAATAATCCTAAAAATATGAACCAATATGATTTAGTTCTTTGTAATCCACCATATTTTAAGAATAATGATAATAGTACTAAGAATATTTCTTATGAAAAAATGGTTGCTAGACACGAAATATTAATTGATTTGGATAGACTTTGTGCATGTGCGAAGAAAGTATTAAAAGAACATGGTACTTTTTGTATTGTTCATCGTACTGATAGATTAATGGATGTTATTAATTCTTTTAAAAATAATGATATTGAACCTAAACGTATTAAATTTGTTCATGAAACTATTGAAAAAGAGTCTTTTTTAGTACTTGTAGAAGGTCAAAGATTTGGTAGAAGTGGTTTAAAAATAGATAAACCATTAATTTTATATAATACTGATGGTACTGAAACTGAAGAATATAGTAAATTGCAAACGGAAGTGGTAAAATGATTCAAAAAAGCTATAATGATACTGCTAGTTTATATTTAATTCCTACTCCTATTGGTAATATTGATGATGTTACTGTTAGAGCTTTAAATGTATTAAAGACTGTTGATGAAGTATTATGTGAAGACACTAGAGATACCGGTTTATTACTTAGTCGTTATGATATAAAGAAAAAATTAGTTAGTTGTCATGAATTTAATGAAGATAAAATGATTAATTATGTTGTAAATAAATTAAAAGAGGGGTATAATTTAGGACTAGTTACTGATCAAGGAACTCCAATTATTAGTGATCCGGGGTATATTGTAGCTCGTGGAGTAATTGATGCTGGGTATAATGTTATTAGTCTTCCTGGAGCAACTGCTTTTGTTCCAGCACTTACTTCTTCTGGTATTCGTCCTTCTCCTTTTATATTTTACGGTTTCTTAAATTCTAAAAGTAGTAAGCAAATGCAAGAACTTAATTCATTAAAAGATTATCCATATACTATTATTTTTTATGAGGCTGTACATCGTTTAAAAAGCACTTTAGAGAATATTTTAAAAGTATTTGGTAATCGTAAAATTTGTATTTGTAGAGAACTAAGTAAAATTCATGAAGAATATACTAGAGGTACTATTAGTGAGATTATTCCTTTAGTTGATAATATGAAGGGTGAATTTGTATTAGTAGTAGATGGTAATCTTAATACTATTGATTATAGTAATTTGGATGTTTATGAACATGTTAAAATGTATTTAGATGATATGAATGAGATGGATGCAATAAAGAAAGTTGCTAAAGAACGTGGTGTTGCTAAATCTGTTATTTATCAAGAATATCATAATAGGAAGTGATAATATGAAACTTATTGTTGGATTAGGAAATCCTGGAAAAGAATATAAAAACACTAGACATAATGTAGGATTTTCTTTTATAGATTATTATTTAAATAACCATAATATTACAGATAAGTGGATTTCTAAGTTTGATAGTAAATATATACAGACTGTTATCAATGGAGAAAAAACTATTTTTTTAAAACCACAAACTTATATGAATTTATCTGGTAATTCTGTTAGAAAAGTAGTAGATTATTTTGGTATAGATCTTGATGATATATTAGTTGTTTCAGATGATTTAGACTTAAATGTAGGTAATTTTAAATTAAAATTATATGGTTCTTGTGGAGGACATAATGGTCTTCGAGATATTGAGAATAAATTAGGAACAAGTGATTATAAGAGATTAAAGATTGGTATATCTAAAGATAAAGATGTTGATACTAAGGATTATGTTACTAGTGATTTAAGTAAACATGATAAAGAAATTATTAAATCTTTATTTAAAGATTTATGTGAGGTAGTAGATGATTATTTTGTATTACCTTTTGGAGATTTGATGAGTAAATATAATCGTAAGAATAAATAGGTGATTGTAATGAATTTTTTTAATGAACTCATTCAATTCGATTTAAAAAAAGACATGGGTCTATATAATTTGACCGATGAGTTTTTTTGTGTCTTGTTAAAGGGCTTTTTGGAAAAATATAATAAAAATATATTGGTCGTAGTTAATAGTTTATATGAAGCTAATAAACTATATAGTTCATTAAATAATTATGATAATAATGTGTTTTTATTTCCTATGGATGATTTTCTTACTAGTGAGGCTTTAGCAATCTCTCCTGATTTAATGATTACTAGATTAGAAACTATTCATAATTTAAATTGTGGTAGACCTTCTATTATTATTACTAATTTGATGGGTTATTTAAGATATTTACCTAATCATAATACTTATTTAAACCATATTATTAATCTTAATAAAGGTGATGTTATAGAACCAAAAGAACTTGTAGATAAACTTGTTTCTATTGGTTATTCAAGAGATACTATAGTTAATAAGACTGGGGAATTTGGTGTTAGAGGTTTTATAATTGATGTATTTCCTGTTGATGAAGATTATCCTATACGTATAGAATTTTTTGATGATGAAATAGAATCTATTCGTAGATTTGATCCTGATACTCAGAAATCTATTTCTAGTGTTGATTCTATAGAAATTCTTCCTTATTTTGAATTTATTGCTTCTAAAGAAGTATTAGAAGAACATTTTGGTAAACAAAAATACTTACCTTTATATGATGATGTTAAAAATATAAGTGATTATATGGGTGATGTGATTACTTTCTTTAAAGATTATGAACAATTAGAAGTTGCTTATAAAGATATAGTTGGAGAAATTCTTACTTATAAGAATGATAAAGATGTAGATTATGATGGAAATTATATATTTTCTTTTGAAGAATTAAAAGTTAATTATCCTGTTTATTATTATTCTTTAAATAATGTTAATCAAAGTGATAGAGTATCTTCTAGTTATTCTTTTGATATTAAATCTATTCAGAATTATCATGAGGACACTGATAGAATTAATGATACTATTAATAATTATATTCATAATAATAAGACTGTTGTTATTGGTGTTAAGAAATATCAATTTAAGAATTTATATAAGTTTTTAAATATGAAAGTATATGAGACAGATTTTTATAATATACATACTGGTAATGTTAATTTAATTGATTGTTGTATTAATCAAGGTTTTATTTATAATGATTTTATTGTTATTACTGGTAATGAATTATTTAATACTGTTTCTACTAAGAAAAAATATAATACTAAGTATAAATATACTTCTACTATTAGTGATATTAATAAACTTAATATTGGAGATTATGTAGTTCATAACGTACATGGTATTGGTGTTTATAATGGTATAAAGACTCTTACTTTAAATGATATTACTAAAGATTATTTAGAAATTAAATATCAAGGTACTGATAAGATATATATTCCTGTTGAAAAGATTGATTTAATATCTAAATATTCTGGTAGAGAGGGTTATGTTCCTAAGATTAATAAACTTAGTGGAGTAGAATGGCAAAGAACTAAGAATCGTATTAAGAGTAGAGTTAGTGATATGGCTGATCAATTGATTAAGTTGTATGCTGAGCGTGAAATGAGAAAGGGATTTGCTTTTTCTAAAGACTGTGATTTGTCTATTGATTTTGAAAAAGATTTTCCTTATGATTTAACTCCTGATCAAGTACGTGCGATTAGTCAAATTAAAGAAGATATGGAGTCTAGTGCTCCAATGGATAGATTATTATGTGGTGATGTTGGTTTTGGTAAGACAGAGGTTGCTTTTGTAGCTGCTTTTAAAGCTATTCTTGATTCTAAACAAGTATTATTTTTATGTCCTACTACTATTCTTTCTAATCAACACTATGAGAACGCTCTGGAACGTTTTAAGAACTTTCCTGTATCAATTGGACTTCTTAATAGATTTACTTCTCATAAAGAGGTTAATCGTATTTTAGAGGGACTTAAGAATGGTGCTGTTGATATGGTTATTGGTACTCATAGATTATTAAGTGATGATATTATACTAAAAGATTTAGGATTATTGATAATAGATGAGGAACAAAGATTTGGTGTTGCTCATAAAGAAAAAATTAAACAATATAAAACTAATGTAGATGTTCTTACTTTGACTGCTACTCCTATTCCTCGTACATTACAGATGTCTTTAGTTGGAATTAGAAGTTTATCTTTAATTGATACTCCTCCGGTTAACAGATATCCTGTACAAACTTATGTTGTTGAAGAAAATAAGCAAATTCTTAGAGATGCAATATATAAAGAATTATCTAGAGATGGACAAGTTTATATTCTTTATAATCGTGTTCAAACTATTGATGAATTTTATAATCGAATTAAATTAATTGCTCCTGATGCTAGGATAGCTATTGCTCATGGTCAAATGAATAAGAATCAGTTAGAGTCTACAATATTTGATTTTGTTAAGCATGAATATGATATATTGATATGTACTACTATTATTGAAACTGGTATGGATATTCCTAATGTTAATACTTTAATTATTATGGATGCTGATAAATTTGGTCTTAGTCAGTTATATCAGATTAGGGGTAGAGTTGGTAGAAGTGATAAGTTTGCTTATGCATATCTTATGTATCAACCTTTTAAATCTTTAACTGAAAGTGCTGTTAAAAGACTTAATGTTATTAAAGAATTTACTGAATTAGGTAGTGGTTTTTCTATTGCAACACGAGATTTGTCTATTCGTGGAGCTGGAGACATACTTGGTAGTGAACAAGCTGGATTTATTGATTCTATTGGTATTGATTTGTATTTAAAGATGCTAAATGAAGAAGTTGCTAGAAGAAATAATGAAGAAGTAGAAGAGACTGAAGATAATAGCGAAAGTAAACCATTAATTAGTGTTACTACTCATATATCTGATGAATATGTTACTGAAGATGAATTAAAGATTGAAATTCATAAGAAAATTAATTCTATTGATAGTTTAGAAACATTTAGTAATATAAAGACTGAATTAGAGGATAGATTTGGTAAACTTGATGAAGAAATTATTGTTTATATGTATGAAGAATGGTTTGAAAAACTTGCTAAAAAAGTTAATTTATCTAAAGTACATCAAAATCGTAATTCTATTGAATTAGTATTTAATGCTAATGCAGTAGAAAAACTTGATACAGAAGAATTGTTTATGGATGCATTTCAAATTACTAATATGTTTAGATTTATTAGTAGGGGAACAAATCTAATAATAGTACTTGATATTATTAAACTTGATAGACATCCAATTTACTATTTAGTTGAATTACTTAGTAA
Source organism: uncultured Caryophanales bacterium (assembly GCA_947302515.1). Next base: position 22,318 of record CAMYVT010000011.1, read on the forward strand.
AGTTTATGATAATTTAAATAAATCTATTGACTAATGAATTTTGTGTTGCTAAATTTAAAATACCGGAGGTGTGTTCATGAAGAATGATTTATTAAAACAACATGAAGAAAACTATAGAAAAGCTGTTATTGAGAATATAAAGAATAATACTGATGTACTAGTAGATCAGGATATTGTTTCTTTACTTAAGAAACCTCCGTTAGACTCGATGGATTTAATACGTACTAAATTTTTAGATTTAGCTAAAAAAAATAAAATAGTTTTAAATACTGAAGAATTAAGTTTGTTACTTGATAATTATCGTAAATACTTATTAGATTGCTGTTCTGATATTAAGAATATTCGTATATTAGAACTAAGTTCAAAAATAGAGAAAGAAAAGATAACTGATAAGGATATTATTAAGATTAATAAAACTGATTTTAATAATATTAATAAGAAGATTAAGAGTTTACTTAAGAAAAAATTACTTGATGGATACAATAATTGTATATTAAAAGATGTAGATAGTATTTTCATGGAAAGTGTTGATGATTCTCTTAAAACTAAGATTATTGATGATATTACTAAATATATTAAAGGTAGTTATCAAAGACAATTATTAGAAAATTGTGATATTAAGATTATGGTTAAAGATACTACTTTAATTAATGGTACTAAGGAACAGGGAGAAAGATATTTATTTACTTTAAATAATTCTAGATTGTTAAAGGATATTGATTCTTAATATTAATTGTGTTATATTATGTGCATATTTGAAATGTTTTGATGAAGAGCGTTTTATTCAGATTATTTATTAAAGAGAGCTTTGTTGGTGAGAATAGGCATAAATAGAATAAAAACTGTATGGCTTCTGAACTTCTATATTGATATGTAGATATAGGCGTAGATGGCGTTAACATATTAAGTGTGTAATATGATTATTACAAAGTAAGGTGGTACCGCGATTATTTCGTCCTTACATTTGTAGTAATCTTTTTTTTGGAGGGATTATTATGGATAAAAAGAATAAAGAAAAATATTATATATCAACAGCAATTGCATATACTTCTGGGAAACCTCATATAGGTAATACTTATGAGATTGTTTTAGCAGATGCTATTGCTAGATATAAAAGATTACAAGGATATGATGTTTATTTTCAAACTGGTACTGATGAACACGGAGAAAAGATTCAATTAAAGGCAGAAGAGGCTGGAATTACTCCACAGGAGTTTGTTGATGAAAAAGCAGGTGAAATTAAACGTATTTGGGATGTTATGAATACAAGTTATGATAAGTTTGTTAGAACTACTGATAAACATCATGAAAAAGTAGTACAACATATTTTTAAATATATGTATGATAAGGGAGATATTTATCTAGGTAAATATGAAGGGTGGTATTGTACTCCTGATGAATCATTTTGGACCGATACTCAAGTAATTAAAAATGAAGATGGTAAGATTCTATGTCCTGATTGTGGAAGAGAAGTAGAAAAGAAGAGTGAAGAGGCATATTTCTTTAAACTAAGTAAATATCAAAAACAATTAGAAGAATATATTGAGTCACATCCTGATTTCATTCAACCTGTTGCTCGTAAAAATGAAATGATTAATAATTTTATTAAACCTGGATTACAAGACTTATGTGTATCTCGTACATCATTTAGTTGGGGAATACCAGTAGATTTTGATCCTAAACATGTTGTATATGTATGGCTTGATGCATTGACTAATTATATTACTAATATAGGATATGATGTTGGTAATAGCACTGAGGAATTTGATTATAAATGGCCTGCTGACTTACATTTGATTGGTAAAGATATTATTCGTTTCCATACTATTTATTGGCCGTGTTTCTTAATGAGTTTAGATATTCCAATGCCAAAACAAGTTTTTGGACATCCATGGTTAATTATGAGTGATGGTAAGATGAGTAAATCTAAAGGTAATGTTATATACGCTGATGATTTAGTAGATGAATTTGGTGTTGATGCTGTAAGATATTACTTCTTACATGAAATACCTTTTGCTTCTGATGGTGTGTTTACAAAAGATTTATTAATTGAAAGAATTAATGGAGATCTTGCGAATATATTAGGTAACTTAGTACAAAGAACTATTTCTATGGGTAATAAGTATTTTGACGGAAAGATTAGTTGTAAGAAGGTAAATGATTCTATGGATGATGAATTCATAAAAAGTATTAATGAATTAGAGTCTAGAGTTACTTCTAAGATGGATGAATTACAAATTAGTGATGCTATTACTGAAATATTTAATGTACTTAGATCAAGTAATAAATATATTGATGAGACTACTCCATGGATTCTAGCTAAAGATGAGTCTTTAAAAGATAGATTAGAAACTGTTATTTATAACTTACTTGAATCTATTCGTGTATGTGGTTTGTTGCTTGAAGCATTCTTACCTGATACAAGTAAAAGTATTTTAGAACAAATTAATTCTGAATATGAAGAATTATCATATTCAGAAGAACATACTTATGAATTAGGTCAACCTACGCCATTGTTTATGAGGATAGATATTAAAAAAGAATAAGTATTTTATTCTTTTTTTATGTTATAATACTTCTATAAAGATAGGTGATTATATGGTTAGTAGTGGTACAGTAAGTGGAGATTTAAATACTTTTTCTAAATATTTAAGTAATTATAGTTCAGAAATAGAGGGTCTTTCTCCTTCTTGGAAAGGAACATCTTATGATAGTTTAATATCTCAAGCTAATGCTTTTATTTCAGAATATGCTAATACTGTTAATAGTCAATTATCATCTTTGGCTTCTGCTTGTGATGTGTATTCTTTATATGCTACAGCCGAAACAAATTATAATGCTGCTGTTCATAATTATAATACAGCTGCTTATAATAATGCTTCAAATCTAGATGAATTTCAAGGTTATATAGATAAATATTCAGAAGATATGAATAAATATAAAAAACAAATTCTTGATATTTTATCTTCTATATCTACTACTTTGACTGCTACTAGTAATTCTTCTTCTGTTTCTGCGTTTGGTGTTACTAGTCATTTTGTTGCTGGTCAAAATCCGGATTTAATATACTCTACTTCTTCTGGTTATGTTTTCCCATTTGAAAAAGGTGTAGATGCACCTGTTACTTCTTCTGTAGGCTATCGTAATGCACCGACAGCAGGCGCATCTTCTAATCATAAAGGAACAGATATTGGGGTTCCTATTGGAACACCAATCCATTCTTTGTCATCAGGAACTGTTCTACATACTGGTGCAGCTGATGGATATGGTCAATGGGTACAGATACAACAAGATGATGGTATGATTGTTACTTATGGACATATTTCAAAGTATGATTATTTTAGTGAAGGCGATAGAGTAAATGCTGGAGATGTAGTAGCTTTATCTGGTAATGAAGGAATTTCTACTGGTCCACACCTTCACTTACAAATAGAGGATGCTGATGGCAATATTTATTCAGCAGAAGATTATTTTGAAGATTGTTGGCCAGCTTAATTATAGAAGTATAGATTGTTATACTTCTTTTTCTTTTGTATAATGATTTTGGAGTGATTTTATGTTTATAGATACACATTGTCATTTGTCTCAAGAAGATTATGATGATATAGATAAAATAATTATTGAAAATAGAAATGCTGGAATAGATAAAATTATTATTTCTGGATGTACTAGAGAAAGTATTGTTGAATCTTTAGAACTATCAAATAAATATAGTGATATTTATACTACTATTGGATATCATCCTAGTGAAGCAGATACTACAACTAATGAGGATATTATGAAATTAGAAGAACAGATAAAAAATAAAAAGGTAGTTGGTATTGGTGAAATAGGTCTTGATTATCATTACGGAAAAGAAAATATAGATAAACAACAACATTTATTTAGAAGACAACTTGCTATGGCTGATAGAAATAATTTGCATGTAGTTATTCATAGTAGAGATGCTACAGAAGATACTATTTCTATTTTAAAAGAATTTCCTAATGTAAAGGGAGATATTCATTGTTTTAGTGGTAGTTTAGAAACGGCTAAAATATATATTTCTATGGGATATTATTTGGGTGTTGGTGGAGTAGTTACTTTTAAGAATAGTAAGCTTTCTTCTGTTATTAAAGAAATAGGTCTTGATCATATTTTGTTAGAGACTGATAGTCCATACCTTACTCCTGAACCTAATAGAGGTAAAAAGAATAGTTCTAAATATATACCTGATATTGCTAAAAAACTTGCGGAAACTCTTGATATTTCAATAGAAGAAGTATCTAAAATAACTCTTGATAATACTTATAGTTTGTTTGACTTAGAGTAGTTTTTATGTTAATGTATAAGAAGATAATGGGTTGGTGAAATACATGAATAGAAAGAATCTTAAATATATTATTTTTCTTGTAATTATAATTATTGTTTTGTTTTTTGTATCTATTGGTGTCATAATGATTGGCAAGAAAGATAATGACGTGAAAATTAATCCAAATGATGTTAAGTATTCTGCAGAGACTAATACGATAATAATAAAAAATATTGTTTCTGTTTCTGAAGATTTTGGTAAAACACTTAATGAAGAGAATGGTGGAGCTTTTGGTTATTTAGAGTTTAGTGTTGTTAATAATACTGAGGAAAAACGTAATTATCAAATATATATTACTAAGCAGGATGTAGATACTAAAGAAATAAATTCAAATTATATTATTTATTATTTAACTGATTCATCTAATAATCCAATGGAAAATTATACTGGTAATAAATTACCTTCATATAATACTTTTAATTATATTGAGGATAAGGCTGATAGTAAAAGTATTTATAAAGGTGTTTTAGATGTAAAAGAGAAGAAAAATTTTATTTTAAGAGTATGGATAGATGATAGTTTTTTAGTTACTGGTGATGAAGAGGCTTTCTCTTTTGTAATCGGTGCTAGAGCAATATAGGAGGATCTATGGAAAAGAGTAAAAAGAGTGATGGCGGTCTTTCTAAAAGATTTTGGTTAATTATTTTATGTATTACTTTATTTATGGTTATCTTTATTACAGCAGGAATTATAATATTTACTAATCGTGAACCAGAAGTAATAGAGCAAGAAAGAGATGGAGGATATGTAACATTAAATTATTCTTCTGATTCTAAAGCTTTAACTATTATGAATGCTAAACCTACTACTGACGCTGTTGGTATGAAGATTATGACAGATGGAGATTATTTTGATTTTTCTGTTGTAACTGATTTAGAAGAAGCTAGTAAAGTTGAATATGAAATATCTGTTATTAAAGATAAAGAGTTTTCTACTATATCAGATGATGATATTAGAATATATTTAGAAAAAGAAGACAGTGGTACTTATATTAAAATGTTTGGACCTGAGAACTATTCTCCTTCACAAAACTATTCTGATGTTGGTTCTGAATTAGGTAGTATGGTTATTGCTAATGTTAAAAAAATAAAATCTGAAACAGATAATTATCGTTTAAGGATATGGATGTCAGATAAAGCTATTATTACTACTGGTAATTATTCTGTTGAGGTTGATATTCATGCGAAAGCTAAATAAAAAGAAGTGTAAAGTTTACTTCTTTTTTTTTACGTATCATTCTTTTTTCTTTTATTAAATATTATAATAATTATAAGCTAGGAGGTAATTGATATGACAAATACAGAAAATAGTTTTTTATACAAATTTAATTATTTATCTTATTTTGTTATTAGAGCTTTTTTAATTGCTGTATTTGGATTATTAATTATTATTGGATTATTATTTATTATATATTTTGGAGATTTATTTTTAAATGTTAAAACTGGTAATTATAAAAGTCCAATATTTAATGGATATGTAATAGTATCTCAAAGTATGGTTCCTACTATTAATATAAATGATGCAATAGTAGTTAAAAGAGAAAGTGACTCTAATTATGGAATTGGGGATGTTATTAGTTTTTTTTCTACTGAATATGATAAAGATGGTATTGTAGTTACTCATAGAGTAGTAAAAAAAGATACTTTGGCTGCTAATTATTCTAATTATACTACTAAAGGTGATAATAATCCTGTGCCAGATCGTAAAAGAACAAACACTTCTAATATTTATGGAAAAGTATATTTTGTTATTCCTAAATTAGGTTATATTCAATCGTTTTTATCACAGCCAGCTCATTTTATTTTATGTATTATAATACCTGCTGGAGCAGTAATTATTTATGATGTTTTTCGTATTATGAAAGCTTTAAAACATAGTAAAGGAATTTCTTAAAAAGTTCCTTTCTTTTTTTTTATATGTAGGTTATAATAAAAAACATTGGTGATATTATGGAAAAATATGATGTTAAATTTAAAAAGAAATTTGGTCAGAATTTTTTAAAAGATAATAATATTGTTAAAAGAATTGTTGAAGTTAGTGGGGTAGATAAAAATTCTCTTGTAATAGAGGTTGGCCCTGGTGGAGCAATAATGACAAAAGAATTGGCTGACAAAGCAAAGAATGTCATTGCTTATGAAATTGATACAGATTTAGCTCCTGAACTTGAAAATAAATTAATTGGTTATGATAATGTTGATATTGTTTTTCAAGATTTTCTTGAAGCAGATTTGATTTCTGATGTAAATCATTATTCTTATAAAAAATTATTTTTTGTAAGTAATGTTCCATATTATATTACTACTCCTATTATTCTTAAATTAATTAAAAGTGGTTTAAAGTTTGAGAAAGTAGTTATGATGGTTCAAAAAGAAGTTGGAGATAGATTTAGTACTTCTCCTGGAAGTAGGGAGTATGGATCTATTACTGTTTTATTAAACTATTTTTATGATATAAAGAAAGAATTTTTTATTTCTCGTAAGCAATTTGTACCTGTACCTAAAGTTGATAGTATAGTTGTTTCTTTTAGGGAAAGAGATAATAAGTATAAGGTTTTAAATTTTGATTTTTTTGAGAGAATTGTTAGAGATAGTTTTCAATTTAAACGTAAGAATATCAAGAATAATCTTAAAAAATATGATTTAAAAATTGTGGATTCTATTTTAAAACATTATGGTTATGATTTAAATGTTAGAGCTGAAAATTTAAATGTTGAAGTGTTTGTTGCAATTAGCAATGCTTTATGGAAATAATTTGAATGTTTGTATGATGAAGAAAAATGTTGATTTTTCATTATTTTTGATATAAAATTGACTTATAAAGTGGTTATGCTTTAAGAGGGAGGAAATTCTTATATGAAGATTACATCTGTAAATGTACGCAAGATTGAAAAAGAGGGTTCTCGTATGAAGGGAATAGCATCTGTATTATTAGATGACAGTTTTGCAGTACATGATATTCGAATTATAGAAGGAGACAACGGACTATTTATAGCTATGCCAAGCCGAAAGACAGCTACAGGTGGTTACCGTGATATTGCTCATCCAATTAATCCAGAAGTACGTTCAATGTTTGAAGAGGCTATTTTAGATGCATATGAAAATGCAGAAGATGCTCCAACAGAAGAAGAGGAATAATTGATTAAGATGCTTAGGCATCTTTTTTTTCGTAAATATTTTGTAAATAATAAATAATATTTAGCTTTGTTTCACCTGTAAAATAATTATTCATAGTATAATTATTATGAATAGGTAGGTGAATGTGATGGCTAAAATTAAGAAAAAAGTTAAACCTCGTAAGAGGGCTATTATGATTGCTTTAGGTTCTGTTATAGTTATTGTTGCTGTCACATTATCTATTGGTAAGTATTGGGTTGAGATAATAGAAAAGTATCAAGAAAAACAAGAATTGGAACAGGAACTTACTGCTTTAAAAGAAAAAGAAGAAGAATTACAGGTAGATGCAAATAAACTTCAAAATCCTGATTATGTAGCTAGATATGCTAGAGAGAAATATCTATATTCTAAAGAAGGAGAATATATATTACAGATTCCAGAAGAATAGTAATATACTTCTTTTTTTTTCTATAAGTATGTTATAATGTTTATGGTTTAGCGAGGTGATTAATATGAACTCAATTGATAATAATTTTAAATTTAATAAAGATGATAAGATTGTTGTTGGCTGTTCTACAGGGCCTGATTCAATGGCTTTAGTTGATATGCTATTAAAAATACGTGATAAATATAATTTATCTATTATAATTGCTCATGTTAATCACAATGTTAGAAAAGAGAGTTATCATGAAGCTGAATTTATTAAAGGTTATTGTTCTATAAATAAACTTGTGTTTGAAACAATGACTATTGAAGAATATGGTGATGATAATTTTCATAATGAAGCTAGAAACATTAGATATAAATTTTTTGATCATGTTGTAAAAAAATATAATGCTAATTATCTTATGACTGCTCATCATGGTGATGATTTAATGGAAACAATTCTAATGAGAATAGTTAGAGGATCTAATTTGAATGGTTATAGTGGTTTCAAGATGATTGTTGATATGGATGATTATAAAATAGTTAGACCTTTAATTTATTATACTAAACAAGAATTAATTGATTATGATAAAGAAAATCATGTTCCATATTTTATTGATAAATCTAATGAGAAAGATAAATATACAAGAAATAGATATCGTAAGAATATTTTACCTTTTTTGAAAAGTGAAGATAAAGATGTTCATTTAAAATTTTTAAAGTTTAGTAATACTTTAGCAGATTCTTGTAGATTTATTGATAAAGTTACTAAAAATGCTATTAAAAGATGTATTAATGATGATAAAATACTAATAGATAAATTTTTAGATGAAGATGAATTTATTCAGAGAGAAATATTATATTGCTTTTTAAAGGATTATTATCAAGATGATTTAATACTTGTTAATGATAAACATATTGATTTACTTATTAATTTAATTAATAGTCGAAAAGGTAATGGTTCTATTAATTTACCTAATGATGTTATTGCTAAGAAAAAATATAATGAATTTTTCTTTACTAAAGATGTTGATGAGATTACTAGTTATGAGATAGAGTTTGATAAATATGCTTTACTTCCTAATAATCATTCTATAGAATTAGTTAATTCTATTGATAATAATAGTAATAATGTTTGTAGATTAAATAGTAATGATATTTTACTACCGCTTATTATTCGTACTAGAAGAATGGGTGATAAGATTTATGTTAAGGGACTAAATGGTAGTAAAAAAGTTAAAGATATTTTTATTGATAAGAAAATTTCTTTGAATGAAAGGGATTTGTGGCCTATAGTTTTAGATTCTAGAGGTAATGTTGTTTGGATTCCTGGAATAAAAAAATCTAAATTTGATAAAAAATCTAATGAAGAGTATGATATAATATTGAGTTATAAATGAGGAGGAAAATTGCGTGAAAAATAATAATGGTATTGATAAGAAAATATTAAAAAAAGGTTTATTACCATATTTGTTTATTGGTATTATTATGCTTTTAGTATTTTATTATTTTAATTATAATAATACTTTAAAACATGATTTTACTTATGATAAATTTATGGAAAAACTTGATAGTGGTAAGATTAAAACTCTTGAACTTGTTCCTAAGGGAAGTGGTTATGTATATGAAGTAACTGGTACTTTAGATAGTTATAAAGAAGAAGAGTATTTTGAAGTTAGACTTCCATTAAGTGATGAAGTAATGAAAAAGGTTGTTAAAGCTAGTGATAGTCATGATTTTGAACTTACTGTATATCCTGATCCTGAAGCTAACACATGGTTAATAGTATTAGTTAATTTCTTACCTATTGCATTATTAATTGTATTTGCTTATTGGTTCTTCAGTAAACAAATGGCTGGAAACAGAAGTTCGTTGGATTTTGGTAAGAGCAGAGCTAAGCTTGATAATGATAGTAATAAAGTTACATTTAAAGATGTAGCTGGTTTGAAAGAGGAAAAAGAAGAGGTTAAAGAATTAATTGATTTCTTAAAAGCTCCTAAAAAATTCCAAAAATTAGGTGCTAGAATTCCTAAAGGTGTTTTATTAATGGGGCCTCCTGGAACTGGTAAAACTTTACTTGCTAAAGCAGTGGCTGGAGAGGCTGATGTTCCTTTCTACTTTATAAGTGGTTCTGATTTCGTAGAATTATTTGTAGGTGTTGGAGCAAGTCGTGTTCGTGATATGTTTAAGGAAGCAAAGAGAAATGCTCCGTGTTTAATTTTTATTGATGAAATTGATGCTGTAGGACGTCAAAGAGGTTCTGGTATCGGTGGTGGACATGATGAAAGAGAACAAACTCTTAACCAATTACTTACTGAAATGGATGGTTTTGGTGCTAATGAAGGAATAATTATTATTGCTGCAACTAATAGACCTGATGTACTTGATCCTGCTTTGCTTCGTCCTGGACGTTTCGATAGACAAGTTACAGTTAACTTACCTGATGTTAAAGGGCGTGAAGAGATATTAGGAGTTCATGCTAAGAATAAGATTTTAGCTGAAGGTATAACTTTAGAGAATCTTGCTAGACGTACTCCTGGATTTAGTGGTGCTGATCTTGAAAACTTACTTAATGAGGCTGCATTACTTGCTGTTCGTCGTAATAAAAATGAAATTACTATGAGCGAAATAGATGAAGCAACAGATCGTGTCCTTATGGGACCTGCTAAAGTTAGTCATAAGTATACTGAAAACGATAGAAAATTGGTTGCTTATCATGAGGCTGGTCATGCCGTTATTGGTATTAAATTAAAAAATGCTAGTGATGTTCAAAAAGTTACTATTATTCCTCGTGGATCTGCTGGTGGATATAATATGATGGTTCCAACTGAAGAAAAGTTATGTTCTACTAAGACAGATTTGTTGGAAGAAATAACTGGACTTTTAGGTGGTAGATCAGCTGAAGAAATTGTATTTGGTGAAATTACTACTGGAGCTCATAATGACTTTGAAAAGGCTACTAAGATTGCTCGTGCTATGGTTACTGAATATGGTATGAGTGATTTGGGACCTCTTCAATTTGAACAACAATCTGGTAGCGTGTTCTTAGGTAGGGATTATAATAAACCTCAACATTTCTCAAATGAAGTAGCAAATGAAATTGATATGGAAATGAGAAAGATTATTAATGAATGTCATAAGAATGCTCAAGATATTATTAAGAAGAACAAATCATTATTAAAATTAATTGCAGAAACACTACTTGAGTATGAAACATTAACTAAAGAGCAAATTGATTACTTAGTAGAAAATGGTCATATGCCAAAAGAAGATGATACTAATTTAGAATCTTTATCTATTACTAAGTTAAGAGCAATGGCTAAAGAAAAAGGTGTTAAGGATTATTCTAAGATGAATAAAGCAGAATTATTAAAAGAACTAGAGGACTAATCTAGTTCTTTTTTTGTTGAAAAACAAGAAAAAAAGGGTATAATAGGTTTAAGGAGGAATTGTTTTATGGCTAAGAGAGTAGATAAAGAAGAATTGGCTAAGAAGGGTAAAGGTTTTATTAGTGAATTTAAAGACTTTATATTAAAGGGTAATGTAATGGATATGGCTGTTGGTATCATTATTGGTACTGCTTTTGCTGGTCTTGTTACTGCATTAACTGATGATTTTATTAATCCTTTAATTAATGGATTAGGTGGTGCTGAAGTTGGTGGTACTTTTAAAATCTATGGTGGTCAAGTAATTAAGTATGGTGATTTTATTACTGCTGTTATTAACTTCTTAATTATGGCTTTTGTTTTATTCTTACTATTAAAAGGATTTAATAAGATTGTTGAAGCTGGTAAGAAAAAATTAGCTGCTGAAAAAGAAGAAGAAGAAAAGAAGTCTGATGAAGTTAAATTACTTGAAGAAATTCGTGACTTATTAAAGAAACAAAAATAGAAACTCTGATGAGTTTCTTTTTTCTTGTTTTATTCTTTAAAATAATATATACTATGCATGGATTAGAAAAGAAGGGTTACTATGGAATGGTATATAGGTAATGTTAAAATTGATAATCAAATAGTACTTGCTCCTATGGCAGGGATTAGTAATTCTGCTTATAGAAGAATTTGTAAGGAAATGGGTTGTGGATTAATATATGCTGAAATGGTTAGTGATAAAGCTATAAGTTTTGGTAATCAAAAAACTTTAGATATGTTATATATGACTGAAGAAGAAAGACCTATTGCTCAGCAAATTTTTGGTACTGATGTTGATTCATTTGTTTATGCGGCTAAATACATAGAAAAAGAAATGAAACCAGATATAATAGATATTAATATGGGATGTCCTGTTCCTAAAGTTGCTATTAGGGCACAAGCTGGTTCTGCTTTACTTAAGAATCCTGAAAAAATATATGATATTGTTAAAGCAGTAGTTGAATCAGTTTTTATTCCAGTAACAGTTAAAATTAGAAGTGGTTGGGATAGCAAAAATATTAATGCAGTGGAAGTTGCTAAAATATGTGAAAAAGCTGGTGCTAGTGCAATCTGTGTTCATCCTCGAACTAGAAGTCAAGGATATAGTGGAAAAGCTGATTGGAGTATTATTAGAGATGTTAAAGCTGCTGTTAGTATTCCGGTTATTGGTAATGGAGATGTTAAAACTCCTGAGGATGCTAAAAGAATGATTGATGAAACTAATTGTGATGCTGTTATGATTGGTAGAGGTGTACTAGGTAATCCGTGGCTTATAAAGAATTCTATTAATTATTTAAATGGTGATGAATTAATTAATATTACTTTGAATGATAGAGTAGATATGTGTTTAAAACATTTAGATTATTTAATGAAGTTAAAGAGTGAAAAGATTGCTTGCTTAGAAATTAGAAATCATATTGCTTGGTATTTTAAAGGTATAAAAGGAGCTAATGAGTTAAAAAATAAAGTCTATCAAACTTCTGATATTCATGATATAATTTCTTTATTAAATGAGTTCAAGGAGGGATAGTATGTCAGAAGATGAGAAAGATGGCAAAGGTGAGAAACCATTTTTCGTTACAAGATTTCTTGCATTTCTTTTAGATGGATTTATTGTTTTACTTTTGGCAAGTTTGATTGCTATGCCTTTTATTGACTCAGATAAGTTGATATCAATGTCTAATGAGAGCAAACAAATTGTTGAAAAGTATCAAAGTAAAGATATTACAGATAAAGAGTATTCAGTTGAAATAGTAAATATAGAATATATGATGGCTAGAGGGACTGTTTTAGTTTCAATTATATCTATATTAGTTGGATTATTATATTATGTTGTACTTCCTTTATATAATAAAGGACAAACATTAGGTAAAAAATTATTTGGAATGAGAATTGTTTCTACTTCGGGTAATTTAGATTCTAACAAATTATTATTTCGTGCTTTAATAGCTGATTTCTTATTATTAAATATTATTTCTGTATTATTTATTATGTTTGCATCTAGAGAAGTTTATTTTGGTTGTGTAGAGATATTTACTTTTATACAATATTTAATTACAGCTATATCTATTATTATGATTATAGTTGATAAAAAAGGACTTGCTATTCATGATAGTTTAGTTCATACAAAAGTTATTAAAAATAATTAGGAGTGAAAATATGAGAGAATTAAGTGAACAAGAGATTGTTAGAAGAGAAAAAGCTGATAAGTTAAGAGAGCTTGGTTTAGATCCTTTTGGGCATCGCTATGATAGAGAGGATTTTGCTAAGGATATAGTTGATAAATATAAAGACGTTGAACATGATGAATTTGAAAAAATGTCTGATACGGCTAAAGTTGCTGGACGTATTATGTTTATTCGTAGAATGGGAAAAGCATCATTCTTTACTATTCAAGATAAGTCTGGTTCTATCCAAATATATATATCTATTAATGATGTTGGTGAAGAAACTTATGAATTGTTTAAGAGTGCTGATATTGGAGATATAGTTGGAGTATATGGTAAAATTATGAAGACTAAGACTGGTGAAGTTACTATTAAATGTTTAGAGTATACTCACTTAGTTAAAGCTCTTAGACCTTTACCTGAAAAGTTCCATGGTCTTACTGATGTTGAAGAAAGATATCGTAGAAGATACGTTGATTTAATTATGAATGAAGAATCTAAGAGAGTTGCTTTCTTAAGACCTAAAATTATTCGTTGTATTCAAAATTATATGGATAGTATTGGATTTACAGAAGTTGAGACTCCTGTTCTTACAACATTACTTACTGGAGCTAGTGCTAGACCTTTTGCAACTCATCATAATGCGCAAGATATTGATATGTATTTAAGAATTGCTTTAGAGTTACCTTTGAAAAGATTATTAGTTGGTGGAATGGAAGCTGTTTATGAAATTGGTAGAGTATTTAGAAATGAAGGTATGGATCCAAAACATAATCCAGAATTTACTTTAATGGAAGCATATCTTGCTTATAGTGATCTTGAAGGTATGATGAATATGACTGAGGAAATGTATACTAAGATTGCTAAAGATGTTTGTGGTAAGATGACATATAATTTTGATGGAAATGAAATTAATCTAGAAGGTCCTTGGAAGAGAATTAGTATGTGTGATTCTATTAGAGAAGTTATAGGAATAGATTTTAAGAATATTACTGATTTAGATGAATGTTTAAAATTAGCTGAAGATCATCATATAGAATTAGAAGATCATGAAAAAACATATGGGCATATAGTTAGTAGATTTTTTGAAGAGTTTGTAGAAGAAACATTAATTCAACCTACATTCTTATATGAACATCCAATTGAAATTAGTCCATTAACTAAAAAGAATCCTGATGATCCGAGATTTGTTGATAGATTTGAATTGTTTATTGGTGGAAAGGAATTTGCCAATGCCTATACTGAATTAAATGATCCTATTGATCAATTAGAAAGATTTGAAGCACAAATTGCTGAAAGAGAATTAGGTAATGATGAAGCTAATGATATTGATATGGATTTTGTAGAGTCATTAGAATATGGTATGCCTCCTGCTGGTGGAATTGGATATGGTATTGATAGATTAATGATGTTATTTACTGAACAAGAATCTATTCGTGATGTTATCTTATTCCCAACAATGAAAGAAAGAAGATAAAAAGTATGATTTAATCATACTTTTTTATTTGTTTTTAAGGAAATTAAGCCTAAAAGCTTGTAAAAAAAAGGATAATTGATTTATAATTATTATGGGAGGTTAATTATGAAAAAACATAATACATTAAAAGTCGTTCTTATTACTACTCTAGTATTACTAGTACTTTCTTGGATTTTTCCAGCTGCTTATTTTTCAAGTGAGTATGTAGAGCAAGGACGCATGCAAATGGGATTATCTAATGTGTTTAATTACTTTATGACTTCATTGTCATACTTTGGTCATTATGCACTTTATTTAGTTCTAGTTGGTTGTTTTTATGGAATTTTATATAAAATTCCAGCTTATCGTACATTCTTAGATAAGGTTGTTGCGAAAGTTAATGCAAAAGTATTTATTGTTCTTACAGTAATTATTCTTGCTTTAGGAGTAAGTGTTGCTGGATTACAAATTGGATTTGCAATCTTTATTCCTTTAATTGTAGCATTAATCTTATTGATGGGATATGATAAGATTGTTGCAGCTATGGTTGTTGTTGGATCTTTAGCTGCTGGTTTAGTAGGTACTACATATGCAAATAATAATAGTATTTTAATTACTGTTTTAGATTTAAAAGCTGATTACCAACTTGGTGTTCGTTTCTTAATTTTAGCAGTAGCAATTATTATTTTACTAATTAATATTTTTGTATATATCAAGAAATTTATGGGAGAAGTAAAAGTTGCTCCAAAGCCTGCTAAGAAAGAAGAAGTTGTTGCTAAGAAAATTGTTCTTGAAAAAACTAAGACTCCAACTAAGAAGACAACAACTGTTAAAAAGACTACAACTACTAAGAAATCTACAGCTAAGAAGAGTACTACTACAAAGAAGAGTACTCGTAAAAATGCAAATAAAGCAGCACTAAGAGAAGAAGATATTATTGTTGTTAAAGAATCTGTTGTTGCTGATTCTGCTCATGATGAATATCTTGTTCCTACAAGAGTTGAAGTAACTCATAAAGTATGGCCATTTGTAGTAGGATTTATATTATTATTTATTCTATTAGTTATGGCTTGGATTACATGGGGTGAAGGAGGATTTGGTGTTACTTTATTTGACGATATTACTACTAAGGTAACTGAATTCGAATTATTTGGATTCCCTATATTTGATAAGATTTATGGTACTGTTAACTCATTTGGAAACTGGAATTATATAGATTTATTCTTACCAGTTACATTATTAATAGTTATCTTAGCTATTATTTACAAGGTTAAATTTAGTGATTTAGTAGATGGAGCTATTGCTGGTGCTAAAAAAGCATTATTACCTGCATTCATTATGTTAGCTTTATATACAATTCTTGTTTTGGTAACATATCATCCATATCAATTATTCTTATATAAAGTTATCTTAGGAATGGCTAAAGGATTTAATGTTGGTACTACTGTTATTACTGCATTATTAGCTGCAGTATTAAATGTTGACCCATCTTATGTATATCAAGCATTCTTACCATATCTTGTTTCAGTAGCTGATTCTGCTGCAAACTATGGAATAATTGCTATTATTTGCCAAACTATGTATGGTTTTGCTGCAATCTTTGCACCTACTAGTGTAATCTTAATGTGTACTTTAGCTTACTTAGGTGTTTCTTACAAAGATTGGTTAAAGAACATTTGGAAATTATTACTAGAATTATTTATTGTTTTATTAATTATTTTCATAATTTTGGCTTTAGTTTAATAAAAAAGAAGCAAATTGCTTCTTTTTTTTTTATTATCTGCTATAATTGTCTCAGGTGGTGATAATATGAGAATTTATAATACTTTAACGAAAAAAATCGATGATTTTATTCCCTACGAAGAAGGTAAAGTAAAATTATATACTTGTGGTCCTACCGTTTATCACTATGCTCATATTGGTAATATTCGTAATTATATTGGGCATGATATTTTAGATAAGACTTTAAGATATTTAGGATATGATGTTACTCGTGCTATGAATATTACTGATGTTGGTCATTTAACAAGTGACAGTGATTCTGGTGAAGATAAGATGGAAGTAGCTAGAAAACGTGAGCATAAATCTGCAATGGAGATTGCTAAGTTTTATACAGATGCCTTTTTCGTGGATTTCGAAAAAGTAAACTGTAAGGTGCCAGAGATTGTTAGTCCGGCTACGGAAAATATTCCAGAATACATCAAGATTATTACAAAATTATTAGAAGATGATTATGCTTATGAATCAGGAGGAAATATTTATTTTGATATTTCTAAATTAGATAATTATTATTGTTTAACTAATCAAGATAGTAATTTAGTTGTTGGAGCAAGAGAAAGTGTTGATGAAGATTCTAATAAAAGAAATCAAGCAGATTTTGCTTTGTGGTTTACAACTAGTAAATTTGAAAATCATGAATTGTTATGGGATTCTCCATGGGGAAAAGGATATCCTGGATGGCATATTGAATGTTCAGGTATTTCTTTAAAATATTTAGGAGAACATTTAGATATTCATGGTGGAGGAGTGGATAATATTTTTCCACATCATACTAATGAGATAGCTCAAAGTGAAGCATATTTAGGACATAAATGGTGTAATTATTGGTTTCATAATGAACATTTAATAGATGAATCTGGTAAGATGAGTAAATCTAAAGGAGATATTCTTACTGTTTCATTATTAGAAAAACATGGTTATGACCCTTTAGCTTTTAGATTTATGTGTTTAGGATCTCATTATCGTAAACAGTTATTATTTACTTATGATAATTTAGAACAAGCACAAAAGACTTTAAATAAATTACGTAATAAAATTAGCAATTTAAATGAAGACGAATCTATTGATGAGGATTTGTTTAATAAATATGTTTCTAAATTTAAAGAGTCTCTTGAAAATGATTTAAATACATCTAATGCTTTGGCTGTATTATATGAATTGTTAAAAGATAATGAATTAAATGATTCTACTAAGAAAGCATTAGTTATGGATTTTGATAGGGTGTTTTCTTTAGATTTAGATAAAAAAGAAGAATCTATTGATTCTGAATTGGATTCTGAAATTAATAAATTAATTGAAGAGAGAAAAGAAGCAAAGAAAAATAAAGATTTTGCTACGGCAGATAAGATTCGTGATGAATTACTTGCTCGTGGCATTAAATTAATTGATACTAGAGAAGGTACAACATATGAGATTATAAAAGATTAGATTTCTAATCTTTTTTTGTTATAATTACTTGTTTATTAATAATATGATATAATGTGCTTGGTGATTTTATGAATGTTTTAGAAATCAATGTTTTAGTTCTTGCTTATTTAGGTGATACTATATATGAGAACTATGTTAGAAAACATTTAATTAATAAAGGTATTGGGAATGTTAATGATTTGCAAAAAGAAGCTGTTAAGTATGTAAGTGCTAATTCACAAGCACAATATTTGACTTCTATGATTGATAATAATTATTTATTAGATATTGAATTAGATGTTGTAAAAAGAGCTAGAAATTATAAAACTACTTCTCATCCTAAAAGTTGTGATATATTAACTTATAAATATGCTACTGGATTAGAAGCATTGATTGGTTATTTAGATTTAACTAATAATAAAGAAAGGATAGATGAGATTATGAATTTCATCTTGAGTGATTAATATGTATGTATATGGAAGAAATGTTGCTAGAGATTTGTTAAATAATCCTAAAAAGATACAAAAAGTATTTTTACAAGATGGTTTTAATGATAAAAATTTAATTTCATTAATTGAAAAAGCTAATTTGAATTGTATTTTTAAGTCAAAACATGAAATGGATGATTTGGCAAGGGGAGTACATCAAGGTATAATTCTATCTATTCCGGATTATCATTATAATAATTTAGATTCTGTTTTGGATTCTAATGAAGAAATAATTGTCATACTAGACCATATTGAAGATCCTCATAATTTTGGAGCTATTATTCGTACTTGTGAAGCTGCTGGAATAAAATCAATTATTATTCCAAAAGATAGACAAGTACAAGTTAATGCTACTGTTATGAAGACAAGTGTTGGTACAGTTGATGCAATGAATATAGTTTCAGTTTCTAATATTGCTAATAGTATTGATAAATTAAAAGAAGTTGGTTATTGGATTGTAGGAACTTCACTAGAAAATAGTATAGATTATAGAGAAATAGATTATTCTGGAAAGATAGCAATTATTATTGGAAATGAAGGTAATGGTATTTCTCAATTAGTATCTAAAAAATGTGATTATTTAGTTAAAATTCCAATGTATGGAAAAACTAATAGTTTAAATGCTAGTGTTGCAACAGGAATAATGATATATGAGGTAATCCGAAATAGAAAGTAGGATATATGGATTATAAAAAATACAATGATTATGAACTTGTTTATATGGTAAGAGAAAAAGATGATGATTCTTATGGGGTGTTATTTGATAAGTATTTACCTATTATAAGAAGAATAGCTAGTGATTATTATAAGAGTTATAGTACTTATGGTTATGATTTAGATGATTTTATTCAGGAAGGTTATATTGGTTTTCAACAAGCTGTTAATTATTATGATGAAAATAAAAATGCATTATTCTATACTTTTGTTATTATATGTATTCATCGTAAAATATTAAGTTTTTGTAAAAGAATTACTTGTGAGTCTAAAAATATTAGTAATGATTTATATGTTGATTTAGATGAAATATCTTTAAAAGATAACTTTCCTTTGCTTGAAGATTATTTTTCTGATAGAGAATTATATTATAATATTTGGGATATTATATATTCTTTTCCTTTTGACTATTATTGTGTCTTTGAACTTAGAATGAATCATTTTCATTATCATGAGATATTTGATTTGTTGGAAATACCTGTTAGAAAAGCTCAATTTATGGTTAAAAAAATACAAGATAAGATTCGTAAAGAATATGTATTATATGTTTAATTAGACAATTTAAATTGTCTTTTTTTTCTTTTTGTTTTACAATTATATTAGGATAGAATGATAAGATAGGTGATGTGTATGGCATCTAATAAAAGAGATGTTGAAAAAGTCAACTTATTGGAATGGATAAAGTTTCATCGTTCAGAAGAACAAATGCGTGAACTCTTTTTGAACATGGATATTGCTCTTAATTATATTCATGATCATGATTATTGTATTGAAGTTTTCTATCCTACAAAGATTCAGGTTCTTAATAATAGGCCTGATTATATACAATTTGATAATTTGATGGAATTACCTAAAAATGATCCTGTTAGAAAAAAGAATATGATTAAAGAAGATATATTTAATTCTGCTTTAATACAAATTGGTTTATATACAAAAACCTTAAAATATTTAACTCCAGAATTTCTAAGAAATAATTTTGATGATCTTGCTCGTTTTATTCCAGAGGGAGACATTCCTTATTATCGTGGAGTAGTTCAAAGAGGTGCTTCTGTATATTTTAATGAATATGCTGTTGAGAAAATGAATAGAGATCTTGAAACTTTAGAGGCGGAACTACAAGGTGCAGAGGGTGGAAAATCATTACAAAAAACTGATACTCATTATGATGCTGAACCACTTGAAAATAACAAAATTAATGATGCTATATATAAACAAATAAATGGATTAAAAGAGGCTGCTTTTGTTAGTTATTTATTAATACCAACTGTTATTTTTGCAAGTCTATTTATAATTGGATTTATTAGTTGGCTTCTTAGTCTTATATAATAATGTATATGTTGACATTTCTATATGTTTATGCTATTTTATATGTGTAAGCACTTAGAAGTGTTTTTATTTTGAAAAAATGGATGGGTGAAGATATGGCTGAAGTTCGTAAAAGAGTTGTTGAAGATACTTATAATACTTCTAAAATAAAAGTAAAGGAAAAATCTTCAAAAGAAAAAAAGAGTAATAAGAATACAAAGAAAGAAGAAAAAACAGTTAAGAAAACAAATAAAGATGAAAAGAAGAGTTTATTAACTCGTTTTCGTATTTTCTGTAATGGAGTAAAAAATGAGTTTTTAAAGGTTCATTGGACTTCTAAAAAAGATATGGTTAAATACTCTATTGCAGTTATTTGCTTTATTGTTTTTTGCTCTTTATTCTTCTATGTAATATATGTTTTATTTGCATTATTACAATCTTTATTTATGTAAGGGGGATCTAATATGGAAAAACAATGGTATGTAGTTAATACTTATTCTGGACATGAGAGTAAGGTTAAGGAAAAAC
>CAMYVT010000012.1 GCA_947302515.1 uncultured Caryophanales bacterium
AAAGTATGATTTATATATACAAGGTGATGGTCATTTATATGCGAATGAAAATAGTAGTTATTTATTTTATAGTATGCGCGGTGTTGATCAAATAAATGGGATAGAAAATCTGGATGTTTCTAGAGTATCAAATATGAGTAGTATGTTTTACGACACCGGCTATAATAGCACAGTATTTACTCTAGATTTGGGTAATAATTTTGATACAAGTAATGTAACAGATATGGATGCTATGTTTCAAAATACAGGCTATAGTAGTCCAGTTTTCTCATTAAATCTCGGAAATAAATTTGATACGAGTAATGTAACCGATATGGGATGTATGTTTTATCAGATTGGTCGTACCAGCACAGTTTTTACTTTAGATTTAGGCGATAAATTTGATACCAGTAATGTTATAGATATGGGAGCCATGTTTAATTCAACTGGATTTAGTAGTACAGTGTTTACTTTAGATTTGGGTAATAAATTTGATACAAGTAATGTTATAGATATGGGAGCCATGTTTATGCAAGTTGGATATAATAGTTCGATTTTCATCTTAAATCTTGGTAATAATTTTCATACAAATAATGTGACAAACATGAGTGCTATGTTTGATCATACTGGCTATAGCAGCACAGTGTTTACTTTAGATTTGGGCGATAAATTTGATACCAGTAATGTAACAAATATGAGCAGTATGTTCAGCTCTACTGGATACAATAGTCCAATATTTACATTAAATTTAGGCAACAAATTTGATACCAGTAATGTAACAAACATGCAAATCATGTTTGATAATATAGGTAATAAAAGTACTGTTTTCACTTTGGATTTAGGCAACAAATTTGATACCAGTAATGTAACAAATATGAGTAAAATGTTTAATTATACTGGCTATAGTAGCCGGTTTTTCACCTTAGATTTAGGCGACAAATTTGATACCAGTAATGTAATCGATATGTCTATCATGTTTCGTGATACTGGTTATAAAAGTAATGACTTTACTTTGAATTTAGGAAATAAATTTGATACAAGCAATGTAACAGATATGTATGCAATGTTTTCTGGCACCGGCTATAACAGTACAGCCTTCACCTTAGATTTAGGCTCAAAATTTGATACCAGTAGTGTAACGAATATGAATAATATGTTTTTTGACACAGGGAATTATAGCACAATTTTCACCTTAGATTTAGGCTCAAAATTTGATACTAGTAATGTAACAACAATGAAGAATATGTTTTTTAGGACAGGTTATAATAGTCAAGGCTTCACCTTAAATTTGGGTGATAAATTTGATACTAGCAATGTAACAGATATGAGCAGTATGTTTAAATCAACTGGATTTAGTAGTACAGTGTTTACTTTAGATTTAGGTTCTAAATTTGATACAAGCAATGTAACAAATATGGATAGTATGTTTTCGACAACCGGCAATAGCAGTACATTAATGACTTTAGATTTGGGATCTAAATTTGATACAAGCAATGTAACAAATATGTATCGTATGTTTGGTGGAATAGGATATGATAGTCCAATTTTTACATTAAATCTCGGAAATAAATTTGATACCAGCAATGTAACAGATATGGATGGTATGTTTTCGACAACCGGCTATAGTAGTCCAGTTTTCACTTTGAATTTGGGCGACAAATTTGATACCAGTAATGTTACAACTATGCAATCTATGTTTTATGCAACAGGCAACAATAGCAATTCATTTACTTTAAATTTAGGTAATAAATTCAATACGGAAAATGTGACAAGTATGAATTGTATGTTTGCGCGTGCAGGAAAAGAAAGTCAAACATTTATGTTAGATTTGGGAGATAAATTTGATACGAGTAATGTGGTAAATATGGGTGCTATGTTTTATCAAACAGGTTATAGTAGTACAGTCTTTACTTTGGATTTGGGTTCTAAATTTGATACCAGTAATGTTAGTGAAATGAATACAACACATTTATACATTACTCCAGGTTCGGGTTATTCCGGTAATTATGGAATGTTTGAAGGAACAGGTTATTCAAATCCATCATTTACATTAAATTTAGGTAGTAAATTTGACACAAGTAATATAACATCCATGATTAATATGTTCTTTAATACAGGTTATGCTAATAGTAATTTTGAAATTGATTTATCAACATTTAATTTCAGTAATGTTACAACATATTCAAATATTTTTGGTAATTGGAAAACAACAAATAAAATATATGTAAAAGATGCTAATGATCAGAACTGGATTATTACTAATAGTGGCAATAATAATTTAACTAGTAGTAATGTTTTGATAAAGACATAATAAAAGAACCTTTATGGTTCTTTTTTTATATTATTGGAAATATAAATCCAAATATTAATCCACAGAGTGCTCCTATTAAGTGTCCATCATGATATACTTTTGATTTATTTTCTAATATTGATCTTCTTACTTCTCCTATTACATAGAATATTAATATTAGAATTAGTGTTAATGGTATTTTACCTTCTGAGATATTTGTAAAAGAACTTAATACTATTAACATATATACATTACCTGATGCACCTAATACTACATTATTTGTAAATATTATGTTATATAAAGCTATTACTAGAGATGTTATAGCAAACATTATTATTAAATTAATACTTCCATATTTTTCTTCTATCATTGGTCCTACTAATAATATATATAAAAAATTACTTATTAAATGATCTAGATCTTTATGTCCTATACAATGGGTAAACATTCTAATATAAGTTAATGGATTTAGAGGATTTGATCTATAATTTTCAAAAAACACTTTATTTGTTTTTCCTCTAGTTATTATGTTTAGGAGCCATACTCCTAAACAAATAAATAAGTATGTTAATATTACTTTTGAATTATAATCAAATTTAATACTACTAAAATCAAAATTCATAATTATTACCTTCTTTTATACTTATTATATCATGTATAATTTGCAAAAATAGTGTTTTTATGATATAATATGTCTACCAATTGGGGGTTATTGGAGGAATTAAAATATGATTTGGATACTTCTATTTCTATTAGAAAAGAAGAGAAGACAAAGAGCTTAATTATAGTTAATTTGACAAATACTATTTATTATAATATAATGTAAACTGAAATCGATGAGGAAGAAAAGTAAAAATAATCAGTTTTTACAGAGAGTTAAGGTTTGGTGGAACTTAATAAAACGTTATTTTGAAAGAACACTTCTGAGTGCTTAAAGAATTGAGTAGAATAAGCCGGATTGCATACCGTTAATAATGCTTAGGTTTGATGGAACCGAAAGTGATCATAGAGTAATCTGTGATAATAAGGGTGGTACCGCGGAAACACTAGTCTTCGTCCCTTACTAGAGATAGTAGGAGATAAAGACTAGTGTTTTTTGTTTATAAGGAGTGATTAAAATGATTGAAAAAGAAAAATTAAAAATGTATGCTAATAAGTTAATGTTTGATATGAATGATGAAGAATATAAAACATTACAAGAAGAATTTGATATTATTTTAAAACAAATGGACTTGATTGGTAAGATTGAAGGAATTGAAAAAGTTTCTCCTATGACTTTTCCTTTTCCAAATACTGATGTGTCATTAAGAGAAGATGAGGTGGGTGACTACTTAACTGTTGGTGAAGTATTAGAAAATGCTAAACATCAAATTGATGATCAAGTCAAAGTACCAAAGGTGGTGAATGAAGATGTATAGAGGAAAAAGTATAGTTGAACTTAGAGAAGATATTGATAGTGGAAAAATTACTGTAGATGAAGTGTTTTCTCATGCTAATACTTTGGCTCATTCTTTTCAAGAAGAATATAACTCTTTTGTAACTATTATTGATAAATTAAAGTATAAAGAAAGGGATACTAAATTATGTGGAATACCTTATGCTTTAAAAGATAACTTTTCTACTAGTGGTATTCTTACTACTGCTTCTTCTAATATCTTAAAAGATTATGTTCCTGTATATGATGCAACTATTTACAAGAAACTTAAGAATGCTGGAGCAGTATTAATTGGTAAAACAGTATTAGATGAACTTGCTATGGGTGGAACTGGTACTACTGGACATACTGGAGTAGTTCGAAATCCATGGGACAAAAGTAGAATGATTGGTGGAAGTTCTGCTGGTAGTGCTGCTTGTGTAGCACTTGGAATAGTACCTTTTTCTATTGGTAGTGATACTGGAGATAGTGTTAGAAAACCTGCAGCTTTTGGAGGATTAGTAGGGTTTAAACCAACATATGGAAGGATATCTAGATATGGATTATTTGCTTTTGCATCAAGTCTAGATCATGTTGCTATGTTTACTAGAAGTGTTAGAGATGCTGCTATAGTTACTGATATCTTAAAAGGACAAGATATACATGATATGGTTACTATAAAAGATGATGGTAAATGTTATGAAGAGTTAATTGATAGTGTTTATAAGGGTAAAAAGTTATTCTATATAAAAGAAATATGTGGAAAAGATACTTATAAAGATAGTGATGATAAAGATTTAAAAGAGACTATTACTAAATTCCATGAAATGCTTGATAAGATTAGAAAATTAGGTATTACTGTAGAAGAAGTATCAATGGATAAGGAATTATTAGAAGCAATTTATCCTACATATATGTGTATTAGTTGTGCTGAAGCTACTTCTAACAACTCTAACCTTACTGGTATACAGTTTGGTCCTAGAGGATCAGGAGACTCTGTAGAAGAGATTATGTTTGATGCTAGAACGAAGGGTTTTTCTGAATTAATTAAAAGGCGTTTTGTTTTAGGTAGTTATATATTGCAAAAAGAAAATCAAGAAAAATTATTCTTAAATGCTCAAAGAGTTAGAGGAATGATTGTTGATAAAATGAATGAATTCTTTAAGGAATATGATGGGATGATTGCTCCATGTAGTGGAGGAGGTGCTCCTAAATTTGAAGCTACTTCCGAAAAATTATCTGATAGATATTTAATACTTGAAAACCATTTAGCTATTGGAAACTTTGGAGGATTTCCATCTATTACTATTCCTTATGGATTTGTATCTGATATGCCAGTAGGATTAAACATTACTGGTAAAGTAAAGGAAGATGATGTAGTACTTAGTCTTGGATTTAAGATAGAAGAAGTTACTGGACTAAGAGGTATTTATAGTAAGGTGGGTGATGAAGATGTTTAAACCAGTTATTGGACTTGAAGTTCATTGTGAGTTAGATACTAAAACAAAGAACTTTTCTGCAGCACCAAACTATTTTACAGAAGAACATAATATTAATGTTTCTACAGTAGATTTAGGACTTCCTGGAATACTTCCTATAGCAAATAAAGAAGCTGTTAGAAGAAGTATTTTAACATCTATGGCATTACATTGTGAAATACCTGATGAAGTAATATTTGATCGTAAAAACTATTATTATGCTGATTTACCTAAAGGTTATCAAATTACTCAGAATACTAAACCTATGGGTATACATGGATATTTAGATATCTTAGTAGATGGAAAAATAAAAAGAGTGGATATTCATGATTTACATCTAGAAGAGGATACTGCTTCACTTGAACATTATCCAAAGTATTCATTAATTGATTACAACAGAAGTGGAGTACCTTTAATGGAGATTGTTACTGAACCTTGTATTCATAGTGCTGATGAAGCAGTAACTTTCTTAGAGGATTTAAGAGATGTATTTTTATATCTAGGAGTTAGTGAAGCTAGAAGTAACTATGGTCAAATGAGATGTGATGTAAATATATCTTTAATGAAGGATACTGATACAGAATTAGGTACTAAAGTAGAGATGAAAAACATCAATGCTTTCAGTGATGTTAGAGCAGCAATAGAGTATGAAATAAAAAGACAGAGTGAATTATTAAGTAAAGGTGAAAAGGTTATTCAAGAGACTCGTAGAATTGCAGAGGATGGAAAAACTTATTCAATGAGAGAAAAAGTTGATGCAATAGACTATAAATATTTTATAGAACCAAATATTCCATCAACACCAATTAGTAAAGAACTAAAGTCTGAATTAGAAGAATTACTACCAGAATTAAAGTTAGAAAGATATTTAAAATATACTGATGAATATAAAATTAGTGAATATGATGCAGCTATATTAAGTAAGAGTAGAGGATTAGCTGATTATTTTGAAGAAGTATTATCATACGGAAGTGATATTTCTTTAACAGTTAACTTTATGACTACTAGTATTTTAAGTACTTTAAAGAAATTAGAAATAGAAATAGAAGATTTATTTATAACACCTAAGATGTTAAGTGATGTAATTAAACTTGTTAGTGATGATAAAATGAGTTTAGATGCTTCTAAAAAATTATTATATGAAGCAATTGATGCTAAGACTGAACCTATGGAATTAGTTAAAAAGAAAGGTTTATCTCAAATTAGTGATAGAGATACTTTATTAAAATTAATTTGTTCTATTATGGATGAGAATGCTGAAGTAGTTAGACAATATGTAGAGGATGGTAACAAGTCTGCTATTAACTATTTTATTGGGCAGACAATGAAACAGTCTAATAGACAAGCAAACCCAAATTTATCAAAAGAAATAATTATAGAAGAATTAGAAAGGAGATGTGGTAAAGATGGATAGATATAGAACTCATAAATGTATAGACTTAGATGAATCTTTAATTGGTAGTGAAGTAAAAGTTGCGGGGTTCGTTGAGAATATTCGTGACCATGGTGGAGTAATATTTGTTGATGTTAGAGATTCTAGTGGAGTTATACAAGTTGTTTCTAATGATGATTCTATCTTCGATGGTATTACTCGTGAAAGTAGCGTAAGTATTACTGGTACTATTCGTAAGAGAGATGAAGACGATTATAATGAACGTATTAGTACTGGTACTATTGAATTATTAGTTTCTAATATAGAAGTTACTGGTAAAAGTAAAAATGTTTTACCTTTTGAAGTAATGACTTCTCATGAAGTATCAGAAGACGTTAGACTTAAATATAGATATCTTGATCTTAGAAACCCTAAAATGAAAGATAAAATTATATTTAGAAGTCAAGTTATTGATTATTTAAGAGAAATAATGAAAAAAGAAGATTTTTTAGAGTTACAAACTCCTATACTTACTGCTTCTTCTCCTGAAGGTGCGAGAGATTTTATTGTTCCTAGTCGTAAGTTTCAAGGAAAATTCTATGCTTTACCTCAAGCTCCACAACAATTTAAACAATTATTAATGTGTAGTGGATTTGATAAATACTTCCAAATAGCTCCATGTTTTAGAGATGAGGATGCTAGAAGTGATAGAGTATATGGGGAATTCTATCAATTAGACTTTGAAATGGCTTTTGCTGAAGAAGAGGATGTATTAGAGATAGGTGAAAAAGTATTTACTAAGACTTTTAAAAAGTTTAGTGATAAGAAAATTACTACTCCATTTGTAAGATTAACTTATAAAGAAGCAATGGAAAAGTATGGTACTGATAAACCTGATCTTAGAAACCCTCTTACTCTAATTGATTTAACTGATGTATTTGAAGAAACTTCATTTAGACCTTTTAGAGGTGTTACTGTTAAAGGTATTGTTGTATCTGATATAGCAGATAAATCTAACTCATGGTTTAATGAATTGGGTGATTTTGCTAAAAGTATTGGTATGAGTGCTGGTATTGGATATTTTAAAGTCGAATCTGATATGAGTTTTGTAGGACCAATTGATAAATTTCTTACTGAAGAAGAAAGAGATGATTTAATTAGTGTTGCTAAACTTAAAGCAGGGGATGTTATCTTCTTTATAGCAGATAGAACTCATGCTTATACTTATGCTTCTCAAATTAGAGATGAACTTGGTAGAAAACTTGATTTAATTGATAAAGATACTTTTGCTTTCTGCATAGTAAAAGACTTTCCTATGTATGAATGGAGTGAGGAAGACGAGTCTTTCATCTTTACTCATAACCCATTTAGTATGCCTCAAGGAGGAATGGATAGTTTAACTACTAAGAAACCTGAAGATATTCTTGCTTATCAGTATGACTTTGTATGTAATGGTATTGAAATGGCTAGTGGAGCTGTTCGTAACCATGATTTAGATATCATGAGAAAAGCTTTTGAGATAGCAGGATATTCTGAAGAAGACCTAAAGAGCAAATTTAAGGCTTTATATGAAGCTTTTCAATATGGTGCTCCTCCTCATGCAGGGATGGCTCCTGGAATTGATCGTATGATTATGCTTCTTTTAGACACAGAATCTATTCGTGATACTATTGCATTTCCATTATCTGCCAGTGGTGCAGATCTACTTATGGGAGCTCCTGGAGACGTTAGTGAAATGCAACTTCGAGAGGTTCATATTAAAAAAAGATAAAATTTTTCTTTATCTTTTTTTTGGTTGTGGTATACTTATTATAGTATAGTAGTATAGTAGGAGTGTAATGTATGAGGAAAAGAATAAAAACAAAATTAAATAAGCGTGGCTTCTCGCTAGTGGAATTACTTGCTGTTATTGTTATTGTAGGAGCTTTATCAGTACTTGCAATAGCAGGAGTTACTCGTTATATTGATGGTGCTAAAAAAGAAAAGGTTTCTCAAAATAAGAAGAGTGTTTCTATGGCAGCACAATTATATCTACAAGCTAACCGTGAATTGTTCCCTAAATTAATAGGTGATGATACACGTGTTGGAATAGCTGATTTAAAAAATAAAAATTATTTGAAAGAAAACATTACAAATGAAGATGGCGAAAGCTGTATGGAAAACTCATTTGTACGTGTATATAAATTAAATGAAGGGGAGTACTCATATACTACTTATTTATATTGTGGTGATGATGAAGTTCCTGCTGAAGTAGAAGTTCCAAAACCAGTTGTTACCAACTTTAAGTTTACTGGTGGATCCCAAAATGCTTCTGGTAACTTTAATGATGTTAAAGATGCTAAATTTTCATTTACTATGAAGGGATCTTCAGATGATGATTCTATTGGTATTTATAGTTATAGTTATTCTATATATGTAAAAGCTACTAATAATCCAGATGATGCTTATACACAGGTGTTTGATTCTGAATCTATTAAAGGTGGTTTTGAACCAACTATTTCTGTTACTTCTAAAAATTTATCTAGTTATATTAGTTTAACTGGATTTAGTAATATTCGTGTAGATGTATCAGTTATTAATGAACAAGGTGGAAAGACTGATTTTAGTAACATTGAAGGTAATTATGAAGATAAACAAAATCCAATTTGCGGAACTATTGAAGGAGCAGCAAATGATGATAATGATTGGATTAATAAAGTTAGTTTTGGTAATAAAGATGTTATAGCATCAGGTAGTTCTCGTACTTATCCTGCTCGTATATCTGTAGATTGTTCTGATGGATTTGGTTCAGGATGTAAGAGAGATAGATTTACTAGATCATGGCCAAATGATTATGATAGTGTATCTGGTATTGATTATAACTTAGGTGTTAGATGGAGTTATATTACTCTTGAAGATAATACAAATAATACAACAAAATGTTATGTTAGAGCTAATGTTGATTTACAATCTCCTGAGGTAAAAGTTACATTCTATAAAATAAATGAAAATGGTAGTAGAGGTGATCAAGTTTTAACAAAGACTGTTAAAGATCAAGATGTTGCAAATGCTACTATGCCTAGTTTAGTAATAAATGCTAATGAATTTGCTGATGTAACTGGAACTACTGATGAGAAATGGATGAATAAAGCGAAATATCCTTATGGTATTATGATGGATGTAGAAATTAAGGATAATTTATATCTATATTCATATAGTTGGAAAACAAATAATTCACTTGTTGGTGGAGGTACTGGTAATTCTGCTATTGCATCTAGTGCTTCACTTGATAATAGTCAGAGTGAACAAGGTAATGGTACTGCTAATTACGGAACATTTAAAAGCAATGGTATGACAGATAATCCAACTAATGATACTGAACTTGCAACTGCTGAACATGGATTACAATCTGGTACTGTTAAAGGATTAAAAATTGTTAATGAAGGAAAGAGATATGGAGAATTAGCTGTTTGTGATAAAGCTGGTAACTGTACTTATGTAAAAATATATGCAAATCTTGATAGAACTGCCCCTCCTGTTCCTACAGCTACATATTATAAAGGTAATTCTAGTCAAAAGACTTATGCTCCAGCTCCTAATACTAGTGAAGAAACTAAGTATTGGACTAATACTGATGTTTCTGCAGTTATATTAAATCAAAGAGTTGATTATATATCACCTCGTGTTACTGATTTATCAGGATGGAATAAATTTACTTATAGATTAGGAGAACAAAATCCTAATGCTAGAAATTCATTTAAAGCAGATGAGAAAAAAGATGTTACACAAACATTTACAAACAATGGTCTTGGTTATAAATTAACAAAAGAAGGAATTCATAAAATAGCATTTAGAAGTTGCGATAGAGCAGGAAACTGTTCAGCATATTCTACTGATGCTTACGTTAAAATAGATAAGACAAAACCAACATGTGATGTTGCTGTTAAATATAGTCCAGCTGGTACTAAACCAAATAGTGCTAAATGGTTGAAGAATGGTGAATCTGCTACTCTTAGTCATACATGTAGTGATCCAAATGTATATAGTAGTGGTTGTGATGCAAATAATGCTGATAATAAGAAAACTTATACATATAGTACAGATATAGAAACAACAACCGCTGGTGTTGACGGAAATAATTTAGGTGGACATGTTTGGGATTATGCTGGTAATGAAAGTAGTGAATGTCCAAAAACTACAGTAAAAATTGATACAGTAAAACCCACTTGTAGAGTGGTTCCAACATATAAAGGTACAAAGGCACCTAATGCTAATGGATGGTTAAAGAAAGGACAATCTGTAACTTTATCATTGTCATGTACTGATCCACAAGCTACTGGTGGAGTAAAGAGTGGTTGTAATAAAGATCATAAAAATAATAAAAGAACTTATGAATATAAAACTGATATATTAGATGAACAGGCTGGTGCATTTGGACCTAATAATGCTTCTGGTGGTGGTACTGTATTTGATATTGCAGGAAACGAAAGTAACGCTTGTGGAACAACGGCAGTAAGAATTGATACTGTTGCTCCAACTTGTACAACAGCTATTAGTTATCCTAATGGAAATCCTACTGGTAGTGGAACAAATAAATGGTTAGGAAAACATGGAACTAGTAATAAAGCTAAAACAGCTGTTGTTAAACAAGTGTGTACAGATAATAGTGCAAGCAATGGCGCAACATTTAGTGATTGTGATGCTAGCAGTATAAATAGTTACACATATAATAAAGAAATTAATACTACTAAAGCTGGTGCTGGTGGAGATAACAACAGTGGTGGAAAAGTAAAAGATTTAGCAGGAAATCAAAGTAGTGATTGTCCAAAGGACAAAACTGTTAGAATCGATTATACTGATCCAACTTGTACAACTAAAGCTACGGTTGGTAGTCTTACAGGAGCAGAATATAAGGGTGAATGGACAAATCAAAGAGTTTATATTATTGCTCAATGTACTGAAAATGGTAGTTATCAAAGTGGATGTACTACAAATCTATATGATTCATATTATAGTGATTTAAAGAATTTCACTGTTCATTTCAATTATGATAATACTACTAATGCAAGAGCTACAGATGTTGCTGGAAACTATAAGAATTGTAATAAAGACGTAGTTTTAAATATTGATATAACTCCTCCTACTGCTAAATGTAAAGTTACGGGTTATTATACAAAAGACTCTAATCAAAAATTTGCAGTAGATGATACTGGAACAGAAGATACTGTTAGTGATATTAAGTCTAAAACATATAGTCTTGAAGGTGGTTCTTATACTACAACAAAAACAAAAAATCTTACTTGTGGTTCTTCTGCAAGAAATGCAACTGCTAAAATGAAAGTAGTTGATAAAGCGGGAAATTCTAGTTCAGTTGATTGTACTGGTAAAGTATATGTTCCTGCTTGTTGTGATAGTGTAGGATCATGGCAAGAAACAGGATGTTCAGCATCTTGTGGAGGAGGAACTAAAACTTGGTATCAATTATCTAATTATAATAATTCTAAGTGTAATGCATATTCTGCTTCATGTAATACTCAATCTTGTTGTTCATCATCCAATTATAGGGGTTGTCCAAGCGCAACTGCCTGTCGTGATGGTAATACATTTGTTTTTGCAGACTATGGATTTGATATATATGCTGGTGTTGTATCTCATTGGACCAACAATTGGTCATATACCAGTGCATTATATATTATCTGGAATGATGGATATAAAGCATATGTAAAAGCTGATTGGTTGAATGAGGATTATGGTTATGGAAAATATGTATATATCTATAGTAAATGTCTTGGAGGTATAAGTTATGCCTGCCCATATTATCAATGCCCAGGATAGAAGGAGGAATTATGAAAAAAACTGATAAAACTGAAAAAAAAGATAAAAGATCATTATTAATAATAATTATTGTTATAGCTTTAATTATATTAATTGGTTGTATATTCTTCTTTGCTGGTCACAAAAAGACTTCTCCTCCTAAAGAGACGTTCTATGATTATCCAGAAGATATGATAAAAACAGTTAAGATTTGTAAAGCAAAAGAATGCGGTTATCCGGATAATAAGTTTCATTTTATTGCTTTAAAGAAAGAGTATTCAGGTTTACAGGATACTATTAAGGAAATAAACAATGAAACTGAAAAGTACTATAATGAAGTAAAAAATTCTGATTTTACTGCTGATGAATGTTCTGAAGCAAAAGAAAAATATAATTATAGTAAATATATTGATAGAAGCTTTGATAATTATGAAAGTGATAAGTATATTTCTTTAGCAGTAACTAATACATTTGTTGATTTATGTACGAATAAAAATCAAAGTTCTGCTACAAAAGTATATATTTATGATAAGAAAACTAATGCTATGACTACACAAGAAGAATTTAAAAAGGCATATAATATTACTGATGAAATGGCATTAAATGCTATTAAGGATCAAAAGGAGTCTTTAGAAAAGGCAGAAATTACTAAATTCCCTGAAAATGCACAATATGATAATTTTAATTATTTCTATTCTGTTGAAGGAAATATATTAGTTTCATATCATGTTCAAGGAACGGATATTTATTACGTAGCTCCTTTGATGATAGTAAAATAAAACATAGTTTAAAAAACTATGTTTTTTTTTGTAAATAATTGTAAACTCTTTGATTTGCTTCTCTAAACTAGTAGAAATCATAGTATATTTATGATAGAGTATAGTCCTGTCAAGGGGTGATATAATGAAATTATTAGAAGATTTTTGTGAATACTTAAGTGGTTTAACATCTATAAATAAAGATATTTTATTAGTTGTATTATCTACTATTATTATAATTTTATTATTTTCTACTATTAAATATATACTTAAAATAATAATTAGGGGTAGAGTTGAAAATAGTAGAAAGATTTATTTTATTAACAAGTCTTCTCAAGTGTTTTTAAATATAATTGAAGTAATTATATTAATTATTCTTTGGAGTAATTACTTTAAAAACTTAGTTACTTTGATTTCTGTTATTTCTGCAGCTATGACTATTGCGTTACGTGAACTTATTATGAATTATTTCTGTGGTGTTTATATTAGAATAAAAAAACCATTTAGAGTGGAAGATCGTATTGAAATAGATGACTTTAAAGGAGATGTTATGAATATCTCTGCTATGAGTTTTGAAGTACTAGAAGTATCTAATAAGGATGAACATGGTCAATCTACTGGTATAGTAGTTAGTTTTCCTAATTCAATTATTTTTAGTAAACCTATAAAGAATATTACAAGAGGATTTAAATATGTATGGAATGAATTAACAATACGTGTCTGTATGGATTGTGATTTGGTTAAAAATAAAAAAGAATTATATAGAATAGTAAATAGTAATGATACTATTAAATCTATCCCTCAAAAGATGATTAATGAATTACATAGTATTTCTCCTGATAATAGAGTATACTTTAATAAATATGATCCAATTATTTATACTAAAATAGTAGATGATCATATTGAATTAACTATTAGATATTTAATGCATCCTAAGAAAGCTAGATTTATTGAAAGTGTTTTATGGAATAATATTTATCTTGCATATAAAGATAAAAAGATTAATTTATTTATGGGATAAAAGGGAAGTGAATAAATGGAGAATAAAAGGAAACATATAGTTGTATATTGGCTTTTTATGATTGGTTTATTTTTAATTGTATTATTTAGCCAACAGTTAGTTGCTAGTATAATGCAAGGTAGTTTATCTACTTCTAAATATGGACCTGAAGCTACATTTGAAATTATATGGGCTGGTTTGGTATTAATAATTATTTTAGTGTTTAAAAATAAGTATATTTTTACACAAAAAAGAGAAGGATTCTTTAATAGCTTTCAATATATTTTACCAGAATTATTATTATCTGGATTCTTCATTTTAATTAGTATTATCAGTATATTGGTTAAAGATAATCCGCTAGATTGGCATGCAGTATTTAATCTTGCTTTATATTGTTTATTTATTGGTATTGTTGAAGAATTCTTATGTAGAGGATGGTTACTTAATGAATTCTTAGAGAGATACTCAAGAAATAGAAAAGAAATAATACTATCTATATTATTTTCTTCATTAATATTTGGTGTTGTTCATTTTGTTAATATTGGAGAAACTCAAGGTTTCTTTGAAACCTTAGTGCAAGTTATGAATGCAGCTGCTGGTGGTATATTTTTAGCTTTAGTTTATTATAAAACTAAAAATATATGGGTTGTTGTTGCGACTCATGCTATGTGGGATTTTAGTTTATTATTAAGTCAAGCAAATTCTATGGGAGAATGCCTATCTGGTAAACCAACTTTATTATCAATTTCTGTTAATATTGTACAGGGAATAGTATTAATTGTTGCTTATTTATTATTCTGTTATTGGATGTATAGACAAACAGATTTATATCCTAAAGAAAAAAAGGGGAACAAAGATTATTTAATAGGTATAGGTATTGCTTTATATATAGGTGGTTTATTATTATTGAATGTACCTGATGAAGGTGGATTATGTCCCGAATATAAAAATAAAATGATTGATACTCCATATCAAGTTCATTACTATTACTATGGTGATTATTCGCTTGGTAATACAGATTTAGTATTAGGTACTAATTCTGATAATGGTCGAGTTTGGATTAATAATACTGATACTGAAGAGCATGTTTATTTAACTAAAGATGATGATTATTTGGATTATATTTTAATTGATAATGCTCTTGATTTTACTATTATTATTCTTACTGATTATAATATTATTTACTATGGTAATTATTCTAAAGTAGATATTGAGGGTACTAAAGATTATATGAATACAATTAAAGCTGGATTGGAGAAGAAAGTTGTTCCTAATTCTAATGCATTGGGTGTTATTGAAATTGATGGTGATGGGTACTTATATCCAATGATTCGTACAGAACTTAATGAATATTTATATTTTGATAAAACAGGAAAATTATACTTAGATTAGAATAGTATATAATACTATTCTTTTTTATTATTATTTTTTAGCACTTGTAATTGACAAGTGCTAAAAAGAGTGATATAAATTAATTATACACATAAAGTTAGGAGATGGTATTGTGGCAAAAAAAGAGTTTAAATCTGAATCAAAAAGGTTACTTGATTTAATGATTAATTCTATTTATACAAACAAAGATATATTCTTAAGAGAGTTGATTAGTAATGCAAGTGATGCTTTAGATAAATTATATTATAGGAGTTTAACTGATAAGAAAATTAAGGTTAAAAGAGATAAACTAGAAATAAATATTTCTTATGATAAAGATAAGAGATTATTAACTGTTAGTGATAATGGTTGTGGTATGACTAAAGAAGAACTTGAAAGTAATTTAGGTACTATTGCTAAAAGTGGGACTCTTGCTTTTAAAGAAAATATGAGTAAAGAAGAGAAAGCTAATATTATAGGTCAATTTGGTGTTGGTTTTTATTCTGCTTTTATGGTCAGTGATAAAATTACTGTTACAACTTTGAGTGTTGATTCTGATGAAGCATATGTATGGGAATCAGAAGGGGCAGATGGTTATACTATTAAAGAAGCCAAAAAGAAAGATATTGGTACTCTTATAGAATTAAAGATTAAAGAAGATACTGATGAGTTTGAATACTCTAAATATTTAGATGAATATGAATTAAAGACTTTAGTTAAAAAGTATTCTGATTATATTAGTTTTCCTATTAAGATGGAAGTTACTCATCATGAATTAGTTGATGAAGAAAAACATGAATATAAAGATACTAAAGAAGTAGAAACTTTAAATAGTATGGTTCCTATTTGGAAAAAAGCTAAAAAAGATGTTAGTGATGAAGATTATGATAATTTCTATATGGATAAGTTTAGTGATTATGATAAACCTCTTAAAGTAATTTCTTCTTCTGTTGAAGGAATGACTTCTTATAAATCATTATTATTTATTCCTAGTCATGCTCCATTTGATTACTATACTCAAGAATATGAAAAAGGACTTGCTTTATACTCTAATGGTGTATTAATAATGGAAAAATGTGCTGAATTATTACCTGATTACTTTAGTTTCGTTAAAGGTGTTGTTGATACTGAAGATTTGAGTCTTAATATATCTCGTGAATTATTACAAGAATCTCAAGGACTTAAGTTAATTGCTAAGAATATTGAAGGTAAAATACGTAAAGAATTAGAAGTAATGTTAAGAGATGATAGAGATAATTATATTTCATTCTTTAAGACTTTTGGTGTTCAATTAAAATATGGTGTTTATAATAATTATGGTGCTGATAAAGATAAATTAAAAGATTTAGTAATGTTTTATTCTGCTAAGCATGAAAGATTAATTACTTTAGCAGAATACATTACTGAAATGAAAGAAGATCAAGATGCTATTTATTATGCTTCAGGAGCTTCAATTGAAAAGATTAATGCATTACCTCAAGTTGAACAGGTTAGGGATAAGGAATACGATATATTATATCTTACAGATTACGTTGATGAGTTCTGTATTACAGCTATTCAAGCTTATGAAGATAAAACATTTAAAAATGTTAGTGATGAGAATTTAGATTTAGAATCTGAAGAGGAAAAGAAAGCTACTAAAAAAGCAAATGAAGATAATTCTGATTTATTAAAGGATATGTCTAAATTACTTACTGAAGTAAAAGAAGTAAGATTTAGTAATAAATTAAAAACTCATCCAGTATGTTTAACTACTAAGGGTGATGTATCTATTGAAATGCAGAAAGTATTTGATGCTATGCCTAATGATATGGGTATTAAAGCAGAAATGATACTTGAAATAAATGAAAAACATCCTATTACTGAAAAATTAAAAAAATTATATAAAAAAGATAAAGAAGAATTTGATAAATATACTAAAATTCTTTATAGTGAAGCTAGAATGATTGCTGGACTTCCTATTGATAATCCTACTGAGATTAGTAAGTTAATATGTGATGTAATATCTAAGTAATAAAAGACTCTTTGAGTCTTTTTTTTATACACTTTTAAGACAATTGTCTATTTTTTTATTTGATAAATAATGGTAAAATAGTAATAGTGCTTTTTGGGAAGTGATAACATGAGTAAAAATTTAAGAATTGGAATTGAT
Organism: uncultured Caryophanales bacterium; assembly: GCA_947302515.1. Next base: position 17,608 of record CAMYVT010000012.1, read on the forward strand.
GTTGGATCTACTACTGTTAAGATGATAGTACTTGATAAGGATGATTCTATTCTTTATAAAGAGTATAGAAGACATTTTTCTGATACAAAAAAGACTATAAAAACATTATTTCAAGAAGTATTAGAGAAGTTTCCTAAAAATAAGTTTTCTCTTATGATGACTGGTAGTGGTGCTATTGCGCTTGCTAAGTATTTAGATATTCCTTTTGTTCAAGAAGTTATTGCTTGTAAAAATGCAATTGAGAAATATTCAAGAGGGGTAGATGTTGCTATAGAGCTAGGTGGAGAAGATGCTAAAATCATTTACTTTGATCAAACTATTGAACAAAGAATGAATGGATCTTGTGCTGGTGGTACAGGTGCTTTTCTTGATCAAATGGCAGTACTTTTAAATACAACTACTGAAGGATTAAATGAACTTGCACGTGAGGGTAAAACTATTTATCCTATTGCTTCTCGTTGTGGAGTATTTGCTAAGACTGATATACAACCTCTTTTAAATGAAGGTTGTTCTCGTGAAGATGTAGCTTTATCTATTATGCAAGCTGTTGTTAATCAAACTATTAGTGGACTTGCATGTGGTAAACCTATAAGAGGTAATGTAATGTTTTTAGGTGGTCCTCTTAATTATTTAGATATGTTACGTGATAGATTTATTAAAACTCTTGATTTAAAAGATGAAGAAGTTATTGTTCCTGAAGATGCTAGAGTATTTGTATGTTTAGGGGCTTGTTTAGAAAAAAATAATAAATATTATAGTGTTTCTGAGATAAATGATTTATTGAAAAAATTATCTTACTTTAAAGAAAGTGATTCGGGTAGTTTAAAAGTATTATTTAAAGATGAAAAAGACTATGAGAAATTTTTAAAAAGACAAGAAAAAAACAAAGTAAAAAGAGGAGATATTTCTACTTATGCGGGAGATGTATTTGTAGGAATTGATGCTGGTAGTACTACTGCTAAAGTAGTTGCTATTGATTCTGAAGGGGCTTTATTATATGAAAACTATAGGAGTAATAAAGGTACTCCAGTAGATACTATTAAAGATATGATTCTTGACTTGTATAAGAAGTTAGGACCTAATACTATTATTCGTAGTGCTGGTTCTACTGGCTATGGAGAAATGTTAATTAAAACAGCATTTAATCTTGATATAAGTGAGATTGAAACAATTGCTCATTATGAGGCTGCTAATTACTTTTTACCTGGAGTAGAAAGTATTATTGATATTGGTGGACAAGATATGAAATATATTAAGATTAAAAATGGAGCAGTAGACTCTATTATGCTTAATGAAGCTTGTTCATCTGGATGTGGATCTTTTATTGAGACACTTGCTAAGTCTCTTAATATGACTGTAGAAGAATTTGTTAAATATGCTGTATTTTCAAAAGCTCCTATTGATTTAGGTAGTCGTTGTACAGTATTTATGAATAGTAAGATTAAACAAACTCAAAAAGAAGGTAGACCTTTAGGAGATATCTTCGCAGGACTTAGTTATTCTGTTATTAGAAATGCTATACAAAAAGTTATGAAAATTAGAGATGTTTCTTCTTTAGGTGAAAAAATAGTTGTTCAAGGGGGAACATTCTATAATGATGCAGTATTAAAAGCATTTGAAAATATTACTGGTAAAAAAGTTGTTAGACCTGATATCGCTGGGTTGATGGGTGCTTATGGAGTGGCATTAATCGCACTTGATAATTTTAAACAGTATGATGATCAAGATGTTAAGAGTAGTATGTTAAGTTCTGAAGAAATAAAGAATATGAAGATAAAGACTACTCATAGTAGATGTCAAGGTTGTGAAAATCACTGTGCTCTTACTATTAGTATGTTTAATAAGAAGAGTTTTATTTCTGGTAATAGATGTGAAAGAGGTAGTGGGAATAACGGAAGCAATTCTAATTTACCTAATATGTATGCTTGGAAATATGATAGATTGTTTGATTATGAACCTCTTTCTGAAGAAAAAGCTTATAGAGGAGTAATTGGTATTCCTAGAGTATTAAATATTTATGAGAATTATCCATTATGGTTTACTATACTTACTAAATTAGGATTTAGGGTAATTATTTCAGATCATTCTAATAGAAGAATGTATGAAAAAGGAATAGAATCAATACCTTCTGAGTCTGCTTGTTATCCTGCTAAATTAGTACATGGACATATTATTAATTTATTAGAAAAGGGTGTTAAAACTATTTTTTATCCATGTATTATGTATGAGAAAAAAGAATTTAAAAATAGTGATAATGCCTATAATTGTCCTATAGTACAAAGTTATAGTGAATCTATAAAATTAAATGTAGAAGATCTTGAAGAAAATGATATAGAATATTTTAATCCATTTTTACCTATGAATGAGAAATTAATGGTACAAAGATTCTTGGAATTACCTGAGTTTGAGAAATATAAATTTACTAAAAAAGAATTAAAAGATGCAATTCATGCTGGTTTTGTTGAACAAGATAAATTTAAAGAAGATGTAAGAAATAAGGGTGAGGAGTTTATCAAGTATATTGAAAAACATCATGAAAAAGCAATTGTACTTGCTGGTAGACCTTATCATTTAGATAGAGAAGTAAATCATGGAATAGATACAATGATTAATTCTTTAGGATTATGTGTCTTAACAGAAGACTCTATTTGTCATTTAAGTAATATTACATCTAATTTTAGAATTGTTAATCAATGGACATATCATGCAAGAGTATTTCATGCGGCTGATGTAGTTTGTCATCATGATAATTTAGAATTAGTTAATTTAAATTCATTTGGTTGTGGGTTAGATGCTATTATTACTGATCAGGCTGAAGAAATACTTCGTAAGAATAATAGACTTTATACAACTATTAAAATTGATGAAATTAATAATTTGGGTGCTGCTAAGATTAGAATTAGAAGTTTAATTGCTTCTATGAATAAGAGAGTTGCTGATACTGAGAATTATAGACCTTATGATTATGAAAAACCTTATTTTAAAGAAAAAGATAAGAAGCATACTTTATTATTCCCTGATATGAGTGCTCATCATATGCCATTATTTGAAAGTGTTTTAAATAGTGAGGGTTATAATGCTATATATTTAAAAAATACCACTGATAATTCTGTTGAAGTAGGATTAAAATATGTTAATAATGATGCTTGTTATCCAGCAATAATTGTTATTGGTCAATTAATTGAAGCATTACAAAGTGGAAAATATGATTTAAAAAATACTAGTGTTATTATTACACAAACTGGTGGAGGATGTCGTGCTACTAATTATATTGGATTAATACGTAAAGGATTAAAAGATGCTGGATTTGAGGATATATCTATTTTATCTTTTAATGTTAGTGGATTAGAAAAAGAACAAGCTTTTCATATTACTCCTGGTTTTGCTAAAAAAGCTTTGGAAGCTGTTGTGTATGGCGATTTACTTGAAAAATTATTACTTGCAACACGCCCATATGAAAAGAAGAGTGGTACTAGTCAAAAACTATTTGATAAATGGATGAAGATTTGCTATGAAGATATAAAGACTGGTAGACTTTCTAAGTATAAGAAAAATATTAAAAATATTGTATCTGACTTTAAGAAAGTTGCTATTGAAAAAAAGAATTTACCAAAAGTTGGAGTAGTTGGAGAAATACTTGTAAAATATCATGTGTTTGCTAATGATGATTTAATTGGTAAATTAGAAGCAGAGGGTGCAGAAGTATCTCTTCCTGATTTAATGGGATTTGTTAAATATTGTGCTTATAATGCTGTTATTAGAAACAGAATGTTAAAGACTGGTAGTTTAAATGCTTTTATTAATCAACAAGCATTAAATATAATTGATATTATGGAAAAACCTGTTAAAGATGCGTTAAAGGGTACTAGATATCATTCTGTTACAGATATTTATCAACTTGCTAAGAATGTTGATGGTATATTATCTTTAGGTAATCAAACTGGTGAAGGATGGTTCCTTACTAGTGAAATGGTTAGTTTAACTAAACATGGTGTGCCAAATATTGTTTGTGTTCAACCATTTGCTTGTCTTCCTAATCATATTGTAGGAAAGAGTGTTATTAAAAAGTTTAGAAAACTATATCCAGAATCTAATATAGTTGCTATTGACTATGATCCTGGAGCTAGTCATACAAATCAAGCTAATCGTATTAAATTAATGATTACTGTGGCTAAGGAAAATTTAAATAAAAAATAGGATTAATCCTATTTTTTTGTTGCTATATAATGATTTAACTTGAATTTTTTTTGATTTTATGGTATTATATGCACTGGTGATGGAGATGGAACAAGTTATTTCAACTGCCTTATTAAAAGTAAAATGTATTAATCAATCAGTTAATCCTGAAAGTTTACCATTTGATGAGTATATTAGTAGTTCTAAAACATCTATAAAGATAGATTTTCCTAATGGTAAGAGTTTAATGGAAAGAGAATTCAGAAGAATTAATTCTTCTATAGATAAATTCTATTTAGAATTTTTTGAAGAATATGATCCTGATAATTTTATGTCTTATTTAATGAATAAAGATAGTAATTATAGAGCGACTAGTTTAGATGGTACAATTATTAGATTAGCTCATAATGATTATGATAATAATATAAAATCTAATGATACTGAAGTAGAAGATTTAGAAGAGTTTGTTTTTGTAGAAGAAAAGGAAAGTTTCTTTCAAAAAATAAAAAGAATAATTCATAAGAAAGATAATTAATTATCTTTCTTTTTTTTATGAAAATTGATATAATTTAGTAAAATAAGGAAGTGTTGTAAATGTTGTCTAGAAGAGAATTGGAAAAGATGGATGCATATTTTAGAGTACTTAATTATCTTAGTGTAGCTCAACTTTATCTACTTGATAATCCATTATTGCGTAGGCCATTACAAATAACTGATATTAAACCTAATGTAGTAGGCCATTTTGGTACAACTCCGGGACAGAATTTTATATATATGCATTTGAATAGAGTTATTCGTAAATATAATTCTAAGATGATTTATATTTCAGGGCCTGGACATGGTGGACAAGCAATTATTGCGAATAATTATTTAGAAGGAGTTTATTCTAAATATTATCCTGAAATAACTCAAGATATGGATGGTTTAAGAAAACTATGTAAACAATTTTCTTTTCCAGGCGGGGTATCTTCACATGTTGCTCCTGAAACACCTGGATCAATTCATGAAGGAGGAGAACTTGGTTATAGTTTAGCACATGCTGCTGGTGCAGTTCTTGATAACAGAGATTTAATTGCTGCTTGTGTAATTGGTGATGGTGAAGCAGAAACTGGTCCTTTAGCAACTTCTTGGCATATTAATAAGTTTTTAAATAAAAAAACAGATGGTGTAGTACTTCCAATACTTCATCGTAATGGTTATAAAATATCTAATCCAACAATTTTAGGAAGAATGACTCAAGATGAATTAGAAGATTTTTTTAATGGTTATGGTTGGAAAGCCTTTTTTGTAACAGGAAGTGAATCTTTACGTTTACACGAAGATATGGTAAGGGTAATGGATAAAGTAATGAAACAAATAGAAAAAGTTCGTTTGAAAGGAGAGGGTAACTATCCAGTTATAGTTTTAACTACTCCTAAAGGATGGACTGGTCCAAAGGAAGTAGATACAAAGAAAATGGAAGGTACTTTTAGAGCACATCAAGTACCAATTCCTATTAGTAGAGATAATCCAGAAAATTTACCTATCTTAGAAAAGTGGTTAAAGAGTTATGAAATAGATTCTTATTTTGATCAAAATGGTAGATTAATTTCTGATTTAAGAGAAATGTGTCCTCCAATCAACTATTGTATGGGGAATAGTGATTATGCTAATGGAGGTAATTTATTAAAAGAAATAATTACTCCTGATTGGGAAAACTATTGTCTTGATATTAGAAAACCTGGAACAGTTATTTCTCAAGATACATTGGAATTAGGAAAATATATAAGAGACTTATTTATATTAAATCATGATAATCGTAATTTCCGTATGTTTGGGCCAGATGAAGCATTATCAAATAGATTAAATGCTGTATTTGAGGCAGAAAAACGTATGTGGAATTATAAAATACTCACACATGATGAATATTTATCTCCAGAAGGTAGAATAATGGATGCTTATTTATCTGAGCATTTATGTGAGGGAATGTTAGAAGGTTATTTATTAACTGGTAGACATGGATTTATTCATAGCTATGAAGCATTTATCCGTATTGTCGATTCTATGGCTAGTCAGCATGCAAAATGGTTGAAAGTATGTAACGATATTCCATGGAGAGCACCAATTGCATCTCTAAACTATTTATTAGTAAGTCATGTTTTTCAACAGGATCATAATGGGTATACTCATCAAGACCCGGGATTCTTAAATCATTTAGTTACTAAAAAAGCAGATGTAGTTCGTATGTATTTACCACCTGATACAAACTGTTTATTATCATGCTTTGATCATTGTATACATACAAAGAATTATGTTAATGTAATTGTTGCTTCTAAACATCCTAGACCTCAATGGTTAACTAAAGCTCAGGCAAAAGCTCATTGCAAAAAGGGATTGGGTGTATGGAACTTTGCATCTAATGATGAAGGAAATCCAGATATAGTTCTTGCTTGTTGTGGAGAGACTCCAACACTAGAAGTTTTAGCTGCAGTTGATATATTAAGAAAGAGTGTTAAAGGAATTAGAATACGTGTAGTAAATGTAGTTGATTTAATGAAATTACAATCATCTGATACACATCCTCATGGAATGACTGATGAAGAATATGATGAAATCTTTACAAAGAACAAACCAATTATCTTTAATTTTCATGGATATCCATCATTAATTCATCAATTAACATATAAGAGACATAACAGAGATTTACATGTACATGGATATAAAGAGGAAGGTACTATTACAACTCCTTTTGATATTCGTGTTCAAAACGAAATAGACCGTTTTCATATTGTTATTGCAACCTTAAAAGAAATTCCTAGATACAGTAAGACTAGTGAAGTTTTAATTAATTGGTGTTATGACATGTTAGAAAAACATAAAAAACATATTGTTGAATATGGCGAAGATATGGCTTATATTAAAGATTGGGTATGGACTGATAATAAATAAAAGAGTACTTCGTATTCTTTTATTGTTTATGATATAATTATTATGAGAGGTGATTAAATGACTACAAGAAAAAGTATGAAATTACCAATTGTTATTACTTTTATATTTATATGTATTATTGTTTATCTTTTTATGAATATTAAACAAACTGTTATAGTATGTGAGAAAGAAACTACTTTTGATTCAGATATTAAATTGGTAGAGACAGTTATTATTAATATGGATAATAAAAAGATTAGTTCTATGGATGTTACTAAAAAAGTAATTGTTCCAGATAAATTTTTGAAAAAAGAATCAACTTTAACGGCTATTAAGAATTCTTTAGAATATACTATTGAGTATCTTGATGATAATGCTAGCTGTGTTATTGTAGAAGATACAGTGGTTGCAAACATTAATGTTTCCGATGATGAATTAGTTTTACTTGATAATGTGTCTTTTGTAGATAATAATGGTGAAATTGGTATTAATATAAATACTAATACAAAGAGTAGTGATGTTATTTCATTAGAAGTTGGAGATAATTATACAGATGGAGAACTTATGATGTATTTAAAAAATAAAGGATATTCTTGTAAATAATGGAATATGATATTGATGCTTTAGTTGGAGAAATGGATTTTTCTGCTAATGAGTTTAAAACTGTAGGTAAATTAATGCTTACTAATCATGAAATAGAAGTTCTTAAAAGGTATAAGATTGATTGCTTTAGATGTAATAGTTTAAAAGAAATAATATATGAAATAGAACAAATTATTGATGATATGGATATTGTTGATGAAGAATTAGAATCTGTTTCAGAATCTATATCAGAAAGGGATTATTATCAAAACACTAATAAATAATTAGTGTTTTTTAGGAGGATTTATGGAAGAATATTTAGATTTTGCATTAGAAATTGCAAAATATGCGAAGAAAGAAATGTTATCTAATTTTAATCAAAATGTTGTATATAATTATAAAGATGATAGAACTGTAGTTACTGATATAGATAAAAAGATTAATCATTATTTAATAGAAAGAGTAAAAGAAAAATATCCAAACCATTCAGTAACTGGAGAAGAAGAATCTACTTTAAGTGATTCTAATTCAATATGGGTATGTGATCCAATAGATGGTACAGGTATGTATACTGATGGAATACCTGTAAGTGTTTTTTCTTTAGCTTATGTTGAAAATGGCATAGTACAAGTTGGAGTAGTAGTTGATCCATACTTGGATCGTACTTATACTGCGATTAGAGGTAATGGAGCATATTGCAATGGTAAAAGAATACATGTTAATGATAAACATCTAGGAGATAATGGTTATAGAATTAATTATGAAATGTGGAATAATGCGAAATATGATACATTAACAATAGTTAGAGAATTAATTAGTGAGGCTAGAATATCTTCTATTGGAAGTGTTGCTAGAAGCTGTATGTCTATTGCATCTGGTATGTTTAGTTGTGATTTATTTCCAGGAGTAGAGCATGCTAATTGTGATATAGCAGCATCTTCATTAATAGTTGAAGAAGCTGGTGGAAGAGTTACTGATTTTTATGGTAAAAATCAATTATATAATGGACCATTAAATGGAGCAATTATTACTAATGGAGTATCTCATGATGAGATTTTACAAAAAATAAAGAAGTATTTATAAACTAAACTAGAAGTTGAGTAATTCAACTTCTGCTTTATTTGTTTTTTTTATTTTCTTTTATATAATTATTTTGTTTGGAAGTGATTACATGATTTATTTAGATTATAGTGCTACTACACCAGTAGCAGAGGAAGTTATTGAAACTTATGGAAGAGTATGTCGTGAATTTATTGGTAATCCTAATTCACTACATAAATTAGGAGTAGAAGCAAAAAAACTTATTGATGCATCTACTGAACAAATTGCTAAAATATTAGGTGTAAAAAAAGATGAAATTATTTATACAAGTGGCTCTAGTGAATCTAATAATTTGGCAGTTAAAGGAGTATGTTTAAAATATCAAAATCGTGGTAAACATATTATTACTACAGAATTAGAGCATTCTTCTGTTATTGCGCCAATACAATATTTACAAAAAAATGGGTATGAAGTGGATTTTGTAAAACTTGATGAAAATGGATTGGTTGATTTAGAGGATTTGGAAAAACTAATTAGAGATGATACTGTATTAGTTTCTATTGCTTCTGTTAATAGTGAAGTGGGTATACATCAGGATTTAAAAAAGATTAGTGAAGTAATTCGTAAACATTCTAAGGTATTATTTCATAGTGATGTAACTCAAAGTATTGGTAAAGAAAAAGTGGATTTTTCTTGTGTTGATTTAGCATCAATTTCATGTCAAAAATTTTATGGTATGAAGGGAATTGGTTGTTTAATAAAAAAAGAAGGATTAATTATAGAACCACTTATTCATGGTGGTAAATCTACAACAGTATTCCGTAGTGGCACTCCTGCTACCCCTTTAATTGCATCTTTTGCTAAAGCATTAAGACTCGCTTATGATAATTTTGATAAAAAGAATAAACATGTTTTAGAAATACATGATTATCTTCTTAATAAATTAAAAACATTGGATATTAAGATTAATAGTAATTCTCAATGTTTACCTCATGTTGTTAATGTTAGTTTTAAGGGAATAAAGCCAGAAACAATGCAACATGCACTTGAAGAATATGATATTTATGTTTCAACACAAACAGCTTGTTCTACTGGAGATTATTCTAAAGCAGTTTATGCAGTAACTAAAGATAAAGATAGAGCAGGACATAGCATTCGTATTAGTTTATCTTACTTAACAACTAAAGAAGAAATTGACAAGTTTGTTGAAGTATTTAGTGATTTACTTAATACTCTTAATATAAGAGGTGATTAGATGAGACTTGTTAAGATAGGTGCTATATGGTGTAGTGGTTGTCTTGTGATGAATAATGTTATTAATAAAGCATTAAAAAATTATAAGATAGATTATACTGAATATGATTTAGATATGGATGAGGAAGAAGCTTCTTTATATAATCCTGGAGATGTTTTACCAGTTTTTATTGTTCTGGATGGTAGTAAAGAAGTAAGTAGATTTGTTGGAGAGTATTCTTATGATGATTTTATAAATAAACTTATAGAATTGGGTGTTATAGATGAAGAAAATAATTAGTTGTTTATTATTGTTTATCTTTGTATTGTTTCCAATTTCAGTATCTGCATTAGAAAATGATACTATAAAACTATATTTCTTTCATGGGGATGGTTGCCCTCATTGTGCAGATGAAGAAAAGTTTTTATCAACAATAGAGAATAAATATTCTAATTTAGAAATAGTAAAATATGAAGTTTGGTATAATGAAGATAATGCTGATTTATTAGGTGAAGTTGAAAAAGCTTTTGATATTAAAGTATCTGGAGTACCAACTAATGTTATTGGGAATACAGTGATATCTGGTTATAGTGATGCTACTGGATCTAAAATTGAAAGAGCAATTGAATATTATCAGCAAAATGATTATGTTGATGCAGTAGAACAAATAAAAAATGGAACATATGAAAAATCTGATGAAGATGCTTTTACTAAAGAAGAGAAAAAAACAGATGAAGATGTTACTGTTGACGTTCCTATAGCTGGTAAATTTAATTTAAAAAACTTTTCACTTATGAGTGCTGCTGCTCTTATTGGTTTAGTTGATGGATTTAATCCTTGCGCAATGTGGATATTATTATTCTTAATCAGTGTTTTAATTGGAATGAAGGATCGCAAACGCATGTGGATTTTAGGACTTGCTTTTTTACTTACTTCAGCTATTGTTTATATGTTTATTATGCTTTCATGGATATCAATTGCTGTTAAAATTACCACAATTGTTTGGGTACGTAATATAATTGCAATAATAGCTCTTATTGGAGCAATTGTTAATCTTAAAAGCTTTTTTATCAGTAAAGATAGTGGTTGCGATGTAGTTGATGAAAATAAAAGAAAAAAAATGTTTACTAAGATACGTAAATTTACAAGTGAAAAAAGCTTTATTTTAGCATTATTTGGAATTGTTGGTCTTGCGGTATCTGTCAATTTAATTGAACTTGCCTGTTCTGCTGGACTTCCATTGGTGTTTACAGAATTATTGGCATTAAATCATACTAGTAATTTTATGAGATTTTTGTATACGTTAGTTTATATTTTCTTCTTCTTAATAGATGATTTGGTTGTTTTTTTCATTGCAATGATAACAATGAAAATAACTGGTATTTCTACTAAATATAATAAATATTCTCATTTAATTGGTGGATTAATAATGCTTCTTATCGGCATATTACTTATTTTAAAACCAGAATGGTTAATGTTTAATTTTTCATAAAACAGTTTTTTAACTGTTTTTTTGTGTCTAATTACATTATAAACGTTTACTTAATAATAAAATAATTATATAATATATATTAGGATAGAGGGATTTTTTAGTATGGATAAAAAAATGGTAGATATAGTAAATAATGATGGAACAGTTACACAAGTTGAACTAATAACTTATTTAATTAGCGAAGATCAACAAATAAATTATATTGTTTATTCAAAAGGAGAAACTAGCGGAGTCGAGGGAGATGAAATAATATACATTTCTAGACTTGCTAGAAATGGTGATGATCTTTATGTTGAAGAAATTCAAGAAGATCTTGAATGGACGAATGTACAAACGTTGTTGAAAAAAATTGCTAATGCTTAAGATTGGTTGGTGATTTTATGTATACAGAATATGTTTTTAATATTAAAAAATATGAAGTTGCTGCTAAAGAAATAAAAGCTACAATGTTTGATATTGTTGCTAGCGAAGAAGCAAAGATAGGGAAGTTGCGCGATCGTGCTTTTGGTGATGATATGGAACAAGCAAAAGCAGATAAATTGCAAGAATTATATATAGAGCAGGATTCTTTATTAAGAGAGTTTTTAAGAGATGGACAAGAATTTTGTAAAAGATTACAAGAAATAGATAATTGTTCCAGAAAACTAAAACAAATAGATAGCGAAAAAGAATCTCAGGTTGTTGCAACTGTTAATGAAAATACTATTCCTCAAGAGAATCAAATAGAAGAGGTTAATCAACAAAATATTGTTGAACAAGCAACAGCTGCAGGTCCTGTTGAAGAAATAGTTGATGAAGGAGATGCCTTATCCGCAAATGATGTAGCTACTTCAGAACCAGTAATTTCTGCAGAAGAACCAGTTGTAATAACTGAAACTGTAGAAACACCTATTTCTCAAGAAGAAGTTTTAATTCCTGAAAAAACTTCTGAAGCAGAAGAAGTTGTTGTACAAGATCAAAATAATACAGAACCTTTAATTGTGGAGTCTTATCCAGAAGCAGCTCCTGTTTCAGAACCTGAAGTTGTATCAAGTGATATTATTACTCCTGTTGAAGATGCCGTACCAATAGATAGTGAACCTAAAGAAAGCGCTACTCCTGAAGAAACAGAAGAGGTTTCTGATACTGTGAATAATGATTTGATTACTTTAGTAGAACCTGTACTTTCACCAGTTGTAGAAAGTGATGTTGTTCAAAAGCCTATTCAAGAAACTGTTATTACTGGTAATGTTTTAGATCCTATTGAAGAGCAGCCAGAATTAAATATGCCAGTTATTCAAGAAAATCCTTCAAATCAGACAGTTATTAAAAGTGATTTAACTTTTAAAAAGAGAGGTAACGAACCCGCTAAGGTAATAATGATTAATCCAGAACAAGCTCTTAAGTTGAGAAATTCGTTACCAACTCAAGAAGCATTATTAAGTGCTGCAGGTTTGTTTAACAAGTCAGAAAGTTCGTCTTTAGAATCACAATTGATTGACAATGGTTTATTACCTCCTGATGTAGATTCAAAGCAAGCAGAAATTGAAAAATTGATGGAACAAGCAAATTCATTATATGCATCTGGCAAACAAGCAGAAGCTGAAGAAATATATAATAAAATAAGTTTATTGAGTAAAGAATTACAGGGAGAAAGTGAAGGTATTGTATTATAATGAGTTCAATTATATTTAATGAAGAAATTACGGAAAACAATTATAAAGATTTTGTAGAAAAAATCGTAAACGTTTTCCGTTTATCTAATTATGATAAGTATTTAATATTTGGTTTAAAGATAGAAAAAAATGAATGTATTATAAAACTTTCTATTTTTAATTCTACTGGTGATAGACAAGAATATGAAGACATAAAGATGGAATGTGATGAAAAGTATTTTTATATTTTCTTAAAATATCTTGTATCACAATTAAGAGATAATAGTTCTATAAAAAAAGAAGATATTGTTAATCTTGATGATGATCATTTTGTTGCTTTTAGAATGATTACAGAACATAATGATTTAGTCACTATTGATGGATTAACTGAATCACAAGCAAATGATTTATTAAATAGTAATTCATAGAAAGGAGATAACCATATGCAAAACGAAACTACTGAAATTAAAAAACGTATTGATTTAACATTTTTTGCTAAGATTTTAATTTCTGTAGCAATTTGTTTTTTAGTATATGGTTTTTATCTTGATACAGCTAGTGAAAATCAATTGATAGATCCTGGTAGTAGAAGTTCTGATACTGCAAAGAAAGGTGAAACAATTACTACAATTGATATTCATCATTGGGATGATGATGTTGATGAAGTAGATATTGAACTTGAACCAATTCAAAGTGGTAGTGGATCTGCAAGTGGTAATAGCGGATCAAAAAGTGGTAATAGTGGCGGAAGCTCTGGCGGGGGCTCTAGCAGTGGAGGAGGTAAGTCTGCTTCCTCTGGTGGGCATAGTTCTGGTGGCATAACTCCAGGTGGTAATAGTGGCGGAAGTTCTAGTGGTGGTAATAGTGGTGGAGGAAAAACGACACCATCGCCATCCCCATCACCAACTACATCACCATCTCCTTCGCCATCCCCATCACCAACCACATCACCATCTCCTTCACCATCCCCATCAATTGATACTATTAATAATAATTTAAGAATTTCTATTCAAAATAATTATGGTGTTACCATTAAATATGGAGCAGAAACAAATGGTTATACTGTTGGTGGTTTAAGTACAAATCCAATAACTAATGCTTCTACCATAAACAATATTTTAAATAGATTAAATAGTGCAATGAGTTTATATCCAAATGGATTTTTCCGTGAGATTAAAAATGGTGGAATTCCTTTAACTCTTTATTTAATACAAAGTTATTCTGAATATGGAGTTACTGGAGTAACAGATTCTAATTATTCTTTTGCAAATATTTCAATTGCTGTTGCATATCCATTTGAGGAAACTTTTTTCCATGAATCATACCATTATATAGAACGATATATTTATAAAAAGGGTATCTATTATCAATCATGGGGTGGATATAATCCGGCAGGATTTACATATGGTTCTTTATGGAGAGATCAATCTTTTGCTAGAACTGGAAATCCAGCAGCATACTTTGTTAATGATTATGCTCAAACATCTGCAGAAGAGGATAGGGCATCTACTTTTGAATATATGATGCAAGGATCAAAACCGGCTTGTTTAAATCAAAATATGCCAGTATGGAATAAAGCTCGTGCTATGAGTAGCTCTATTGATTCAGCACTTAATTGTGTAAATCCTGGAGTTACTGAATACTGGGAAAGACATTTATAAGGGGTACATTATGAAAGAAATAATTATTAATGATAATCAATTAAATGATAATAATATAGAGAGTAGTGTTGTTCGTGTTAAAGGATTAATTATTAATTCAAAAGGTAAAATATTACTTGCTCATAATAACAATACTTATCAATTTCCTGGAGGACATTTAGATGATGGTGAAACAAAAGATGAATGTATTGTCAGAGAAATTAAAGAAGAAACAGGAATTGATGTTAAGATAACTGAGGAACCTTTCTTGTGTATTAAGACATATGATAGTGACTATTTTGGTACAGGTAAGAAGGTGTTGAATTCAATATATTATTATCGTTTCTTTACTGATGATATGCCTAATTTTCAGGAAACTCATTATGATGAATTAGAACTTGCTACTGATTTTAATTTATTCTATGTAGTTTTTGCTGATTTAGAGAATTTCTTGAAAAAGGGAATTGATGATGGTATGATAGACCCAAATATTGGACGTGAAATGCTTCATGTTTATAGTGTTTACAATGAAATGTTTGGAGGTTATTAAATGAAAATACTTGTAACAGGTGGTCTTGGATTTATTGGAAGTCATGCAGTTGTTGAACTACTTGAAGATGGATATGAAGTTGTTGTGATAGACA
Source organism: uncultured Caryophanales bacterium (assembly GCA_947302515.1). The sequence continues at coordinate 32,958 of CAMYVT010000012.1, forward strand.
ATTTATCTAATTCTAGTATAGAAGTGGTAGATAGAATAAAAGAGATTACTGGGAAAGATTTTTATTTTTATGAAAACGATGTTTGTGATAGTAACGCTTTAGAAACAATCTTTAGTGATCATAAGATAGATGCCGTTATGCATTTTGCTGGTTATAAAGCAGTAGGTGAATCTGTTCGCGAACCAATTATGTATTATGAGAATAATTTGATTTCGACATTGCATCTTTGTGAAAAAATGTTAGAACATGAATGTTATAATTTTATATTTTCATCATCTGCTACAGTTTATGGGGATCCTGAAGTATTGCCAATCATTGAGGATTGCAAAGTGGGTGGAACGACAAATCCTTATGGAACAACAAAACTAATGATAGAAAAAATATTAAAAGATATTACCGTTGCCAATCCTAAGTTTACACCTATTATTTTGAGATATTTTAATCCCATTGGTGCACACAAATCAGGTTTAATTGGAGAAAAGCCAAATGGTATTCCAAATAATTTAATGCCATATATTGTTCGTGTTGCTTCTGGTGAATTAGAAATATTAAGTGTATTTGGTGATGATTATGATACTCCTGACGGAACAGGAGTTAGAGATTATATTCATGTTGTGGATTTAGCTAAAGGTCATTTAAAAGCACTTGAAAAAGCTCTTAAAGATGAAGGAATATTCTATTATAATCTGGGCACAGGAACAGGATATAGTGTTTTAGATTTAGTAAAAAGCTATGAAAAAGTTAATGGAGTAAAGGTTCCATATAAAATTGTAGAACGACGTCCTGGAGATATTGCTAGTTGCTATGCTGATCCTAGTAAGGCGCTTGCTGAACTTGGATGGAAAGCAGAATTAGGACTAGAGGATATGATGAGAGATTCTTATAATTTTATTAAAATGCAAAACAATGATAAATAACTTCGGTGTAAACTGAAGTTTTTTGTGTAAATCATGAAAATTATTGTTTTCATTATAAATATACTGTATAATATATGTCGTTGGAGGTAATAAGAATGGCAAAAACAAAAAAAGAAGAAACAAAAGATACAAATAAAGAAGCAAAGAAGAGTAATATCCATGAAATAGAAATTAAAATTGAAGGAAAAGAGTGGGATGATGCTTTAAATGAAGCATTTATTAAAAAACAAAAAACTGTTAAAGTTGATGGTTTTCGTAAGGGTAAAGTTCCAAGAAGTATATATGAACAACGTTTTGGAAAGGAATCATTATTTTTAGATGCTGCAGATGCATTGGTTCCAGTAGCTTTTACAAAAGTAATGACTGATTCAAAATTGGATCCTGTTGTACAACCTTCAGTTGATTTAAAAAATATTTCTGAAGATGGTGTTGAATATGTGTTTAGAATTGTAACAAAACCTGAGGTTAAAGTAAAAAAATACAAAGGGTTAAATATACAACCTGCAGAGATAAAAGTAACTGATGAAGAAATTGATCATGAAATTGGTCATTTATTAGAAAGATACACAGAATTGGTTACTAAAGATGGTAAAGTAGAAAATGGTAACGTTGCTATAATTGATTTTGAAGGTTTTAAAGATGGAGTAGCATTTGATGGCGGAAAAGGAGAAAACTATTCTCTAGAAATAGGTTCAAATACATTTATACCTGGATTTGAAGAACAAATTATTGGAATGAAAGTGGGAGAAGAGAAAGATTTAAATCTTACTTTCCCAGAAGATTATGGTGCAAAAGATTTAGCTGGTGCTGACGTTGTTTTTAAAGTTAAAGTTAATGAAATAAAAGAAAAAAAATCTCGTGAATTAGATGAAGAGTTTTTTGAAGATTTAGCTATGGATGGAGTTAATAGTGAAAAAGAATTAAGAGAAGAGATCAAAAAATCACTATCAGCTCAAAAAGAAGTAGAAGTTGAAAACAGATATGTTGACGAATTGTTAGAGGCTGTTGGTAAAAATGTTGAAGTTGATATTCCAGAAGAAATGGTTAATGATGAAATAGATCGTTTAATGGGACGTTTTGAAGAACAGATGAGAATGCAAGGTATTTCTTTAGATATCTATTATCAATTCACAGGTTCAGATGAGGCAACACTTCGTTCACAAATGGAAACAGAAGCGTTTAAAAATGTTTTATATCGTTTAATGCTTGAAGTAATAATGAAAGAAGAAAATGTTGAAATAACAGATAAAGAAGTAGAAGAAAGAACTGAAGAGTTAGCAGAAAAATATCAAATGAAGAAAGAAGATTTCTTAAAACAATTCGGAGGAAAAGAATTCATAAAGTATGATCTTGAAGTTAATAAAACTATTGAATTATTAAAAGAATTAAATAAATAATTTTAAAAAAGTAACGTTTGTTACTTTTTTTGTTTATAAGTATTTTTTATATCAAAAAAGGCCGTTAAAAAAAATAAAAAAAAGGAGTTATTTTGTTGAAAAAATTTTTATTCCATATATAATAGTAAGCAGTATTTAAAATTTGGAGGTGAAGTATCTTTGAACAAATTATTAGTCTTGATAATAAATGATATGGTTATCTTTCCAAATAATGAAGTACGTATAGAATATGACAATAACTATGATAAACAAATGGTAGATATTGTTGATAAAATAGATGATAATTTAATGATAATTGTTAATCCAGTTGGTGAGGGAGAAATAGACTTAACATCATTTCCAAAATATGGTGTTTTAGGTAGATTAAAACTTAAAATGAGTGTTCCAAATGGAAAGACAAGAATTGTTATTGAAGGAATAGACAGAGTGGAATTATCTTCAATAACTGAAGAGGGCTATTATTTTAGAGCTAATTATAAAGAAGTAGAAATAGAAGAAACAGAAGAGTCTAATAATTATTTTAGTATTTTAATGAAATCACTTGAAAATTATGTGGCAAAAGTTCCATATATGGGTAATGCTATTATGAGTCAATTAAATGGAATAGATACTTTAAATGATTTATGTGATTTAATTGTAAGTTTTCTTCCTATAAAATATGAAGATAAGAAAAAATATGTAACAATTATAGATCCTGTAGTTCGTGCAAAAAAATTAATGGAAGACATGAACCGTGATTTGAGATTTGTTGAATTAGAACAGAGAATTGAAAGTGAAGTAGAAAAAGAATTAGATAATACTCAGAAAGAATATTTTTTACGTGAAAAAATAAAATTAATGCAAAAAGAAATAGGGGAAGGAAATAATAAAGAAACAGAAGTTGAAAGGCTTTCTAAAAAGGTTGCTAAACTTAAGTGTAATTCTAAAGTAAAAGAAAAAATAAAAAGAGAATTAGATAGATATGATTCTCTAAATAGTAATTCTCCTGAACTTGGTATGATTAGAGAATACCTTGATTGGATGATTAATTTACCTTGGAATAATTATACAAAGGATACCGATGACTTAGTAAAAGTTAAAAATATTTTGGATTCATCACACTATGCCTTGGAGGAAGTAAAAGATCGTATTCTTGAATATTTAGCAGTTAAACAAAATACAAATAATTTACGTAGTCCAATTTTGTGTTTGGTAGGACCACCAGGTGTTGGAAAAACATCCCTTGCTTTAAGTATTGCTAAAAGTTTGAATCGTAAAGCAGCAAAGATAAGTGTTGGTGGAATTAATGATGAGGCAGAAATAGTTGGCCATAGAAGGACATATATAGGTGCAAATCCTGGACGTATAATTCAAGGAATACGTAGAGCAGGAACAACCAATCCAGTATTTATAATTGATGAAATTGATAAAATGACAAAGGATATTAAAGGTGATCCTGCAAGTAGTTTATTAGAAGTTCTTGATCCTGAGCAGAATAGTAGATTTTCAGATCATTATATTGAAGAAGATTTTGATTTGTCAAAAGTTATGTTTATTGCAACAGCAAATTATGTTGAGCAAATCCCATATGAGCTTAGAGACCGTTTAGAAATAATAAATATATCTAGTTATACTGAATATGAAAAATTAGACATTGCAAAACAGCATTTAATTCCAAAGGAACTAGAAGAGCATGGCCTTACTCCATTACAAGTTCAAGTTGAGGATACAGCAATTATGACTTTAATTCGTCATTATACAAAAGAAGCTGGAGTTCGTGAATTAGAAAGAATGATTGCGACATTATTTAGAAAAATTGTAAAGAAAATATTACTTAACAAAGATGTTGTTTTTTATAATATTAATGACGAACTAATTGAAGAACTGCTTGGCAAAAAGAAATATTATTTTATGGAAAATGACACTTTAAAAGAAGTTGGAGTAGTTAATGGTATGGCATATACTGTTTTTGGTGGAGATATTTTACCAATTGAAGCAACTGTATTTAAGGGTAAAGGAGATCTTATTTTAACAGGCTCTATGGGAGATGTTATGCAGGAGTCTTGTCATATTGCTTTAGATTATATTAAATCCAATATAGATACTTTTGGAATAGATAATAAAATGTTTGAAAAAAAAGATGTGCATATTCATGTTCCAGAAGGAGCTGTTAATAAAGATGGTCCATCAGCAGGTGTTACTATGACTACTGCTCTTATAAGTTTGTGTAAAAATAAGTTTATTGATAAAAGTATTGCTATGACTGGAGAAATAACTCTTAGAGGAAGAGTTTTGGGTATAGGTGGATTAAAAGAAAAAATAATTGGAGCACACAGAGCTAGTATAAAAAAAGTCTTTGTTCCTAAAGAAAATGAAAAGGATTTAGATGAAATTCCTGAAGAAATAAAGAAAGATATTGAATTCATTCTAGTAGATAATTATTTAGAAATTTATAAAGAATTATTTTCTTAAGAAAGCTTAGTCTTTCTTTTCTTTTCAATTGAATATTGTAATATGTGATGATATAATAATTGTAAGTTTGAAAGAAATGAGGTATTTTTATGGATTTAAAAGGAAGTAAAACAGAACAAAATTTATTAGCTGCTTTTGCAGGAGAAAGTCAAGCAAGAAATAAGTATACATATTTCGCTTCTAAAGCAAAAAAAGAAGGATATGAACAAATAGCTGCAATATTTGAAGAGACTGCTAACAATGAAAAAGAACATGCAAAAATGTGGTTTAAAGAATTAAATGGTGGCGATGTTCCTTCTACTGTGGAAAATTTAAAAGCTGCAGCTGATGGTGAAAATTATGAGTGGACTGATATGTATGAAGAATTTGCTAAAACTGCAGAAGAAGAAGGATTTAAAGCTCTTGCTGCAAAGTTTAGAGCAGTTGGTGAAATAGAAAAACATCATGAAGAAAGATATCGTAAATTACTTAAGAATATCGAAGATGAAGTGGTATTCTCAAGAGATGGTGATTCTATTTGGATTTGTAGAAATTGTGGACATATTGTTGTTGGAAAGAAAGCCCCAGCTGTATGCCCAGTTTGTGCTCATCCACAAAGTTATTTTGAATTAAAGAGTGAGAATTATTAAAAAAGGTAGCATTGCTATCTTTTTATTTTGATAAAAATATACTAAAAACAAAAAAAATATGTTAGAATAAATCTATAGGATGTGATACATATGGCAAATAAAAAAACCATTAAAAAAATAGAAGATAAGATGAATCTTGATGAAAATAAAAAGAACTATTTAAAGAATTATATTCTTCTAATAATCTTATTTGGTTGCTGTATATTTTTTACTATTTATTTTTGTAAATGGTACAGTGTCTATAAAGAATATGAAAAGCAAACTCCTGTTATTCGTGGTAGTTTATCAGAAATTACTGTTGATGATTTAGAACATTATGTTATAGAAAATTATACTTCAATTATTTATATGTGTACTGCAGATGATGATGAATGTCGTACTTTTGAAAAAGATCTTAAAAAATACGTTCATAGGAATAGTATTACTGATGAAATAGTATATTTAAATTTAACTGGTGTTGATTTAGATGAGTTTATTAGAGAATTTAATCAAAAATATAAATATAAAGTTAAATTAAATGGACATTATCCTGCTTTTGTAGTTTTTGAAGAAGGAAAAGTAATATCCTTATTACAAGGAAGTAATAATAAAAAAATTAGTATTTCTAAGGTTCAAAACTTTATAGAATTGAATCTTTTAAAAGAAGAGGAAGAAGAAATTGAAACAGAAGAGTAATCTTCTTTTCTATTGGAGGTTTTTATGAATAATATTGTATTATATCAACCAGAAATACCACAGAATACTGGTAATATAATGAGAACATGTGTTGCTACCGATACTAAACTTCATTTAATAAAACCGCTTGGTTTTAAGATTGATGATGCTCATCTAAAGAGAAGTGGTGTAAATTATATTGATAAATTACAGTATGAGGTATATGAAGATTTTGATGATTTTAAAAAGAAAAATAAAGGTGTGTATTATTATTTTACCCGTTATGGGCACAAACCTCATACAAGTTTTGATTACAGTAATCCAACTGGTGAGAATTTATATTTTATTTTTGGGAAAGAGTCCACTGGTATTCCAAAAGAAATCCTTCAAAAAGATTTGAATCATTGTATGAGAATTCCAATGACTGATAAAGTTAGAGCTTTAAATGTTTCAAATAGTGTAGCAATTGTTATTTATGAGGTGCTTAGGCAACAGAATTTTAATGATTTATTGTGGGAAGAACCTCATAAAGGAGCAGATTTTTTGGAAAAGTAAAACTTTTTTGATTTTATATTTTATTAAGATAATGATATAATTATAATGTGAGGTAATAATTATGAAGAGTGTAGAAATAAATGGAAAACAATATACTATTGAAAGAAATGATGGTGATTGTTTTGATATTGATACTGTTAAAGAAAAATTAACTGATTATTTTGATGATTATGATTATGTATTCGGAGATATTGCTTATGATAAAGTAAGATTAAAAGGTTTTTATGATTCAAAAAATAAAAAAGCAAAGAAAATAAATGATATCAAGTATTTAGATGATTATATCAAGAATTATTGTTGTTATGGGGCAAAGGTATTTTTATTAAAAAAAATCAAATAAAATGATTGTATTTATTCAAATTTATGATAAAATTGTATTATATGAATAATAAAGGGAGGCCTTATTGTATGGAAAATCAAGAAATCGAAAAGAAAATGATGTCAATAGTTGCAGAGGATGGTTCAATTGAAGAAGTTGAAGTTATTTTGGCTTTTGAATTCAAAGATACGAAAAAGGAATATGTTATATATACTAAAAATGAAAAGGATGAAAACGAGAATATAACAGTTTATGTTTCAAATGTTGATCGTTCATCTGGAGAGCCTAGATTGTTGGGTGTTGATGATGAAGAGGAATGGAACAGGGTTAAGGACGTATTAAGAGAATTATCAAAATCAGAATAACATGAGGGAGGTTTTGTCATATGACAAGTGAAATGTTTGAGTTCGTTGATAGAGACTACGGACAGTGTGTAAGGGAAAACCCTTCAAGACAAATTAAGACGAGACGTATATCTTTTAACAACATATATGATAAATTTACTAATTTTATTCGTAGTAAAATTGATCAGATGAGAATTAAAGGATTAGAAAATAAGTTGGATAAAAAAATAGAAGATACTTTTAAGGAACATTATACTGAGAGTAATTTTGAAGAAAAAATTGCTAAAAATGCAGATGTAATAGCAAGATTAGAAGAGAAAATCAAATTTCTATCAAAAGAAGAGGTTCCAGCTAATTATGCAGCGCGTAGAGCAATAAAATTACGTCAAGCAATGATGAGTAATTTAGAGCTTAATTCACGTGATTGTTATATTATTTCACGTGAAAATTATGTTGATCCTGGCCTTGAAAGTGATGATAATGGTAAAGATGATGAACCAGTATTAATTTCAAATGAAGAAATGAAAGCTGCTGCAATTCCATCTGGTGAGACTGATGATATTGATGTTGTACAAAATCCAGTTAATAGAGAAGAAATTGTAGATGCGATTAATTCTAGTTTTGAAGAAGCTAAAGATGATCAAATTGCTGAAACTGATGATCAACCTGTTTTAATTAATAAAGAAGAAGTTAGAAATGCTGTTGAAGAGGCATTTAACAGATTAAAAGAAGAAAAAGATTCAGATGTTGCAGATATTAATGATAGTGTTGATAGAGAGATTGAAAGAATCCGTGTGTCTCGAAATAATTCTAGAGCAGTTGATTCTGCAAAATATGATGAAAATGGAAATGTTCGTCGTAGAGAATATGATTATACTCCAATGACAGATGAAGAAATTAGAGAATCTCAGATTAAATTGGGATTTGATGAAAATGGTAATCTTCTACCTCATGAGAAGAAAGAAGATAAGATTCAGTCATTGAAAGATATTTTTGCACCAACGGAATCACCAGTTCGTGATTTGCCGGTTGTTGTTAAAGAGAGAGAACCTTCTTCACTAGGTTTAGATTTAGATGATGGACAAAATATGTTTGAAATTGTTAATCAAGAAGATAATGTCAGACAGGATAGTGACTTTGAAAGCACAATTTCTTCAAATACTGATGAATCAATCGGTATGTCAATAGATGCATATACTGCTTTAAAAGAAAAAATATTATTATTACAAAAGCAAAAAGAAGAATCTCAACAGAGTAGATTAGAAGCTCAAAGAAGAGCGGAAGAATCTGCTGCAAAAGTTCAAGATGCTAGAAAGCAGGTTGAGATGACTCAGGCTAGTTATAATGAAAGATTACAAAAACTTCGTGATTATGCAGCCTCTTTAGAAGCTGATTATAATGAAAATATTAGATTTACAAAGGAAGCAGAAAAGAATGCTGAAGAAAATGAGGCAGAAGCACAAAAACAAATTAGTCAAGCTGATAAAACAAGACGAATAATTGGAGAAATTGATTCAATGTTTACTACTGGTGATGAAGAAAAACAGGAAACGGCTTTAAGAGTTGTATAAATAAAAACGTAACATAAATGTTACGTTTTTTATATGTTTATTACACCCTTTATTTCAGGTATTTCAGTAGTTAGCATTTCTTCTATTCCATCTTTAAGAGTAAAGTCTATATATTCGCAATCTTCACATGCTCCACTTAATTTGATATATACTATATTATTTTTATATTCAATAAATTCTATATCTCCACCGTCATTTATTAAAAATGGTCTCATTTTTTCTATTAATTCTTTGATTTTTTTTTCTGTTTCTTTTTTATTCATTTTTTAATCACCACTGTTTATATTATAACATATTATAAATTATTAGTGTTTTTTATTTTTTTTGTGTATAATATATGTGGTGATGAAGATGAAGACATTTAAAGTTGGTGATGTTGTAACAGGAATTGTTACAGGAATAGAAGATTATGGTATTTTTCTTTCTTTTGATGATAATCAAAGTGGTTTAATCCATATTTCCGAAATATCAGATTCTTTTGTCAAAAATGTTTCTGATTATGCAAATATAAATGATTCTATTACTGCAAAAGTTCTTTCAATTGAAGAGGGTGGGCATTATAAATTAAGTTTGAAAGAATTATATAGTTCTGAAAGGAATGAAAGTCATTCAATAACTGAAACAAAAAGTGGCTTTTTATCTTTAAAAGAAAAACTTCCTGAGTGGATAGATGAGGCTTATGACGAAATGGAAAAAAAATAAAAATATACCAATTTTGGTTGACAAATCAACAATAAATTGGTATATTTAATACTGTCAACCGGTTCACCACCGGTTTGGTGCGCCGTTTCGGGCGATTAGCTCAGTTGGTTAGAGCATCTGCCTTACAAGCAGGAGGTCATAGGTTCGAGTCCTATATCGCCCACCATTTAATGCCGAAATAGCTCAATTGGTAGAGCAACTGACTTGTAATCAGTAGGTTCCGGGTTCAAGTCCTGGTTTCGGCACCATTTTTTTGGAGAGGTAGCGAAGAGGCTAAACGCGACAGACTGTAAATCTGTTCTCTTTGAGTTCGATGGTTCGAATCCATCTCTCTCCACCACTTTTGTTTTGCCTCGTAGCCAAGTGGTAAGGCATCAGACTTTGACTCTGACATGCGTTAGTTCGAATCTAACCGAGGCAGCCATTTTTTGTTATATGATCTGTTAGCTCAGTCGGTAGAGCATTTGACTTTTAATCAAAGGGTCATGAGTTCGAATCTCATACAGGTCACCATGATGTGCCTGAGTGGCGGAATTGGTAGACGCACAGGACTTAAAATCCTGCGAGCTTCAACACTCGTGCCGGTTCAAGTCCGGCCTTAGGCACCACTATTTGGAGGAATACCCAAGTCTGGTTGAAGGGACCGGTCTTGAAAACCGGGAGGT
>CAMYVT010000013.1 GCA_947302515.1 uncultured Caryophanales bacterium
AAAAGAGCATTTTTAAATGGAAGAATTGATTTATTAGAAGCAGAAGCAGTAATGGATATGATTGATGCAAAAACAGAAACACAAAGAAAAATGGCAGCTAATGGTATAGATGGTAAGACATCAAATCTTATAAATGAATTAAGAAATGATATGGTTCAAATAATAAGTAATATTAATGTTAATATAGATTATCCAGAATATGATGATGTAGATATTATTACAAATGATGTATTAGTACCAAAAATTAATAAATTAAAAGAAAAAATAAAAATAATATTAAAAGAATCTGAAAACGGTAAAATAATAAAAGAAGGAATAAAAACATCCATTATAGGAAGACCTAATGTAGGAAAAAGTTCTCTTTTAAATGCTTTATTACAAGAAGATAAAGCAATAGTAACAAATATTGCTGGTACAACAAGAGATATAGTAGAAGGGCAAATTACTATAAATGGTATTTTATTAAATATGATAGATACAGCTGGAATAAGAGAAACAGAAGATATAATTGAAGCAATTGGAGTAGAGAAAAGTTTAAAAATAATGGATGAAGCAGACCTAATATTACTTATGATTAATAATAATGAAGAATTATCAAAAGATATAAAAGAATTATTAGAAAAAATATCTAATAGAAAATACTTAGTATTAATTAATAAAATAGATTTAGAGACTAAATTAGATAGAAAAGAATTAAAAGTAGATAAAAATAAAGTAATAGAACTAAGTATTACAGAAAATAAAGGAATAGAAGAATTAAAAAGTAAAATAGTTGAAATGTTTAATCTAAATGAATTAGAAACAAAAGATCCAACATATTTAAGTAATTCAAGAAGTATAAGTATATTAAAAAAATGTTTAAAAAGAGTAGAAGATATAGAAAAATCATTAAAAGATAATATGCCAATAGATATGATTGAATTAGATATAAAGAGTATTTGGGAGGAATTAGGTACAATAAATGGTTCAACCTATGAAGAAGAATTATTAGATGAAATGTTTAGTAGATTTTGTTTAGGAAAATAAAGAAGGTGAAAAAATGGTAGATATTATAGTAGTAGGTGGAGGACATGCTGGATGTGAAGCAGCCTATGCATCAGCTAAAAAAGGCCACAAAACTCTATTAATAACAAGTAATTTAAAGAATATTGCAGATATGCCATGTAATCCACATATTGGAGGTAGTGCTAAAGGTATTGTAGTACGCGAAATCGATGCTTTAGGAGGAATAATGGGTAAAGTAGCCGATAAAACACACCTTCAAATAAAAATGTTAAATAGTGCAAAAGGACCAGCAGTCCAGTCACTTAGAGCTCAAGGAGATAAAATAGCTTATCCTGAAGAAATGTTAAAAACACTAAAGTCATTACCCAATCTAGAAATAAAAGAAGCAATGGTAGAAGATCTAATAGTAGAAGATAAGACAGTAAGAGGAGTAATATTAGAAAACAATGAAAAAATAGAATCTAAAATAGTAATATTAACTACAGGAACATATTTAAAAGCAGATATCTTAGTAGGTAACACTAGAACAAGACAAGGTCCACACGGAGAAAAACCTTCTCTTCATTTAAGTGATAAATTAAGAGAATATGGTTTTGAAATAAAAAGATTAAAAACAGGAACTCCTCAAAGAATAGATAGAAAAACAATAGATTTTTCAAAGACAAGAGTAGAACCTGGAGATGATAAATATCTAACATTTAGTTTTGATTTAGAACCACTTTATAAAATAGAAGATCAAATTCCATGTCATCTAACTTATACAACAGAAGAAACACATAGAATTATAAGAGAAAATTTAAATAAATCTTCAATGTATGGAGCATTAGATGATATAGAAGGAATAGGTCCAAGATATTGTCCATCAATAGAAGATAAAGTAGTAAGATTTAAAGATAAAGAAAGACATCAATTATTTATTGAACCAGAAAGTAGATATTATGATGATATGTATTTACAAGGTTTTTCTACATCTATGCCTCCAGAAGTACAAGAATTAATGGTACATTCACTTCCAGGATTTGAAAATGCTAAAATACTAAAATATGGTTATGCTATAGAATATGATGCAATATATCCAACTCAATTAAAAGCATCATTAGAAACAAAAATATTAGAAAACTTATTCACAGCAGGTCAAATAAATGGAACAAGTGGTTATGAAGAAGCAGCTTGTCAAGGATTAATGGCTGGAATAAATGCAAGTTTAAAATTAGAAGGAAAAGAACCATTAGTATTAAAAAGAAATGAAGCATATATTGGAGTTTTAATAGATGATTTGATTACTAAAGGAATAAGAGATCCATATAGATTATTAACAAGTAGAGCAGAATTCCGTCTATTACTAAGAAGTGATAATGCTGATCAAAGACTAAGAAGATATGGATATAAAGTAGGTCTAATAGATGAAGAACAAATATCTAGATTAAATAAAAAAGAACAAGATATTAAAGAGTGTTTAGAATGGTGCACAGAGCAAAAATTAAAAGTCACAAAAGAAGTAGAAAAAAAGTTTATAGCTAATAATTATTCTGTACCAAACGCAACATTATCATTCAAACAATTACTAGAAAGACCAGAAATAACAGTAAAATTCTTAGAACAATTTAAAGAATTCCCATATAATGAAGAAATAAAAGAACAAGTAGAAATATATCTAAAATATAAAGGATATATAGAAAAATCATATAAAGAAGCAGAAAAAATGTTAAAACTAGAAAAGAAAAAAATACCTGCAGATATTGATTACGATAAAGTAAATAATATTGCAAGTGAGGCAAGACAAAAACTAAAAGAAGTAAGACCAACAACTATAGCTCAAGCAATAAGAATCAGTGGAGTAAACCCTTCAGATATATCAATTCTTTCTGTATACTTGAAAAAGGAGTATGGAAAAGATGAATAAAGAAGAATTTATTAAATATTTAAAAGAAATAAATATAAATATAACACAAGAACAATTAGAACAATTAGATAAGTTTTATAATTTAATGATAGAGTGGAATAAAAAAATTAATTTAACAAGAATTACTGAAGAAAAAGAAGTATATTTAAAACACTTTTATGATAGTTTAACTTTAAATAAAGTAGTTAATTTAAAAGAAGTAGATACATTATGTGATATAGGTACAGGAGCAGGATTTCCCGGAATAGTATTAAAAATAGTCTTTCCAAATTTAAAAGTAACTTTAATAGATTCTCTTCAAAAAAGAGTGAATTACTTAAATGAGGTAATAAGAGAATTAAAATTAAAAGATATAGAAGCAATACATTCTAGAGGAGAAGATTATAAAGGAAGTTTTGATCTAGTAACAAGTAGAGCTGTAGCAAACATTGAAAAACTAGTTAATTATACAATGCATCTAGTATCAAAAGATGGAATATTTGTTGCTATGAAAGGAAACATTGAAGACGAATTAACAGAAGAAGTAAAAAGAAAACTATCACATAAATATACAATTATAAAAACAGAAAAATTTAAACTACCAATAGAAGAAAGCGGTAGATGCTTAGTCGTAATGAAAAATAGATAAAAGTATGTATTTTTACATACTTTTTCTATTGAAAGAAAAAGAAAAATCAGATATAATGTTAACATAGGAAGACTATAAAAAGAATGAAATGAGGGATTGTCATGTACGAAGGTTATGAAGAAAAAGACGAAGTTGTTCAATTATATTTAGACGATATCATTCCAAATAGATTTCAACCACGTGAAGTGTTTGATGAAAAAGCATTAAAAGAATTAGCTGTATCTATTAAAGAACATGGAGTAATACAACCAATTATAGTTAGAAATGTTAATGGTAAATATGAAATAATTGCAGGAGAAAGAAGATATAAAGCATCTGCTCTAGCAGGACTTACAAAAATTCCAGCAATTATTAGAAATTTAGATGATAAAGAAAGCTCTAAAGTAGCATTACTTGAAAATCTACAAAGAAGAAACTTAAATCCAATAGAAGAAGCAAGAACATATCAAAAAATATTAGAGTTAGATCAAATGACTCAAGAAGAACTTGCAAAAACAATGGGTAAAAGTCAATCTGCTGTAGCAAATAAAATTAGATTATTATCATTACCAGAAGAAATACAAGACTCGCTGTTAAAAGAAAGAATATCTGAAAGACATGCCAGAGCATTACTTTCAGTACCAGATCAAACAGCACAAAAAGAATTAATGGATAAGGTAATACTTACAAAAATGAGTGTTAGAGCATTAGAAGAAGAAATACAAAGACAATATCCAAAAGAAAAAGCATTTAAAGAAGAACCAACACCTGCAAATATAGATACAACAAATGGATTTTTAAATACAACACCACTAACTCCAACAGCTGGAACAGTAGAAGAAGAATCATCAAATTATGGAAAAGTTATTATTGCACCTCCAAGTGAGGATAATGATGATAACGAAGATATTAATGAAGAAGATAAAGAAGAAACAGTTGAGGAGGGTAAACCTATGAGTAGATTCGTTAATTACGGAGAGATAGGTAAAGATGTTGATAGTAGTATAGGTATGAACGGAGAAAAAATACCAGAGACATCAAATAACTTTAATGTTGATATAAATGAAATAAAGAAAAATGCTACAGATATTAAACCTGCATCTTCAGGAGCAGCATTAGATAATATGTTAAATATTCAAACATCTGCTCAAGTACCATTAAGTAAAGAAGAAAGAAAGCAAAAAGAAGATTATTTCACTTTACCAGATTTACCTTCAATAAAAGTAGAAGAAGAAAAAGGACCTGTAGTACCAATAAAACCAAATATAATGAATGATGAATCAGTAATTCCATCAGAATTTAAATCTGAAGAATTATCATCAACAGATGAAGCGGTAAATAAGATTAAAAATCTTGTAGAAGAAATAAAAAGTCAAGGAATAAGCATTAATGCAGATGAAATGAATTTTCCTAAATCATATCAAATTATTATTAAGATTGATAAAGAATAAAAAAGTAGATTTAAATCTACTTTTTTTATTAAAATCATTTAAAAAAACAAGAATATTTGATACAATAAATTAGTAATATGAAAATGGGTGATTAGATGGGAAAGGTTATATCATTAGTAAATCAAAAAGGTGGAGTTGGCAAGACTACAACTAGTATAAATCTTTCTGCATCATTAGCAGTATTAGGTAAAAAAGTACTATTAATAGACTTAGATCCTCAAGGAAATACAACTACTGGTGTAGGAATTAACAAAGGTGAAATAGAAAGAAGTATATGTGATGTTTTAGCAGGAGATTGTACAGTCAAAGATGCAATGATTAAAACTAAATATAATGAATTATATGTTTTACCTGCAACGATAAATTTAGCAGGAATAGAATATGAATTAGCAGATAAAGGCAGTGCAGAAATTAACTTTAAAAAAGGAGAACAATTAAAAAATTGTCTAAGTGATGTAAGAGAAGAGTTTGATTATATTATAATTGATTGTCCTCCATCACTATCAAAGATAGCAACAAATGCTTTAGCTGCATCAAATTCAGTAATAATCCCAGTGCAATGTGAATTCTTTGCACTAGAAGGAATTACGCAATTATTAAAAACAATTATGATTGCTCAAAAAACATTAAATCCTACATTAGATATAGAAGGGGTTTTACTAACAATGTTAGATTCAAGAACAAATTTAGGATTTGAAGTAGTAGAAGATATAAGAAGTTTCTTTAAAGAAAAAGTATATAATACAATAATTCCTAGATTAGTAAAATTAACAGAGGCTCCATCACACGGAGAACCAATTATTGTATATGATCCAAAAAGTAGAGGATCAGAAGCATATCTCAATCTAGCAAAGGAAGTGATTGAAAGAAATGGAAACGAACAATATTAGTGAAAGTGGAATTCCAAGAAGAAGAGCATTAGGAAAAGGACTAGAAGAATTATTTAATAGTGAAGTATTAGATTATAGTACTGTAGAGGAAAGAATAGTAAAAGAAACTCCAAAAGAAGAAATAGTTAATGTTAAACTAAATGAGTTAAGACCAAATCCATATCAACCAAGAAAGGTATTTGATGAAGAAGCCTTAAAAGAATTATCAGATTCAATTAAAGAACATGGAGTATTTCAACCAATTATTGTTAAAAGATCTATTAAAGGATATGAAATAATTGCAGGAGAAAGAAGAGTAAAAGCATCTGAAATGGCAGGACTAGAAGAAATTCCAGCAATTATTAGAGATTTTAGTGATAATGAAATGATGGAAATAGCTCTTCTAGAAAACTTACAAAGAGAAAATTTAACAGCAATAGAAGAAGCTAATGCATATAAAAAATTACAAGAAACATTAGCTATAACACAAGAAGAATTAGCAAAAAGATTAGGTAAAAGTAGAAGTCATATTACCAATATGATAGGATTATTAAATTTACCAGAAGAAATACAAGATGAAATAAATAGTAAGAATATATCAATGGGTCATGCAAGAGTATTAAGTAAATTAGATAATATAGAGCAACAAAGAGAATTAACAAATAAAATAATTGGTGAAGGAATTAGTGTAAGAGAATTAGAAGAGTTAGCAAAAACTCCAGTAATTACAAGAACTAATCCTCAAAAAAGAAAAAAAGAACCAAATGAATATGAATATTTAGAAGAAGAATTAAGCGAAATATTAGGTACAAAAGTATCAATAAAAAAGAATAAAATAGAAATAAGTTTTGTTAATAATAATGATTTAAATAGAATATTAGAACAATTAAATATAGAGGTAGGTAGATAGTATGGAAGTTCATATAGGAGAAATAACTATTGACCTTCTAAAAATAATTACACCAATAGTATATATATTAATTGGAGTAATAGTTTTTGAAATGTTTAAAAGAATAGTAACAAAACTAACAACTAGTAAAAGAAAACTAAAATTAACACAAATTCAAAGAATAAAAACAATAAGAAGTTTAATAGTAAACATTATAAAATATATAATTATTATATTAGTAATATTAGCCATTCTGTCATCGTTTGGAATTAATGTTAAATCAATCTTAGCAGGTTTAGGAATAACTACAGCAATTATAGGTTTAGCATTCCAAGACTTGGCAAAAGATTTAATAGCAGGATTTTCTATTATAACTGAAGGAGAATATGAAGTAGGAGATACTATTGAAGTAGCAGGCTTTATGGGAGAAGTAGTTTCTTTAGGGTTAAGAACTACAAGAATAAGAAACTATAAAGGAGCCACAAAAATAATATCAAATCATTATATGGATGATGTTATTAATTATAGTGCTAATAACACTTTAGCTGTAGTAGATGTTGGAATAGCATATGAAAATAACGAAAAAGAAATAGATGAGACTCTAGAAAAATTATTCAAGAGATTAAATGGTAATATTCCAGACGCCGTAGGAGAACTAGAGTGTTGGGGAGTAAATGAATTATCAGATTCTTCAGTAGTATATAGAATTGTTGTAGAAGTAAAACCTGCAAAACATATAGCTGTAGAAAGATTTTTAAGAAAAGAAATAAAGAAAGAATTTGATAAAAACAATATAAAAATACCATATACACAAATTGAGGTGCACAATGGAAAATAATAATTATGGTTTAGGAACAATAGTTATCATGAAGAAACAACACCCATGTGGAACAAACGAATGGGAAATTGTTCGTGTAGGAGCAGATATTAAAATAAAATGTTTAAACTGTGGTAGAACAGTTCTTATTCCAAGAGTAGAATTTAATAAGAAACTAAAGAAAATAAAGGAATAGGGAGGATAATATGCAAGAAAAAGGAAAACTTAAACTAAAGAAATTTTATTTTCATCCAGTAACAATGTTTATAGTTTTATTGTTTTTAGTTATTATACTAAGTTGGATATTTTCACTATTTGAAATGCAAGCAACTTATAATACAGTAAATGCAAACACAAGAGAACTAGAGCCAACATTAATAACTGTAGAAAATCTATTATCATTTGA
The DNA here is from genome assembly GCA_947302515.1 of uncultured Caryophanales bacterium. The sequence continues at coordinate 7,948 of CAMYVT010000013.1, forward strand.
TGGATTAAAATTTATTATTAGTGACGCTGCAAAGAACTTTTTAAGTTTTGCTCCATTAGGAACATTATTAATGGCATTAATTGGTTTAACAGTAGCAGAAGGAACTGGTTTTATTGAGACATTAACAAAAAGACATATCAGTAAAATGCCAAAATTCCTATTTACTTTTTTAGTAATATTTATTTCTACTGTATCATCATTAATTAATGAAGTGGGATATGCAATACTTATACCATTAGCAGCTCTAATATATTTTATGAACAATAGAAATCCAATCTTAGGTATAGTAACAGCATTCTGTGGAGTATCTTTTGGATATGGAGTATCATTATTCGTAGGATCAATGGAAATGTCTTTAATCAACTATACAAGAGATTCTGCTAGATTAATTGACGAAACAGCACATATAGCTTTAACATCAAATTTAATCTTTATTGTAGCTGCATCAGTATTAATATCAATTATAGGGACAATTATTATTGAAAAAATAATTTCACCAAAAATAGGTAAATATAAAAAGGATGAAGAATTTTCTCAAACAGAAAAATACCATTCATTTGATTTAGAAGAAGAAGAACAAAGACAAATAGAACAAGATAAATATGAAAAAAGAGGATTAAGATATGCTTTAGTAGTATCTATAATATTTGGTATATTCTTTATCTATGCGTTAATTCCAGGTTTACCATTTTCTGGAGTGTTACTAGATATGAAAGAAAAAGCCTATGTATATCAACTTTTTGGAGACAATGCATACTTCCAAGATGGTTTTTCTTATTTAGTATCATTATTCTTTGTAATAACTGGTATAGCATATGGTATAGGATCAAAATCAGTTAAGAATGATAGAATGATTGTAGAAAACGCAACAAGAAACTTTAATAATGTTGGAAGTATATTTATTTTGATGTTTGTAGTTGCTCAATTTATTGCTGTATTTAGAAAAACAAATATAGGTACAGTAGTAACAGCATGGTTAGCAACAGCATTAGAACATACTCAATTTAGTGGAATACCATTAATAATAACAACCTTATTAATAATAGCAGTATCAAATTTATTGCTAACATCAACTGCAAATAAATGGTTAATCTTTTCACCTGTAGTAGTACCGATGTTTATGCAATCAAATATATCTCCTCAATTTGCACAAATAGTAATGAGAATTGGAGATTCAATGACTAAAGGTTATACCCCTTTATTAGCCTCATTCGTAATATTTATAGGATATTTAAATGTATATAATTTAAATAAAAATAAACCATATACAATTAGAGGTTCTCTAAAACTAATTACACCATATTTCTTAATAATATCTCTATCATGGATATTAATAGTAGTATTATGGTATGTAATAGGTTTACCAATAGGACCAGGAGTTAGTCCGACAATTTAAAAGACCTTTTGGTCTTTTTTTTTTAATAATTATAATATATAATTATAAATAGAATAGGAAGTGGTCTAATGAACACAAGAAAAAAATATGTTCTAAGTACCATGTTATTAGTTTTAATATTAATAATATTAACAATAGGATATGCATATTTATCAGCAAGTTTAAATATTAATGGAACATCTAAAATTAATGATGCTACATGGAATATATATTGGGATAATGTAAAAGTAAAAAGTGGGTCTGTAACTGCTGATACACCAACAATAGACACAAGTAAAACAACAGTAACATATAATGTTACATTAAATAATCCTGGAGATTATTATGAATTTACAGTAGATGCCAAAAATGATGGAAGTATAGACGCTATGATAGATACAATATCATCAAAATTAAATGGAACAGAAATAACAACACTACCAACTTACTTAAATTACAGCATTACTTATAATTCGGGTGATGAAATACTACCTAATCAGTTATTAAAATCAAATACAAAACAAACATACAAATTAAGAGTAGAATTTAATAGAGATATTACTACTGGAGATTTACCAACAACAGAACAAAACTTAACTTTCTCATTCACTGTAACATATAAACAAGCAAATAGTAATGGAATAGAAGTAAGAGAGTTAGCACATATAAATATAGGAAATACAAATATTATGACGGTAAATGATTTAGGAGAATTATATGGAGAAACAACAGACTTCACTTCAGTAGAAGACGTAGCCTGGCAATTATTCTATGATGACGAGGATTACATATATTTAATTTCAAGTAGTACAATACCAAAATCAACACTTCCCCCAGAAATCTATACAGAAGACGGTGATTATGATTTTGGATGGTTTTTGAATAGAACAGGTAATTATTCATTTACTAGTGTTATTCTAAGTGTCGAAAGATGGCTTTATGGAGAACAATCTCCAGTTTTTGAAGAAAATCCATTAACATCAAGATATTTAAAATGGGTTGATCCAAATAGAGACATTGGAGATAGACGTGAATCTCCAGCAGATGTTACTGCATATATGATGGATATGGAAGTCTGGAAAAATTTTGCAGGAGATATTGATGGAGCCTTTGCAATGGGAGGACCAACCATAGAAATGTTTGCTTTATCATATAATAGAAAGCATAATTTAAAGCTAGGAACATACGAAGCAATTACTACAACAAATACAAACGAATTTGGATATTATGTAAAACTAGGAGATGGTGAATGGGAAGAAGCTGTTGGTATATTAGAAGGAACATATGGAGATATGTGGACTTCATGTGGAGACGGTTACTCATATTGGATATCTTCCCCATCATCAAATGTAGATTTTATATTAATATATGATTGTGAAAGAGCTATTTTTGACGTAAGCCTAGACTATGGCAGTACAGGATTTAGACCAATAGTAGCTATACCAAAATCAAGTATAGAATAAAAAAGTAGACAAAATTTATATGTCTACTTTTTATTTTAATAATTAAATAACAGATATCAATTCACAATTATATCCAAAATTATTAAAAACCTCATAAAGATCAATAAGAGACTTAGGTTTAACTAAAAATTCATATAATTTAACTCTATATTGAAAAATAATAACATGATTATTTTTTTTATCAAATATAATATGAGTAACACTATCCTTTTTTAATTGTAAATTAAAATTATTATCTTCTATTACAATAGAAAAACCATCATCATTAAATAATAATTTTGTAGATAATTCAATTAAAGATTTACTGTGTTTATATTGATATAAAAGAAAGATAGCAGCAACAACAGCCCAAATAAGAATCAATAAATAATATTGATTAGATATACTAAAAACACTTAAGAATAATAATAAAACAAATATAACAATAATATAAATATTCCATTTCTTTTTAGTTGTTACTAGTATTTCAACATCAAAACGATTATTGGTCATTTTATACCTCTTTTCACAACAATTCTATTATAAATTTATTTTAGCATATATCCCTTTAAATAGTACATAATATTTGTTATAATACATACGAGAAAGAAGTGATATTATGAGTTTAACAGCAGGTATAGTAGGATTACCAAACGTTGGTAAATCAACATTATTTAATGCAATAACAAATCAAAAAATATTAGCAGAAAACTATCCTTTTGCAACAATAGAACCTAATGTAGGAGTAGTAACTGTTCCGGATAAAAGAATGGATGTTTTAAAAGAAATGTATGAACCAAATAGATTTATACCTACAGCATATGAATTTACTGATATAGCAGGATTAGTAAAAGGAGCATCACAAGGAGAAGGATTAGGAAATAAATTCTTATCTCATATTAGAGAAACAGATGCTATTGTAGAAGTGGTAAGATGTTTTGATGATGGAAAAATAATACATGTAGAAGGTAATATTGATCCAATTAGAGATATAGAAACAATTAATTTAGAATTAGCAATCGCTGACTTAGATATAATTAATAATAGATTAGAAAAAGTATCTAAAAAAGCAAGAACTACAAAAGATAAGAATGATTTATTAGAAGTAGAAGTATTAGAAAAATGCAAAGAAGCATTAGAGGCAAATAAACCAATTAGACAATTAGATTTAACAGAAGAACAAAAGAAAATAATTAAAACATATAGTTTTTTAACTGCAAAACCAATTATATATCTTGCAAATATCAAAGAAAGTGAATTAGGAAATCCAGATAATGAATATGTTAAACTGGTAAAAGAATATGCAGATAAAGAAAATGCAAGAGTAGTAAGCTTATGTGCAAAAGTAGAAGAAGACTTATCTGAGTTAGATGAAGCAGATAAACAAGAAATGCTTGAAGCATTAGGATTAGAAGAATCAGGATTAAATAAATTAATTACAGCTACATATGATATTTTAGGTCTAGCAACATATTTCACAGTAGGAAAAGATGAAGTAAGAGCATGGACATTTAAAAAAGGTATGAATGCTAAAGAATGTGCTGGTATAATTCATACAGACTTTGAAAAAGGCTTTATCAGAGCAGAAGTGATGTCTTATGAAGATTTAATAGAGTGTGGATCTGAATTAAAAGTAAAAGAAGCCGGAAAAGCAAGATTAGAAGGAAAAGACTATCTAATGCAGGATGGAGACATCTGCCACTTTAGATTTAATGTATAATATGGAAAGTAAAATAGTGATATTTGAAGGAAATATGAAGGATGGATTGTTTACTAGAAGTAAAAGATTTTATCCTGAGAAATTTACTGAAAAAGACATCTATGAAGCATATAAAAAAGAAAGAATTAAGTTAGGAAAAAAATACGGTTTTTCAGGACTAAAAATGTTTCACCCAAGACAGAAAATGGAAGATAATGATGCTTATCCAGATAATAAAGTAGTAATATTGGATGACAATTATATGAAAAAAGCAGATTTTTTTGAAGAGATAATTCCGACAGACATTTTAATTATTACAAATAAATATCCAAGAGTTGCAGTAACCCATAATATGGCAGATTGCCCAGTATTAATTGCAGAAGATAGAAAAAAAGGAGTAACAGCCTTAGCTCATTGTGGAATATATCACATAAATAGAGAATTACCTAAAGCATTAATCAAATCTCTAATAGATAATTATAATAGTAAAGAAGGAGATATCTACTTATATATAGGAAGTCATATTAAAAAAGATAGTTATATATATGATAAATATCCTCCACAAGCAACAAACAAAGAAGTATGGGAAAATGCAATTATAAAAAAAGAAAATAAATATTATATAGATTTAGAGCAAGCAATTATAAATCAATTAAAAGAATATAAATTAGGAGATATATTAATAAGTCCTATAGATACTGCAACAAATAAAGATTATGCATCTCACAGAAAAGAGATGGAAGGAGATTTATCTAAGAAAGGACAAAATATTGTAGGATTTTATTATAAATAAGAAAGGAATAGAAAAATGAGTATAAAATTAAGTATAATAACACCATTTTATAATACTTTAAAAGAAACAAAAGAACTAGCAGATTGCTTATTACCACAATTAACAGAAGAAACAGAATGGATAATAGTGGATGACGGAACTAATGAACATGAATTAGATAGAATTAATAATAATACACTACATCTTGATAAAAATAGTGGTAATGCATCTAGACCTAGAAATATAGGATTAGATAGAGCTCAAGGAAAATATATTGCTTTTGTTGATTCAGATGATTTAGTAACGCCAGATTATATTGAAAAAGTTATTAATAAGATTGATTCAGAAGACTTTGATTATTGTTATATTAGTTGGCAAATGGATGATTATAAATATATTATTGAAGATGAACCATTAGAATGGAACAAATCAGTATGGAATTGTATTTATAAAAGAGATGTGATAGGACAAGAAAGATTTGATGAAAAACTAAATATTTGTGAAGATGAAGACTTTAATAACAGAGTAAGAAAAGGTAAGAAAGCAAATATTAAAGATGTTCTTTATATATATAATTGGCAAAAAAGAGAAGACTCATTAACAAGTCTATATGAAAAAGGAATTATTCCTGATAGAAGAGATTAAAATCTCTTTTTTATTGCTTGCAATTAATATATATATTTGTTATAATACCATCGAGTATTTTAAATACTCCTTACTGTATTAAATACAGTCTTAAGTCCAAAAGGAGGTGGAAAATAATGAATAAGTATGAAATAATGTTCGTTGTTAGACCAGATATGGAGGAAGCTGAAATTAGAAAAACAGCTGAAGACATGAAAAAGGTTTTAACAGATTCAAAAGCAAAAATCTTAGAAGAAAAACCAATGGGTCAAAGAGAATTAGCTTATGAAATTAAGAAATTCAATACAGGATACTACTATTTATTTGTAGTAGAAGCAACTGCAGAAGCAGAAGAAGAATTCAAACGTGTTGCTAGAATTAATGAAAGTTTATTACGTCATATTGTTGTAAAAGTAGAAGACTAATAAAAAAAGAGGTATAAGTTATGAATAAAGTATTTTTAATAGGAAGACTTACGCGTGATCCAGAATTAAGATATACAGGAAGTAATACTGCTGTTGCTACATTTTCATTAGCAGTTAATAGAAATTTTTCTAATCAAAACGGCGAAAGAGAAGCGGATTTTATTAATATAGTTGTTTGGAGAAAACAAGCAGAAAACGTTAAAAACTTTTTAACACAAGGCTCTCAAGTGGCAATAGATGGAAGAATTCAAACTAGAAGCTATGATGATCAAAACGGACAAAAAAGATATGTAACAGAAGTTGTTGCTGATAATGTTGAATTTTTAGGATCAAAGAATTCCTCAAATAATTCTAATAATATGAATAGTTCTGCAAAAGATGCAGAACCAACACCTTATGATTTTGGAGATGCTCCAGAACCAAAAGGAACTGATATAGATAGTAATCCATTCGCTGATTTCGGTTCAAATATCGAAATAAGTGATGATGAATTACCATTCTAATTTAAATAATAGAAGGAGGAGAATCTATGGCAGAATTCAATCGTAGAAAGAAAAAAGTATGTGTAATGTGTACTGGTAAAACAATAGATTGGAAAGATCCAGAAACATTAAAGAAATATATAAATGAAAAAGGTAAAATATTACCAAGACGTGTAACAGGAAACTGTGCTGAACATCAAAGATTTATATCTAAACAAATTAAAAGAGCACGTTCAATTGCCTTATTACCATATACAAAATAAAAATGTAGTTTTCTACATTTTTTTTGTACCCTTAAAGCCTTTCATTTATTAGATAAATATAGTATAATGAAAATGGGACTTTATAGGAGGAAATATGGGTATAATTAAAGAACGTAGAAAACTCAATAAAGCACTTTGGCATGCAAAAACAGTCTTTTTAATGGCTCATAAGAATCTAGATTTGGATGCTTTAGGTAGTCAAATTGGAATGAATATGATTTTAAAGAGCAAGAAAAAGAAATGTTATATAATTATAGATGACAGAACTCATGAAATGGGAGTTGAAAAAGTATTAAGAGAATTAGAAGGATGTATTGAAATTATTAGAAGTGAAGATATAGATAATTATTTATATCCACGTCCTTCCAAAAACTTATTAATGATCCTAGATACTAATAAAAAAGAGTTAGTACAAAGTGAAGAAGTATTATCAAAAATAAAGAATAAAATAATAATAGATCATCATGATATAGGAAAAACAACAATAGAAGATGCCGCTCTAATAATAGATAATAAAACTTCAAGTACTTGTGAAATGATTGCTAATTTAATAGAATATTATGATGTAGAATTAGAGTCATATTATGCAACAATAATATTATCTGGAATAGTATTAGATACAAACAATTATACATTGAATACAAATGCAGAAACATATTATACTTCATATTACTTAGCAAGTTTAGGAGCAAGTGCTAAAAAAGTACAATACTTATTAAAACAAAACATTGAGGATTATGCAGAAAGACAAAAATTATTAGCATCAATAGAAACACTTCCTGGGAACGTAGCTTTTACTAAAGCAACGCCATATACTCAATATAGAAGAGAAGATCTTGCTAGAGTAGCAGACACATTATTATTCTTTAATAATATTGAAGCATCATTTGTTATAGGTAAAATAGGTAAGGACACAATAGGATTAAGTGCTAGAAGTTTAGGAAATTATGATATAAACAATATATTAGAAAAATTAGGTGGAGGCGGAGATGCTACTTCTGGAGCAGCAACATTTGATAATACAACCATTAGTAAAGTAGAACAAGAAGTAAAGAAAATAATAAAAGAAGAAGGCGAATAATATGGAAGTAATTTTTATCAAAGACTTAAAAAATCAAGGTAAAAAGGGACAAATTAAAACAGTAAAAGATGGCTACGCAGAAAACTTCTTAATTAAGAATGGTTATGCTGTAAAGAAAACAAAAGAAAATTTATCAAAGCTTAATCATGAAATGGCAAAAAAAGAAAAAGAAGATGAAGAAAACAAAAAGAATGCCGAAAAGCTTAAAGATGAATTAAAAAAAGTAACACTTGAATTTAAAGTAAAAACTGGTGAAGGAGATAAAGTCTTTGGAAGTATAAGTGTAAAACAAATAAAAGATGAGTTACAAAAACAAGGATATAAAATAGAAAAGAATCAAATAGAAATTCAAAATACTATACAATCATTAGGATTCCATAATATTAAAATAAATCTATATCCAGGTATAGATGCAGAAGTAAAAGTACATGTTATAAAATAGAGGTGATAATATGCCAGCGAGAGTTTTACCAAACAATTTAGAAGCAGAAGAATCAGTATTAGGATCATGCTTTCTATCAAAATATGCTCTTCAAAAAGCGGCAGAATCTTTAACACCTGAATCATTTTATAGTGATAAAAATGCTAAAATTTTTTCTACTATGATAGCATTACAAGATGAAGGAACACCAATAGATATAACAACAGTAACAAGTTATTTGAAAAAGAAAAAAGAATTAGCAGAAGTGGGTGGAGTTGAATATCTTACAGAAGTATTAAATTTTGTACCAACAGCTAGTAATATTGATTATTATATAAAAAGTGTTGAGGATTCAAGTGTCTTAAGAGGATTAATAACTACTGCAGAAGAAATAGCGCAAGATGGTTATAGCTCTGAGGATTCAATTAATGAAATATTAGATAATTCTGAAAAGAAAATATTAAATATTGTTAAAAGAAGAACATCATCAGAATTTAGAAGCATGAAAGATATCATAGCAAAAACTAAATCTGATTTAGAAAGATTGTCTGAACATAAAGGAGAAGTAACAGGATTAGAAACAGGATGGTATGATTTTGATAGAATAACCACTGGTCTTCATCCAAATGAGTTAATTATTATTGCAGCTAGACCTGCTATGGGAAAAACAGCATTTGCACTAAACTTAGCAACACATGTTGCAATGTCACAAGATAAAGCAGTAGCACTATTTAACTTAGAAATGAGTGCAGAACAATTAGCTATGCGTATATTATCTAGTTTAGGACAAATAGATGGATTTAAACTTAGAACAGGTAATTTAATGAATACAGACTGGAAAAGAATTAATGAAGCCGCATCCCAACTTGCAAATACTAATTTAGTAATGGATGATACTCCTGGAATAACTATAGGAGAATTAAGGGCTAAATGTAGAAGATTAGCAAGTAGTGAAAAAGGGCTAGCTTTAATAGTAATTGACTACTTACAATTACTTTCTGGAGGAAGAAACTACGGGGCAAATAGACAACAAGAAGTATCAGATATATCAAGAAGTTTAAAGACTCTTGCTATGGAATTAGGAGTTCCAGTAATTGCTTTATCTCAATTATCAAGAGGTGTAGAATCTCGTGATGATAAGAGACCATTAATGAGTGATTTACGTGAGTCTGGTTCTATTGAACAAGATGCTGATATAGTAGCTTTCCTATATAGAGATGATTATTATAATAAAGAAGCAAGGACAGAAGATAATAATAGTATAAGTGAGCTTATTATTGGAAAACATCGTAATGGGCCAACTGCAACAATAGAATTATTATTCAAGAAAAACACATCTACTTTCTTAAATTTAAGAAAGAATAAGAATGAGGAGGGAAAATCTAGTGAATAAGAAAGGTATATTATTCCTGATATTAATATCAATATTAGTATTAACAACGGGATTTACTAGTTTTTCAAATAAACCTAAAGACTTATATAGAGTATATTTAAAAGGAGAATCATTAGGTTTAATTGATTCAAAACAAGAATTAGAAAACTATATCGATCAAGAACAACAAGAAATTAAAAAGAAATATAATGTTAAAAAAGTATATGTACCAGCAGATCTAGATATAGTAAAAGAGACAACATATGATAGTAGAGTAAAATCAGTAGAATCAATATATGATGAAATAAAAGATAAATCTCCATTTACTATTAGTGGATATGTTATTAAATTAAAAGGATTAGATACAACAAATCAAAATGGAAAAGTAGTTAAAGGAACTACTCAAAAGATATATGTATTAGATAAAGATGTATTTACTAATTCTATAGAAAGAACAGTAAAATCATTTATACCAGAAGAAGATTATAGAAATTATGCAGAAGACACACAACAAGAAATAGAAGATGTTGGTAAATATATTGAAAATATTTATATTAAAAACAAAATAACAATAAAGAAAGATTTAATACCCGTAGATAAAAAAATATATCAAACAGAAGAAGAATTAAGCCAATATTTATTATTTGGAACTACAGAAAAACAAAAAACATATGTTATTCAAGCAGGAGATACTATTGAAGATGTTGCTTTTAAGAATAAAATATCAACTCAAGAATTCTTAATTGCAAATCCAGATTTACAAGATGAAAATAGTTTGTTATCTCCAGGACAAGTAGTTACATTAGGAATATTAAAACCACAATTTAGTGTAGTAGAACAAGATAGAGTAGTATTCCGTGAAGAAAAGAATTATACAACAGAAACAAGATATGATAATGATAAATATGTTGGATGGAGTGAAGTAATTCAAGCCGGAGTAAAAGGGGAAAACAAAGTTACACAAGTAGTTTATAGAGTAAATGGTGTTATTGAAAGCAGAACACCAATTAGTACAGAACCATTGAAAGAACCAATAAATGAAATTATAGTAAAAGGAGGTAAACAATCAGCTTACTATGGTTATGGATCACCTCTTCCATATGCAGGAGAATGGGGATGGCCAGCAACTTGTGCCTCAATCTCAAGTCCATTTGGATATCGTTGGGGATATTTACATGATGGAACAGACATAGCTGGATGTGGATATGGTTCTAATATCTTTGCTGCTCAAGCAGGAACTGTAGTAGTATCTGAAAAGAAATATGGAGGATATGCTGGAGGATATGGTGATAATGGTGAATATATTGTTATTGACCATCACAATGGATATTATTCTTTATATGCCCATCTTTGTCCAGGATGTCGTGCTGTTGGAGTTGGAGATTATGTTGAAAAAGGACAACCAATTGGTGGTATGGGTATGACAGGAGCAGCAACAGGAGTACACTTACACTTTGCAATTTGGTATGGATTCCCTTATAGAGGAGGAACTGCATTAAACGCAATGCAATTCTATTAAAATGAAGATTAAAACAATTGCCAGTGGATCCAAAGGAAACTGTTCAATTGTGTTATGTGATAATACTAAATTAATAATTGATATGGGAATTTCCTTCTTAACTTTAAAAAAGACTTTAGAAGAAAATTCCCTTTCTTTTGATGATTTTTCAGGAATATTAGTAACACATTGTCATAAGGATCACACTAAAGGTTTAGCAACCTTAGTAAATAAAACAAAATTAAATATCTACATACCAGAAGAAATGTATGATAGTTTAAAAGAATACATACCATACCCAAAATGCATATTTATAGAAGATAATTTTAATATAAATGATTTAGTAATAGAATTAATTCATACATCACATGATGCTCCAGCATCTTGTGGTTATATAATGACAAATAATGATAAAAGTCTAGTATATGTAACAGATACAGGCTATATTAATAGAAAATACTTGGAAAAAATGAAAAATAAAAATTGCTATTTAATAGAAAGTAATCATGATGAAGTAATGTTAATGGATGGACCATATCCTAGATTCTTAAAAGAAAGAGTAATAAGTGATTCAGGGCATTTATCTAATAGAACTACATCAAAATACTTAAAGAAAATAGTCGGAGATAATACTAAAACAATAATATTAGCGCATCTAAGTGAAACAAATAATACTCCAGACAAAGCACTAGAAGCAATTAAAGAACAAGAATTACCAGAAAAAATTAAAGTAATAATTGCTGATCAATATAAAGAAGGTCCAATGATAGAGGTGTAATATGATAAAAATAATTACAATAGGACAATTAAAAGAAACATATTTAAAAGAAGCAATAGAAGAATATAAAAAAAGAATTAGTAAATATACTAATATTGAAATACTAGAATTAAAAGATGAAGGTTTAGTAGAGGAAGAAAAAGCAAAGAAACTAGAATCAGAAAAGATAGAAAAACAATTAAATGATAAAGACTATATTATTACTTTAGAAATAGAAGGAAAAGAATATACATCAGAAGAATTTGCAGAAAAACTAAGAACAATACAAATAGAAAATAGTAATATAGTATTTATAATAGGGGGAAGTTATGGATTGGCAGATACAATTAAGAATAAAGCTAAACTACATCTATCTTTTTCAAAAATGACATTCCCTCACCAATTATTTAGAGTAATTCTTCTAGAACAAATATACCGTTCATATAAAATAAATAATAATGAAAGTTATCATAAATAGGAGGCTATTATGATAGGCAATGACTGGGATACTCTTTTAAAAGATGAATATAAAAAAACATATTTTATAGATTTGTTAGACTTTATAAAAAAAGAGTATAAAGAAAAGATAATTTATCCAAAACAAAATGAAGTGTTTAATGCCTTTAGATATACTGATTTTAGTAATGTTAAAGTAGTAATATTAGGACAAGATCCATATCATGGACCTAATCAAGCAGAAGGATTGTCTTTTTCAGTAAAAGATGAAGTATTAAAGCCACCTTCTCTACAAAACATTTTTAAGGAACTAGAAAGTGATCTAGGAATACCATTTCCTAAACATAACTCATTAAAACCATGGGCTAAACAAGGAGTATTACTCTTAAATGCAGTCTTAACAGTAGAAGAACATAAGCCAACATCACATAAAGATAAAGGGTGGGAAACATTTACTGATGATATTATTAAAATAATTAATGAAAAAGAAGAACCTGTAGTATTTATCTTATGGGGAGCCTATGCTAGAGCAAAAAAAGATTTAATAACAAATCCAAAACATCTAATAATAGAATCTGCTCACCCATCACCATTTTCTGCTAGAAATGGATTCTTTGGAAGCAGACCATTTTCAAGAACAAATGAGTTTTTAAAAAAGAATAATATAAAAGAAATAGATTGGAGAGTAGAATGAAAAAGATAAAAGATATATTTATAAACTATTATTTAATATTCTTAGTATATGCTCTTATAGGTTGGTTATATGAAGTACTATGGATGTGGTTTGTAGTTCCTCCAAAGCATTTTATTAATAGAGGAGTATTATATGGACCATTCCTTCCAATATATGGTTTTGGAATGTTAATATTACTAGTATTATTAAAAGAATTCATGTCAAAAAGACATGAATTACAAAAATCATTACATTTAATAATATCAGTAACAACCATAACAACATTTGTTTTTACAACAATAATAGAATATACTACTACTCCTAAAATATTAAGTGTAGTAGAATATCTTAATAGATTTGGAATATATTTATTAATTACTAATATTATTTGTATCACTATGGTATATGGATTTACTAAAATAAAAAAATATGTAAAATTAAAAAAGTTTGATATAACAATTATTTTAGTATTTTTACTTATCTGGATAATAACAACATTAATAGAGTATGTTTCACATTTTGCTATTGATAAGTTCACTCATCAATTACTTTGGGATTATACTAAGGACTTTTTAAATATTAATGCTAGAGTAAATTGGGATGCATCAAGAAATTTTGCTATAGGAGGAACATTCCTACTATATACAGTACAGCCATTACTAAATAAGTATTTACCAAAAATAAAAGATAAAAACAAACTAATAATAACATTAGTTATAGGTATACCAATGTTATTAGATTTAATATTCCATGTAGCATTAAAAGTAATATAAAAAATATTCACAGAAACTGTGGATATTTTATTTTATTATTGAGCTTGTACTGCAGTGATAGCAATAACTCCAACTATATCATCACTAGAACATCCTCTAGATAAATCATTTACTGGAGCAGCAATACCTTGAGTAATAGGACCATAAGCCTCAGCTTTAGCTAATCTTTGAACAAGCTTATATCCAATATTGCCAGCATCTAAATCTGGGAATATTAATACATTGGCATGACCAGCAAGTTCGCTATCAGGAGCTTTAATCTTAGCAACTTCAGGTACTATAGCAGCATCTAATTGTAATTCACCTTCAATTTTATACTCAGGATATTTTTCTTTAGCAATTTTAAGCCCTTCAATTACTTTGTCTACATCAGCATGACTAGCACTACCTTTAGTAGAATGAGAAAGCATAGCAACAATAGGCTCCTCCTCAACAAGTAATTTAAAACTTTCAGCACTACTTGCCGCAATAGCAGCTAATTTTTCGGGATCAGGATTCTGTTCTAATCCACTATCAGCAAAGATAAATGTACCATTAGCTCCATATTCGCAATCAGGAACAACCATCAAGAAGAAAGCAGATACAAGAAGTACTCCAGGCTTAGTCTTAATTATCTGTAAAGCAGGTCTTAAAGTATTAGAAGAAGAATGACATGCTCCTGATACAGCACCATCTGCCCTTCCAGTCTTAACTAACATACATGCATAATACATATAATCTTCGAGCAATAATTTTTTAGCTTCTTCTAAAGTCAAACCTTTTTCTTTACGCAATTCATATAATTTATTAATTAATTCTTCAGTTAATTCAGAAGTATTAGGATCTATAATAGTAGCCCCACTTAAATCATATTTATCAGTACAAGGCTTACCAATCAATAGAATATTAGCAATACCATCGCGTAATGCTATACTAGCAGCCTCTAATACTCTTTCATCCATAGTCTCAGGAAGGACTATAGTCTTTTTATCCTTTTTAGCACGATTTTTAATATTTTCAACAAAACTCATAATAAACCTCTACTTTTCATTTAATATTTCAAATATTTCTCTTTTTTCATTACTATAAAATTCTTTTTTCTTATATCTCTTAAATAAACTAACTATACTAGAAGGAAAAGAAACAACTAATTTGTTATATTCAACAACTGTATCATTATAAAATTTAATAGCTCCAACAATACTTTCTTCATTTTCATTAAGGCCTTTAATAATATTTATTAAATTATCACTCTTGAGTAATTTATCATTATCATCAATAGTTTTAAATAAATCATTATAAACTTTTTTCAATATATCATTTTCTTCAAAATTACTAATCTGTTGAAAATTCATATTTAATTCAGGTAAGAAATCATCCATCTTTAACTCTTTAGAAACTATAGGTCTAGTTCTATCTAAAAAGTCTTTTTTCTTTTCTAAGTAAATATCTATATCTTCTTCAGCTTTTTCTATCTTAATAATTGCTAATTGAAAACGATTATTAATAATAGTACAAATTAATAAAATTAAGCTAATTCCAACGATAACAGCAACAATTATTTCCCACATCATAATAATTCCTCCATATCATCTAAATTATAACAAAATCTAATTAATTATACAATAATTCAGTACTACAAATTAACTTGATAATTATAAAAAATATGTTATAATCATTTCATAAATTTGAAGCAGGTGATATTATGCCTAAAATTAAAATAAGAGTAACAATTGAAAATGAAACAGATACTGTATCAAATGAACTTGTCGCAATATATCAAGATAATATATTAAAATACAAGGAAAAAGAAGGGGCTACAGTAGTTTTTGATTATAATAAACGGTTGTTAAAAAGAGAAGATAAATTACTACGGGATGAATTTGATATGAATAAAGAAACAATAAAAGTTGAATACAAAGAAATACCTAGTAATATGAATATAAAAGTAAAAATAATAGAATTAAAACAAGATAATATTAATTTTGAAATAAAGTATGAAATAGATAATACAAAAGAAGAATATATATATAGAATAGAGGAGTTAAAATGAGTTTATTAAAAGAATTTGAAGATAATTTAAAAAGTATAGTAAAAAAAGCAGGATATGATGTAGAAAATCTATCATTAGAAACATCTAATAGGAAAGATTTAGGAGAATATCAGTTAAATGATGCTATGCAATTAGCTAAAACATATCATAAAAATCCTAGAGAAATAGCAGAAGATATAGTAAAAGAAATAGAAAAAGATGACAAATTTACTAATATTAATATAGCAGGGCCAGGATTTATAAATATAAGTTTAAGTGATAATTATAAATTAGAAATATTGAATAAAATTAATAATGATGTTTATTCAAATATTGATAAAAAAGAAAACAAAAAAGTAATAATTGATTATGGTGGAGCTAATGTAGCAAAAGCTCTACACGTAGGGCATTTAAGAAGTGCAAATATTGGAGAAGCATTAAAAAGACTAGCAAAATTAATGGGTTATGAAGCTTTAGGAGATGCTCATTTAGGAGATTATGGAAGACCATTAGGTTTTGTAATAAAAGAAATAAAAGAAATGTATCCAGATCTTCCATACTTTGATGAAACCTATCAAGGAGATTATTCTGAAATAGAATTACCAATAACAAATGATGATCTAGAAAGAATCTATCCCTTAGCTTCACAGAAAGCAAAAGAAGATGAAGAGTATCTAGAAGAAGGAAGAATAATTACAGTTAAAATACAAAATCATGAAAGAGGATACTATGATTTATGGAAAAAAATAGTAGATATTTCCAAAGCAGATATCAAAGCAACATATGATGATTTAAATGTTCATTTTGAGATTTGGAATGGCGAAAGTGATGAAATGGAATATTTCGAAGAATTAAAAGATATTTATGAAAAGAGCGGAGTATTAAAAGAAAGCGAAGGAGCATTAATAATAGAAGTAGCAGAAGAAGATGATAAAGCTCCAATGCCACCATTACTATTTATTAAGTCAAATGGCTCAGCATCATATGAAACCACAGATTTAGCAACAATATTAGAAAGAAAAATAAATCATAATCCAGAAGAAATGTGGTATGTAGTTGATGGTAGACAATCACTTCATTTTGATCAAATATTTAGATCAATAAGAAAAGTAAATATAGTAGACGAAGATGTAGTGTTAGAACATGTAGGTTTTGGTACAATGAATGGTAAAGACGGAAAACCATTTAAAACAAGAGATGGTGGAGTAATGACTTTAAAAAGTTTAATTGACTTAGTTTATCAAGAAACATATAAGAAGATTACAAATGAGTCAATTAAAGAAGAAGAGAAAGCAGAAATTGCTAAAAAAGTAGCAATAGCAGCATTAAAATATGCAGATTTACTACCATATCGTGGAACTGACTATATCTTTGAAGTAGAAAAATTCTCAGATTTAGAAGGAAAAACAGGACCATATTTATTATATTCAACAATTAGAATGAAATCTTTACTAAATAAAGCAGGTCATATAGATACAGAAGAAGCTAAAATAATAAAAGGTAATACAGAAAAAGATATTATCTTAACACTATTAGAATTACCAAGAATATTAAATAATTCATTAGATTCCAAATCATTAAATGATATAGCAGAATACCTATATATTTTAACAGCATTATATAATAAATTTTATTCAGAAAATAAAGTTCTTACAGAAAATAATAAAGATTTACAAGAATCATGGATTATACTTACAGAGGCAGTATATAAAGTAAATACAATGCTTTTAGATGTATTGGGAATTTTAGTACCAGAAAAAATGTAAAAAATATCTTGCTATTATAAATCATATATGATATAAAAGTACTTGGAAATTTTTATAAGTAAACAAAAATTAATACAGGAGGGCTGTATATATGAGTCTAAAAATGAAGAAAGAAGAATTAGAGTTGTTATCGAATAAAGATATAGCAGAATTAATTCTACAAAATAGTAAAAGAACTTTAAACACAGCTGATTTATTTAAAAAAATAATAAAATTACTAGATTTACCAGAGTCAGCATTTGAATCTAAAATAGCAGATTTCTATACATCTCTAGCAACAGACAAAAGATTTATATTACTAGATAATGGTAAATGGGATTTAAGAGCAAATCATACTTCAGATAAAGTAATAAAAGTATCTTCAGATGATGAAGAGGAAGAAGAAGAGGAAGAAGAAGAAATAGAAAAAGAAGAAGAGGAAGACTCTGAAGAAGATGAAGATAGTTATGATGATAAAGATGATGAAGTATATGATGATGAAACAAATGAAGAATTAAAAGATCTAGTTGTAATTGATGAAGATGAACTAGAATTAGAACAATAATTAAAAGCAGTTATCTGCTTTTTTTATTCATAATATTTTTATAATAAAAAATATATGATATAATAGTACCGACTTATGAAAGAATAGGTGAAGAATATGATTGATAGATTAGAAGCAACTCTAAAGAAATATGAAGAATTACAACAAGAATTAACAAAACCAGAAGTCTTAGGAGATATGAAAAAAACAAAGCAATATTCAAAAGAAATGGCTGATTTAGAAGATATTGTTAATTGTTATAAAAAATATAAAAAAATCTTACAAAATATAGAAGACTCTAAAGAAATGATAAAAGATCCTGAATTAGGAGAAATGGCAAAAGAAGAATTAAAGGAATTAGAAGAACAAAAAGAAAAACTAGATGGAGAACTAGAAATTCTATTAATACCCAAAGATCCTAATGACTCAAGAAATGTAATTATGGAAATAAGAGGAGCTGCTGGTGGAGATGAAGCAAATATCTTTGCAGGAGATTTATTTAGAATGTATACAAAGTATGCTGAAAAACAAGGATTCTCATATCAAGTATATAACTCAGTAGAAGGTACTGCAGGAGGGTTTGCTCAGATAGAATTAATTATTAAAGGTAATGGAGCATATTCAAAATTAAAATATGAATCAGGTTCTCATAGAGTACAAAGAGTACCAGTAACTGAATCAAATGGTAGATTACAAACATCTACAGCAACAGTACTTGTAATGCCAGAAGCGGATGATGATATTGAAATTGATATAAATCCAAATGATTTAAGAATTGATATATATAGATCAAGTGGTTGTGGAGGACAAGGAGTAAATACAACAGATTCAGCAGTAAGAATAACTCACTTACCTACAGGATTAGTAGTTACTTGTCAAAATGAAAGAAGTCAAATTCAAAACAAAGAGTCAGCTATGAAAGTATTAAAATCACGTCTTTATGAAATGCAAGAACAAGAAAGAGCAGAAAAAGAAGGGAATGAAAGACGTAGTAAGATAGGTACAGGTGATAGAGCAGAAAAAATAAGAACATATAACTATCCACAAAATAGAGTAACTGATCATAGAATAGGTTATACAACTAACTCACTAGATAGAGTAATGGATGGAGCGTTAGATGACATTATAGATGCTTTAATACAAGAAGATCAAAAGAGAAAATTACAAGGAGAAGTAGAATAATAAAGAAAAGAGGAGAGAATAATGACAGTTGAAGAATTACTAGTATTAGGAAAAAGTCATTGTCATTCAGATCACGCTAAAATATTACTTGCAGAATTATTAAAAAAAAATCCTTTAGAATTATTAAACTATTTAGACTTAGAAGTGTCTGATGAAATAAAGAAAAAATATGAAAAAGAAGTAATTGCACTTCAAGAAGGAAAACCACTACAGTATGTCTTAGAAAGAGTAAACTTTTATGGTAATGAATTATATATAGATGAAAGAGTATTAATTCCCAGATTTGAAACAGAAGAATTAGTTGAAAATACTATTAAATATATAAATGAATATTTTAAAGAACCAATAGATATAATAGACTTAGGTTGTGGTAGTGGTGCAATAGGTCTAACATTAGAAAAACAAATTAATATTAATTCACTAGATTTAGTAGATATATCAAAAGAAGCATTAGAAGTAGCAAAAATAAATAAAGAAAGATTAAATTCAAAGGCTAATCTAATAGAAAATGATATGTTAGAAGGTATTAATAAGAAATATGATGTTATTATTAGTAATCCACCCTATATAAAAACTAATGAAGAAATAGAAGATATAGTAAAGAATAATGAACCAAATATAGCTTTATATGCAGGAGAAGATGGATTAGACTGTTATAAAAGAATATTAAAAGATGTTAAAAATAATATGAAAGATAAGTGTTTAATAGCATTTGAAATAGGATATGAACAAGCTAATCCTATAAAAGAATTAATAAAAGAAACACTTAAAAATGTAAGAATAGAAGTAAAAAAAGATCTATCAGAAAAAGATAGAATGATATTCATATTTTATAATTTATAATATAAACTCAACTAAGTTGAGTTTTTTAATAAAAAAACTACAAAAAAATATAATTATTATATATAATAAGATTTACGACAAATCATTTGATATACAGTTCTATCAATTGACAAAGAAAAATATTAAAAGTATGATTAAATAGAGAAAGTCCAATCATTTTTAAGGAGGAATTTTTGATGAAAATAATGGAAATAGAAGGCGGAAAAGACTTAACTGGAACTATTAGAATAAGTGGAGCCAAAAATGCAACAGTAGCCTTAATTCCAGCAGCAATATTAACAGATGAAGAGGCTACTATCTGTAATGTACCTGAAATAACTGATACAGATGCATTATGTGATATTTTAAAAGAATTAAAAGTAGATGTTAAAAGAGCAAGCGAAAGCGTTGTTATTAATCCGAAACATATGGAAAATGTAGAAATAGAAGAAGCATTTTCTAAAAAATTAAGAGCATCTTATTACTTTATGGGTGCATTATTAGGAAAATTTCATAAAGTTGTAATGTATTTTCCGGGAGGATGTTCTATTGGAGCAAGACCAATAGATCTTCACTTAAAAGGATTCGAAGCTTTAGGTGCAAAAGTTTCAAGTGAAGGAAACAAATATACAGTAGAAGCAGAAGAATTAAAAGGAGCAAATATTTACTTAGATATAGCATCTGTTGGAGCAACTATTAATATTATGTTAGCTGCTGTGAGAGCAAAAGGTAAAACAACTATTGAGAATGCAGCAAAAGAACCAGAAATAGTTAATGTTGCAACATTCTTAAATAATATGGGAGCAAAAATATTAGGGGCAGGAACATCAACTATTAAAATAGAGGGAGTAACTCACTTAGGTAAATGTTTCCATGAAGTAATTCCAGATAGAATAGAAGCAGGAACTTACGTAATTATAGGAGCACTTTGTGGTAATCCATTAAAAATAGATAATATTATTCCAGAACATATAGATGCTTTATTATCTAAATTAGAAGAAGCAGGAGTAGAATTAGAAATAGGTGCTGACTATTGTATTGTTCAAAAACAAGATAATTATAAAGCAACTAATATTAAAACAGCCGTATATCCAGGTTTTGCTACTGACTTACAACAACCATTCACAGTACTACAAACACAAATGACTGGTAAAAGTAAAACAACAGAAACTATTTGGGAAAATAGATTTATGCATATCCCATATTTAAAAGATTTAGGAGCAGATATCACAGTAAAAAATCAAACAGCAACAATAATTGGACCAACTAAATTAAAGGGATGTGAAGTTGTTGCAACAGATCTAAGAGCTGGAGCAGCAATGGTAGCTGCAGGATTGAAAGCAGAAGGAAACACTACAATAAACAGTGTAGAACATATCTTAAGAGGATATGAATCAATAGTAGAAAAATTAACTAATGTAGGTGCAAAAATAACTATAAAAGAAGTATAGTAAGGAGATAAACATGAGTAAAAAAGGTAAAAAAATAATTAAAAATATAATAGGAATAATAGTTTTTTCAATCGCAACTGTAATTTTATATAATATGTTTACTAATGTTCATAGCAATTATTGCTGTGCAGGAATAACTAATTGTGGATTTCTAGTATGCTCACAAGATTCACCTAAGTTGGTAGAATTTGCAGTATTAGCATTCTTTCTATTTTTCTGTGGATTAGGAGTTATTGTTGAATTATTAGACTTTCTTAAAAATATATTTAAATAGAAAAACAATAAAAATACTTGCTAATAAAGAAAATATTTGATATATTAATAACGCGTTTATTACTATGACGAAAAGTTCGTCATGGCGGAAGGAGAGATAATATGAAAAAAGATATTCATCCAGAAATAAAAGATTGTACAGTTACATGTGCATGTGGAAATACATTTACTTGTAAATCTACAAAAGATGAAATAAGTGTTGAAATTTGTTCAGAATGTCATCCATTCTATACAGGAAAGCAAAGTAGAGCATCTCGTGCTGGTCGTGTAGATAAATTCAACAAAAAATATGGATTTGATACTAAAGAAGCTGCTGAATAAGCAGTTTTTTTGTGTTATAATAAAAATAGAAAGAAGGAATAATATGAAATTAGGTTTTGCAAGTGATCATAGAGGATATGATTTAAAAAATAAATTGATGGAGAAGTTTTCAGGAGAAAACGAAATAAAAGATTATGGTACATATACAGAAGAATCATCAGATTATCCTGACTTTGCATTCAAATTAGGAGAAGGAGTTACTAATAAAGAAGTTGATTTTGGTATAGCAATTTGTGGAACAGGTATTGGAATAAGCATAGCTTGCAATAAAGTAAAAGGAGTTAGATGTGCTAAAGTATCATCAAAAGAAGAAGCTTTAGCAACAAGAATAGATAATGATTCTAATATAATAGCTTTTGGAGAAAAAATGCCATTAGAAGAAGCATATGAATTAGTAAATACATTTATTAGTACAGAAACATCAAATGAAGAAAAACATGTAAGGAGAAGAAATAAAATAAAAAAATATGAGGAGAATAATTAATGACATTTAAATTTATTTTATATTTTGTTGTTACTATATTAGTAATATGGACCATGAATACTATAAATATAAATCAAATATTTAAGAAGAATGTTAACCCAATTCAAGCAAGACTATTATATTTCTTTATAGGATTATCAATAATTTATTTAGTAACAAATTTTATATATGATTTAATAACAACAATACATATATTATAGAAGGATAAATCCTTCTTTTTTTATTAAATTATTTATGATAGAATAAACATGGGGAGTTGATGTAAGTTGGCAAGAGATATAGGAATAGACTTAGGAACAGCAAACGTATTAATCTATGTTAAAGGAAGAGGAATAGTCTTAAATGAGCCCAGCATTGTAGTAATAGAAACAGATACAAAGAAAGTAATAGCAGTAGGAAAAGAAGCTAATGAAATGCTAGGAAGAACACCAGGAAAGATAAAAGCAATTAGACCTTTAAAAGATGGAGTAATAGCAGATTTTGAATTAACAGAAATAATGTTAGATACATTTATTAAAAAAATAAAAGCAAGGAATCTCTTTACTAGACCTAGAATATTAATATGTTGCCCTACTAACGTAACTCAAGTAGAAAGAAATGCTATAAAAGAAGCTGCAGAAAGAATGGGAGCTAGAAAAGTATATATAGAAGAGGAACCAAAAGTAGCAGCCATTGGAGTAGGAATGGATATATCTAAACCAACTGCTAATATGGTATTAGATATAGGTGGAGGTACAACAGATATAGCCGTATTATCTTTAAATGGAATAGTATCATCATCATCAGTTAAAGTAGCAGGTAATTCTCTAAATCAAGATATAATAAAATATATAAAAGAAAAATATAGATTATTAATAGGAGAACCAACAGCAGAAGATATAAAGATAAATTTTGCTAATGTTTATAAACCAAATAAAAAAGAAAAATTAGAAGTTAAAGGAAGAAACCTTTTAACAGGGCTTCCTGATACTATTGATATAAATCAAGAAGAAACAAAAGAGGCATTAAAAGAAGGAGTAAACAGAATAATAAAAGCAACAAAGAATGTATTAGAGCAAACTCCTCCAGAATTAGCAGGAGATATAGTAGAAAAAGGGGTAATATTAACAGGAGGAGGAGCACAACTAACAGGACTAGTAGATGTTATGGAAGAAGAATTAACAATTCCCGTTTTAATAGCAGAATCCCCTCTAACATGTGTAGCTGAAGGTTGTGGAATATTATTAAATAATAGAAAACAATTAGAAGAAGATCAGGAAGAATAAAACCATAAAAATGGTTTTTTCTTTTGTATTCTCAAATAAAATGATATAATTTTATTAGAAAGAAGGAATTATATGAGAGCCCAATTATTGTCGGCATCTAAAATAGTAATAATTACTTTTATTTTCTCTGCCATAATAATGTTTTTAATGAGAAAAGTTGCTAAGCATGTTAATGCTATGGATGTTCCTAGAAGTGAAGAAGGAAATAGACATATTCATACTAAAGCAACACCAAAATTAGGAGGAGTTGGAATATTCTTATCATTCTTGTTTGGTTATATGTTGTTTGGAGAACAAAGTGTAAGAATGAATTCTATTCTAATAGGAAGCTTTATTATTATATTAGCTTCAATAGTAGATGATATTAATCCCATTAAAGCAAGTCATAAATTAATTGCTCAAATAATAGCAGCTTGCGTAATAGTATTCTATGGAGGAATATTACTAGATGTAATCACTGCCTTTGGATATACATTTGATTTTGGAATATTATCTTATCCAATTACAATATTCTTTATAGTAGCATGTACTAATGTAATCAATTTAATAGATGGATTAGATGGATTAAGTGGTGGTATCTGTACAATATTCTATGTAACTATAGCAATCATAGGAGCCTTTCAAGGAAGATTTGGTAGTTTAGTAATGATTATTACTTTAATAATGTTAGGATCAACTTTAGGATTCTTACTACATAATTTTCATCCGGCAAAAATATTTGCAGGAGATGGAGCAACATTTATGGGATTTATTATTTCAATAATTACATTACTAGAATTCAAAGGACCAGCATTAATTTCATTCTTTGCTCCAATAGCTATTTTAGCAATACCTATCTTAGATACATTATTTGCAATAATTAGAAGATTATTAAAAGGACAACCACCATTCCAAGCAGATAAACAACATCTACACCATCAATTACTTGGAATGAATTTCTCACATGTTGCAACAGTATTAATTATTTATGGAATAAACATCTTATTTGCAACAGCAACACTAGTATTTATGTTAGTAGATCAAAAGGCAGGAGAAATAATGTTTATAATAATCTTTATACTAGTACTATGGTTTGTATTCCATACAACTATAATATCTGATAAGAGTCCACAAATAATGAAAAAGATTGAATCTAAATTTAAATTAAAAAAGAGTACAAAATAGTACTCTTTTTATTAACATAAAAATTTATTAATGGTATAATATAAGTACGAAGGAGGAGATTTAATGGAAATTAAAATTCGCGGTGAAAAACTAAAAATTACAGATTCTATGCACGATTATGCAATTGAAAAACTAGGAAAGTTAGATAAATACCTAGAAGATAGTAGTAATATTTATGCAAACGTCATAGTAAAAGTAAAGGGACACGAAGTAAAAGTAGAAATTACAATCCCATTAAAATCATTTATTCTAAGATCGGAGGAAACACAAGAAGACTTCTATGCTGCAATTGATAAAACAATTGATAAGTTAGAAAGACAAGTAAGAAAGCAAAAGACTAGATTAATGTCTAAGCAAGTAAAACCTAGCTATGATTTTAACTTTGAAAGTATAGAGTTAGACAAAGAAGAAAAAGAAACAAATAAAGTAGTAAAAAGAAAAACAATTGAAGTAAAACCAATGAATGAAGAAGAGGCAATACTTCAAATGGAATTAATTGGACATGAATTCTTCATGTATAAAGATAGTGAAACAAACGCCCCATGCGTTATCTATAAAAGAAAAGACGGAAACTATGGAGTAATTGAATCAGAATAAGAAATAAATGATAAAGAGAGAAATATCTTTTATTTCTCTCTTTTTTTTGATAAAATACATATTTGAAGGAGTTGATAATCTTGAATATTTTAAAGAAATTGTTTGACCATGATTATAAAGAATTAAGAAGATTTGATAAAATTGCTCAAGAAGTCATGGCTTTAGATGAAGAATATTCAAAATTGACTGATACAGAACTACAAGGAAAAACAGAAGAGTTCCGTGAGAGATTAAGAAATGGGGAAACTTTAGAAGATATATTAGTAGAAGCATTTGCTACAGCAAGAGAAGCAGCATTTCGTGTAATAGGTGAAAAACACTTCTATGTACAGATATTAGGTGCTTTAGCAATCCATTATGGTAATATTGCTGAAATGAAAACAGGTGAAGGAAAAACTTTAACAGCGGTTCTACCAGCATATTTAAATGCATTATCTGGAGAAGGAGTACATATTATTACAGTTAATGAATACCTAGCTGGACGTGATGCTGAATGGATGGGTGGAATACATAGATTCTTAGGTTTAACTGTAGGAGTAAATAAAAGAGAATTAACACCAGCAGAAAAACAAGAAGCATATAATTGTGATATTTTATATTCTACAAATAACGAAGTTGGATTTGACTACCTAAGAGATAATATGGTAGTAAGAAAAGAAGACAGAGTTCAAAGACCATTAAATTTTGCTATTATCGATGAGGTAGACTCAGTATTAATAGATGAAGCCCGTACACCATTGATTATTTCTGGTGGAGAAATGCAGAATCAAAACTTATATATAAGTGCTGATAGATATGCAAAAAGTTTAAAGAAAGAAGACGACTTTATCTTTGATGAAAAAACTAATAGTGTTAATTTAACAGAGTCTGGAGCAGATAAAGCAGAAAGAACATTCAAAGTAGATAATCTTTATGATGTTAATAATACAACATTATTACATTTTATTAATCAAGCATTACGTGCAAACTATGCTATGAGAAGAGATGTGGATTATGTTGTACAAGAAGGTGAAGTAGTAATTGTAGACCAATTTACTGGACGTTTAATGAAAGGTAGAGCATATTCTGATGGATTGCATCAAGCTATTGAAGCAAAAGAAGGCGTACAAATAAATGAAGAAACAAAAACAATGGCAACAATTACTTTCCAGAACTTGTTCAGAATGTATAAAAAACTATCAGGTATGACTGGTACTGCTAAAACGGAAGAAGAAGAATTCCGTGAAATTTATAACATGTATGTTATAGTAATTCCAACTAATAGACCAGTTATTCGTATCGATGAAGCAGATTTAGTATATGCTACAAAAGAAGCAAAATATAAAGCAATAATTAATGTGGTTAAAATGAAATATGAGATGGGACAACCAGTCTTAATAGGTACAATTGCTATTGAAACATCAGAACTTATTAGTAATTTATTAACTCAAGCAAAAATACCACATGAAGTATTAAATGCTAAGAATCATGAAAGAGAAGCAGAAATAATTTCTAAGATTGGTTTAGGTAAATCAGTAACAATAGCTACCAATATGGCAGGTCGTGGAACCGATATTAAGCTATCAGATGAAGTAAAAGCATTAGGTGGTTTATGTGTAATTGGTACTGAACGACATGAATCACGTCGTATCGATAATCAGTTACGTGGACGTTCAGGACGTCAAGGAGATCCAGGATATACTCAATTCTTTGTATCAATGAAAGATGATTTAATGGTAAGATTTGGATCGGATAGAATTGGTACAATGATGGAAAATATGGGTCTAGGAGATCAGGCTATTAGAAGTAAAGCCTTCACAAGAAGTGTAGAACAAGCTCAAAAACGTGTTGAAGGAAATAACTATGATATTCGTAAAAGTTTATTACAATATGATGATGTAATGAATAATCAAAGAGAAATTATATATGAAAAGAGAAATAGAATACTAGAAAATGAATCAATTCATGAAATGGTTTTATCAACATTTAGACATCATATAGAAGATTTAGTAAAATCACATCTAGTCCCAGAAGGATTATTAAGTAAAGATGATTATGATGAAATAGTTGAATTTGCAAATGAAAACTTACTAAAGAAAGATATCAAAGTAAAAGATATAGTAGATAAGGATGCAAATGAAATAATAGATATAATTGCTAAAAAAGTAATTGATGAATATGAAGCTAAATTAAAAGATATTCCAGAAGTAGTATCAAATGAATTTGAAAAAGTAATCACTCTTCAAGTATTAGATAACTACTGGACAGAACATATTAATACTATGTCACATCTAAGAGAAGGTATTCACTTAAGAGGATATGCTCAAGAAGATCCATTAAGAGCTTATACAATAGAAGGTTTTGATATGTTTGATTCAATGTTACAAAAGATTGATAAAGATGTATCAATATTCTTAATAAAAGCAGAAATAAGACAAAATGTAGAAAGAAAACCTAGAGCAAAGAAATTACTAACAAATGATAATGATGATACACCAGTAAAGAAAACACCTATCAAAAAACAAAAGATAGGTAGAAATGATCCATGTCCATGTGGAAGTGGTAAGAAATATAAACAATGCCACGGAAAGTAGCATAAAATAAGGGTTTGCGAGTGATAATGTTCGCAAAATCCACTACTTAAAATGGTAAATGTTCGCAAAAAGTTCGCATAAAAAATATTTTGAGATTATTCAATCTTTAAAAAACCTTATAAAATAAGGGAAAAATAGATATTTAAGCCATGCGAACAAATTGGTTAAAATGTTCACATAAAGAACAGGCATATTGTTGTCTGTTCTTTTTTCGTCCTTAGCAAAGAAAAGGAGTGAGAACATTATGGCCGATGTAAGAGTCATGAAAAGAGGAAAGGTATATCAATACCAATTTGAAATAGCACCAGTTGATGGAAAAAGAAAGTATATTAATAAGAGTGGATTTAAAACCAAAAAAGAAGCGTTTGATGAAGGAGTAAAGGCTTATAATGAATATGAATATTCAGGAAAGAAAGTAAATGTTAAAGATATGTCATATTCTGATTATTTAGATTATTGGGTAGATAACTATGCAAAACTTAATTTAAGATATTCAACTATCATGTCATATTGTAATATTATTAAGAATCATATTAAGCCAAGAATAGGTCATTATAGACTATCACAATTAGATACAAGAATGCTTCAAGAGATGATGAACAGTATTTATGTACAAAATTCCTTCTCTAAATGCTTTATAGCAAGTATTTTAAAAGTATTAAAAGGATCACTTAAATATGCTTGTTATACATTAAATTATATTAATTCAGATCCAGCTGAAAATGTACATGCACCTAGATATGAAACAATAGATAAAGATCCAGCTCATATTTTTACACAAGAAGAAGTGGAAAGAATTTTAGAAAGATTTAGAGAATCCCATTCAATTTATTATTCATTATTAACTGCATATTATACTGGATTAAGAGTATCAGAAGTATATGGATTAACTTGGGATTGTGTTGATTTTGAAAATAAGACAATTACAATCAATAAGAATATAATTAAAAAGAATCAATTAGGGTTACCAAAAAGAAAAAATATTACCAAAGGACATTCTACAACAGTTTGGTATTATGGAAATTGTAAGAATTCTCAAAGTCAAAGAACAATATCCATAGGAGATAGACTTGTAGAAGCTCTAAAAGAATATAAAAAAGAGCAAGAAGAGAATAGAAAATTTTATGGAGATAGTTATTTATT
Organism: uncultured Caryophanales bacterium; assembly: GCA_947302515.1. The sequence continues at coordinate 37,636 of CAMYVT010000013.1, forward strand.
ACATTATGAAAAGAGAGTAATAAATGAGTTTACTAATAAGCCAGAAATAAAAATAATAGATGCTAAAGCTGAATTAGAAGTAGGATTACCAGAAGCAAAGTTAGTTTTTATTAAAGAAAATGGTCAATTTTTAGGAACTGACACACCAAAATATGCATTTAAAGTGATTCATTATGAATTAGGAATCAATTCTAGATTTCATGATTTCAGAGATACGCATGCTACTAGGTTAATCGAAAGTGGAGCAGATATTAAAGCAGTATCTAAAAGATTAGGTCATTCAACTATTGATACAACATATAATATTTATGTTAGAGTAACTGAAAAAATGCAAAATGATACAGTAGAAAAGTTTGAGGATTATGCAAAAGATATGGTTATCCCCAAAACTGTGGATAAACCTTATTTTGATTAATCACTTGATTTTTAGAAAAAAAGTGTTATTATAAAAGACAATTAATTAATTGGAGCTGATGTCTAATGAGAAATAAAGCACTTTTAATTTATACACGAAAACAATTTAGTTTATTAATTAATGTAATCAAAGAGGGAAACTGACTATAAAGTCTTTTTCCCTCTTTTTTGTTGGGAGGGTTTGGAATGATAGTAAAAAATAATGAAGGAAAATTAGATATAACATTATTAGAAGTACAAAGACCATTATCAGAAGCAATAATAAAAGAATATAATCATAAAGAGGTAGTGAAAGACATTCACAACATATTTGTGCAATTACAAGATAATTTTTTTGAACAAGCAGTATACCAAGAATATTTAAAATATACAATTACAGAAGATTTGGAATTTGTTATAGTTGAAGATCCTTCATTGAAAATTAAAAATATCAACGAAAATAATCTTAAACTAGGAAGTGAAATATCTTTTAAAAGATTTACTAAAAAAGATTATAAAAAATCTATAGACTTATGTGAGCATTTATTAATGAGAGTAAGAGATTCATTTTATAATTTAGATGAGATAGAAAAATATGTTATCAAAAACTTTGAATATGATAAACCAAAACCACTAACAGATGAAATAATAATATTTGAAACTAAAATACATAAAGATAAATACTATAGATCAAAGAAAAGCGCTTATATAAAAATGGCTTTGCAATTAGGACTTATGGATGAAATAAAAATGGATACTATTTTAGTATCAGAACTAAAAAAATACATTAGTAAGAACATTGTAACGATTGAAAATTAATCCGGAGTTTTTTCGGAGTAAATATAGAACTCTACAAGACAATTTGTAGAGTTTTTTCGCATGGTTTAAATAAACAATCTTATAGATAATGGTAGTGAACAAAGGCCTTAGTTCAAATCTAAAGAAAAGGAAGTGAACTAAAATGAATGATGAATATATAAGAATATTCGCAATCATGCCTAGTGAAATCTATAAGACAAAAGATTTAACTAGCGAAGAAAAATTAATAGCAGAGAGAATAACAGCTCTTTGCAAAAAGGAGGGATATGCTTGGATAAGTAATAAGTCACTAGCTGATATGTATGGAATAAGAGTTGATACGGTTTCAAAACATATAAAGCATTTAATTGAATATGGATACATTAAATGTATATATGGGAAGAACGGTAATGGTAATAAAAAAAGAACCATATATTTATCCAATAACATATGGGATAATGAAGCAATAGTTAATTGTTTAGATAATCAATCTAATATAGGTTATTCTTCCAAATATAATAATAAATATAATAATAAAAAAGAATATGAAGATAATACTCCTGATTGGATTAAACATCCTGAAATGTGTAAATCAGAAGAACCTACACCAGAAGAACTTGCCGAAATGGAAGCATTATTAGCGGAGTTTAAATAATGGAAGATAGATTAATATATACAGTTCAGGAAGTAGCTAGTATTCTTCATTCTAGCCCAAATTATATTTATGAATTAATTAGAAAAGGATATTTACCAGCTATTAAATTAGGAAGCTTAAAAGTTCTAAAAACCACTTTAGAAAGATTCTTAATTCAAAATGAAGGAAAAGATTTATCAGATATTAATAATATAAAGAAGTTAGTTACTAATATCGAAATAGAGGTACAAAATGGCTGACATAAGAGTCATGAAAAGAGGAAAGGTATATCAATACCAATTTGAAATAGCACCTGTAAATGGCACTAGAAAATACATTAATAAGAGTGGATTTAGAACAAAAGCAGAAGCTATAGAAGCAGGTAATATAGCATATACCGAATATATTAACGCAGGTAAACCTTATAAAGAATCAAAAATATCATATAGTGATTATTTAGATTATTGGTTAAATAACTATTGTAAAAATAATTTAAAATACAATACCATTCAAGCCTATAAAACAATTATTAAGAAGTACATTAAGCCCAAAATAGGAAAATATAAACTGTCAACATTAACTAGTGTTTCTTTAAATACATTTATTATAGATTTAGTAAATGAATATGATTTTTCAAGAGAATATTATAAAAATATACTTAAAGTCCTTAAAGGATCATTTAGAGAAGCATGCAATTTATATGGAATTATTAAATACAATCCTGCTCTAACAATTAGATTACCTAAAATTGATAAAAAAGAAGAAGATGTTAAACATTTATATACCCAAGAGGAAATAGATTTAATTATTGAAAAGTTTAAGAATAATAACACGTTTATATGTGCATTTCTTACATCATGTTTTACAGGAATGAGAACAGGAGAAGTATTTGCGTTAACTTGGGAAGATATAGATTTAGAAAATGGAATTATAAATGTTCAACACAGTGTTTATGATAAACCAAAAGATAAACTTGGCAGATGGTTTATTGGATCAACTAAAACTGAAAGTGGAAAAAGAAAAATCTATATTGGTGAAACATTAAATATAGCTTTATCCAATTATAAAAAATTAAAAGAAAGATTAAAAGAACTGTATGGCAAAGACTATAAATATTATCATATTGAAGAAGTTAAGAATGACTATGGAAAAGTAATTGAAAATAGAATAGTTTTAAACAAAAATTGTGGAGAAAAAAATTTAAACTTAGTTTTTACCAAAGATGATGGAACATTCACTGGAACAGATTTAATAAGATATCCGTTTAAATTAATACATGAGGAACTTGGAATAAAAAGTTGTCGATTCTACGATTTAAGAGGATCATATGCAACTAAAGTATTAAATAATGGAACAGAGATTAAAGATGTAGCCAACTTATTAGGACATAGAAATGTAGAAACAACTGAAAATTACTACATTAGAAGTATAGAAGACAATAAGAGAAATGCAGTTAATGAATTTGATAGTAAAAATACTACTGAGGTTATAAAAAGTGTTATAGGATTTCAAATTAAAGAAGGTGAAACTGTATGAATTATGCAATATTCAGAAGTGAACCTATTTATACCTTAAATGATCTTGCTCAAATTGGTTCTCACAATAAAAGAGAGAAGAAAGCATATAACTCGAATCCAGATATAGATTTATCAAAAACTAAAGATAATGTAGAGCTTGTTCCATTAAATATGAAATATGTTAAAGGCTTTTATGAAATAACAAAAGAATATAAAAAAGAACATGAAGAAAGAATGAAAAATGAAA
>CAMYVT010000014.1 GCA_947302515.1 uncultured Caryophanales bacterium
AGCACTTGACTGTTAATCAAGGGGTCCTAGGTTCAAGTCCTAGTTGGGGCGCCATTTTTTTTGGCGAGTTGGTGAAGTGGCTTAACACACTGCCCTTTCACGGCAGCATTCACGGATTCGAATTCCGTACTCGTCACCATTTGTTATATAACCGTTGAAGTCAACGGTTTTTTTATTGGTTAGCCCCAACGGACCCTTGATTAACATAATAATATTAATTAAAGTTTTTTTTATAATTGTTATTTGATATAATAAAAATGGAAGTGATAATATGAATGACTTAACATTTAATACTACAAAATTAGAAGAAGTTGCTGAACTAATGAATACATATTTTTATGAGTATAAAGAATTAATTAATTCATTAGATACCGAAGTAAAAAATTTAGAGGCTTCATGGGGCAGTAATGATCATTCTATATATGAGACATTTAAAGAAAAATATGAAGAAAAAAAACCAAAACTAATTTCTATGGAAAATATGATGAAAGAATTACTTGATACATTAAATAATAAGAAAGAAGAACTACAGTCAGCTACTGAACAATCAGAAAATAGTTTTGAGTAGGGAAGTGAAATTATGGAAGAAAATATAGCTTTTACAGAATTAGACAAATCATTATTAAATTTAAAAGAATTAACTGCAAAGATTAGTAAAAATCTTAATAATGTAAATGTTTTAGTTAGAGATAATATAAATACAGGTGCAGGAGTATGGGATTCAGAAATGGCTAGCCTTTATCGTGAAAGATGGGAAGCCCTAATGGAAGAATTTCCGGAAATCATTAAAACCTTTGAACAACAAGAGACAAATTTGGCACAATTTATGTCAAATATGAAAAAAACAGAAGAGTAACAAATCTTCTTTTTTTATTGACTTTTAAGCCTTAAAATGCAATAATATATATGCGGACGCAAATTGAGATGGAGTAGTACTCAAGAGGCTGAAGAGGCGCCCCTGCTAAGGGTGTAGAGCGGGCAACTGCTGCGAGAGTTCAAATCTCTCCTACTCCGCCATTTAAAAAAATAAACTCGGCTATTAAACCGGGTTTTTTTATGCTAAAATACAAGTAGTATATAATACTAAATTATGGTATAATCAAGACAGGAGTGTATTATATGGCAAAATTGATTAAAAACTATTTAAATAACTTTGGAGATATTACTGAATATTATAATTTTTTAGTGCGCAAAACTAAGGAACATGAATATGTAGATATTACTAATGAATGGATTATTGATAATTACTATTTATTAGCAGAACACAAGAATAATGTCATGAATTCCATAAAAACAATAAAAAAGAATATAAAAGTAATTAACAGTAATTATGATATTTTAAAAACTATTGCAATTAAAAAGAATTATAATATTAATTTTAAATTCTTAGTAGAAGAATTAAGAGAATATCAAAAAGAACACAAAAAGAATTTCTCATACAAAGAATTAGAGATGGTAATACCAACTTTAATCTTTATTTATACTGAAAGATTGAATAATTTATGTCGTGAAGAATATGCAAAGTTAGTAGATAAAGAAGATGTTGATAAGATTGTCAAAAAACAAGATAATTTGTCACTTCAATCATTTATTCAAGATAATTTTGATTTAAAGAATAATGGACATTATATCTTTGAAGTAAATAATCAATTATATCGTCTAAAAAATCGTAATGATATTTTTAAAGAATTAAATGAATATTTGAAAGAAAATCAAATCATATTAAGAGACGTAATAAATGAAGAATTTCAAAATAAAATTAATAACAATGTATTAATCTCTAATATTTTTAATGATTTCACAGAGTTTTTAGATTTTACTACAGAAGAGTTATATGAAAAAGTTTCAAGAACAGAAAAACTATTAAATTCAGATCCTAACTATAAGAATATGACTATTGAGTCTAAAATTGCTTATAGAAAGAGATTATTAAAATTATCTAAAAAAGCTCATATGGAAGAGTATGATTATTTAGAAAAAATATATGATCCAGAAGAACATATTGGTTTTAAATTATTTAAACATAAAAATACTACGCCTAGAGTTATTTTATACTTAATAAGTATTGTTTTAATTACAAGTATTATTTGTTTCTTCTTATCAATTATATTTATTAGACCTAGAATTATAGGATTTATTATTCTATTTATACCAATTAGTCAATTGGTAATTCAAATTGTTAATCAATTCCTAACATGGATTGTACCAGCAAATGTAATGCCAAAACTTGATTATTCTAAAGGTATTCCTGATGAATCTAGAACAATGGTTGTAATTCCAACAATAGTAGGTAATACTGAAAAGATTAAATCAATGTTTGATGTACTCGAATCATTCTATTTGGTTAATAAGACAGATAATTTGTACTTTACATTATTAGGTGATGTAAAAGCTGCAGATGAAAAAGTAACTGATTATGATGAGGAATTAACTAAATATGGAAAAGAGTATGCTGAAAAATTAAATGCTAAATACAAAAAGGATATTTTCTATTTTATCTATCGTAAGAGAATTTGGAATAAAAAAGAAGATTGTTATTTAGGATATGAAAGAAAAAGAGGAGCTCTTATTCATTTTAATAAAGTCTTATTAGGTGAATATGTAGATGAAGAAAAATACTATTACATTAACATGCTTCATGATAACAATTTAAAAATTAAATATGTTATTACATTAGATACGGATACAAAAATGGTATTAAATTCTGCACTTAATTTAGTAGGAGCAATGGCTCATCCTTTAAATAAACCAGTTTTAAATAATAAAGAGACTAAAGTTATTAGGGGATATGGATTAATGCAACCTCGAGTTGGTGTTGATATAGAAGCTACTAATAAAAGCCTTTATAGTCAGGTTTTTGCAGGTATAGGTGGATTTGATACTTATTCTGCAATTGTACCTAATGTATTTCAAGATTCTTTTGGAGAAGGAAGCTTTGTAGGAAAAGGTATTTATAATCTAGAAGTATTTAATAAAGTAGTTGGAGATACATTCCCAGATAACTTGATTCTTTCTCATGACTTATTAGAAGGAAACTATTTACGTTGTGGATATGTATCTGATATTGAATTTATTGATGATTTTCCATCAAAATTCTTAATAGATATTACTAGACAACATAGATGGGCTAGAGGTGATACTCAAATTATTGGCTGGCTACGTAGTAAAGTTCCAGGTAAAAATAAAGAAAGACAAGACAATCCAATTAATCTATTGGGTAAATATAAAATACTAGATAATATCATCAGAATGTTCTTAAATCCAATGCTATTATTAATTCTATATTTAGCATTTACATTTAAGGGTATTTATTCATACTTATGGATTGGAATAGTTGTATTAGAATTAGCTATTTCTATAATTTTCTTCTTAAGAAGTAAAATGACTATGAAGGAAAGACATAAGAAGAGTGTTTATTATAAGAATTTGTATTTTGGAGGTAAATCTATTCTTCTTAGATCATATATTAGTTTTGCCACAATACCATTCTATACAAAACTATATATGGATGCCTTCTTTAGAACATTATATAGATTATTCTATAGTCATAAAAACTTATTAAATTGGATTACTGCTGAAGAAGTAGAAAAAACAGTTAATGGAAGCTTGTTTAATTATATTAGAAACTTTACATTTAATATAATTGTAGCCATTTCATTTATAGTAATTGGAGTATTTACAAAAAATTATGTTGCCTATCTAATAGCTTTTGTATTCTTTAGTGGTCCATTTATTCTATATTCAGCAAGTAAAGATATAGATCATCATCAAATAGAATTAAAACCAAAAGAATTAGAAGATATTAAAGAAGCTGCTTATAGAACATGGAAGTATTTTGCTGATAATTTATCTGAAAGAAATAATTATTTAATACCAGATAATTATCAAGATAATAGAGAAGAAAAAACAGATTATAGAACTTCTCCAACAGCGATAGGATTCTCATTAACTTCAATAGTAAGTGCCTGTGAATTAGAGTTTATTAATGAAAAAGATGCTGGAGAATTATTAGGTAGAATTTTAACTTCAGTAGATGAATTACCAAAATGGCATGGTCATCTATATAACTGGTATGATATTAAAAATATGTCAGTTATTAGTCCAAACTTTGTTTCTACTGTAGATTCTGGTAACTTAGTTGCTTGTTACATAGTTGCAAGAGAATTCTTAAATGATATTGGTAGTGAAGAATATGTAAAATTATGTGATAAGTTAATTAAGAATACTAATTTCAAAAAACTATATACTAAAAAGAATGTATTTAGTATTGGTTATGATGAAGATGAGGGAAAATTATCAGGATATAACTATAATAAATTTGCTAGTGAATCTCGTCTAACAAGTTACTTAGCAATTTGTTTAGGAGATGCTCCTTCTAAACATTGGTTCTGTCTTGATAAATCACTTACTACACATAAAGGACGTAAAGGTTTAATTTCATGGAGTGGTACAGCATTTGAATATTATATGCCATATCTATTTATGAGAAATTATCCTAATACATTATTAGATGAATCATATCATTTTGCTTCTATGTGTCAAAAGGATTATATATGGAAAGTTTCACATAAATTACCATGGGGTATTTCAGAGTCTGCATATAATGAATTAGATAATTCTTTAAACTATAAGTATAAAGCATTCTCAACTCCATATTTAAAAGCAAAAGAAGATAAGGATAATCGTATAGTATTATCACCATATTCATCATTAATGGTTTTAGATTTATATCCAAAGGATGTATACAATAATATGAATCGTTTTAAAAACTTAGATATGTATGGAGATTATGGATTCTATGAATCATATGATTATGATAATAAAGGTGTTGTAAAAGCTTATTTTGCTCACCATCAAGGTATGAGTTTACTAGGAATGACTAATTACTTAAAGCATGGAGTTATAAGAGATTATTTCCATAAAAATATCTTTATTAAAACATTTGAATTATTATTAAAAGAAAAAGTTCAAATTAAAGCAGATATTGACCTTAAGATGGCAGGATATAAAAAATATAATTATGCTAAAGAGAAAATTGAAAATGATATTCGTTATTTCAATTACATCTCATACTTACCTGAAATGTCAGTATTATCAAATAGAAAGTATTCTCTTATTATGAATGATAGAGGAGATAGTTTCTCAAGATACCGTACAACTCAATTAAATAGATATCGTAAAGTAACTGAACAAGATTATGGTATATTCTTATTTGCTAAAGATACAAAAACAAATAATATTTGGAGTAATACTTATGCACCAATGAATATTAAACCAGATAAGTATGAAGTAGTATTTGCTGCAGATAAGATTAAATATATGAGACGTGATGGAGATATTTCTACAAAAACAGAAATAGTTGTATGTAAATACCATCATGCTGAAATTAGAAAGATATCATTTAAAAATGAATCTAATGAAGATAAGACTTTAGAGTTAACAACATATACAGAGCCAATATTATCTGAAAATATGGATGATGTTTCTCATAAAGTATTTAATAATATGTTTATTCATACTGAATATGATCAAAAAACAGGTAGTTTAATTGCTAAGAGAAAAAATAGAGGGGATTCTAATGTTAATAATTATATGTTAACTAGATTAATATTAAATGAACCTTTAGATGATTTCACTTATGAGACAGAAAGAGAAAGATTTATTGGTAGAAACAATAATTTATCATATGCTAATAGTTTAAATAATAAGTTAAGTAATTATGTTGGAGATAACTTAGATCCAGTATTATCTTTAAGAAATAGAATTACTATTCCAGCGAATGAAAAAGCAGAAGTATATTTATTAGTAGCATTTGGTAGAAGTGTTGAACAAGTAAAAGATATTGCCAAATACTATGATACAAAGAGTGTATTAGATAAAGAGTTTAAATTATCTACTCTTATGAATGTAATTGATACTAAGAATCTTAATATTACTGGTGAAAATATGAGAACTTATAATATTATGATTAATTTCTTATATCAAACAACAAAATTATCTGTATCAGATGAAAGAATGGATCTATTAAGAAATAATGCTTTAGGTCAATCAGGATTATGGAAATTTGGAGTTAGTGGCGATAGACCAATTGTTACTGTAGAAATTAAAAATATTAGTGACATGAGCTTTATCTATGAAATATTAAAAGCATTTGAATATTATAAAAATAAATCAATATTCATTGACTTAATTATTATTAATAGTGAAACTGGTCAATCTCAAAAACTTGTTAAGAAACAGATAGATGATGAACTATATCGTATTTATACATTAAATAGTTTTTATCATACTCCAGGATCTGTAACAGTAATTAATGATACTACTATTACTCCTGAAGATAGAAGTTTACTTGATATGGTTCCTAGAATTAAATTTAATATTGATGATCATATGAGTTTAAAGGATGCAGTAGAAAAATTACAGAAAGAAAACAAAGCAAGTGATTATCCTCGAAGAAAGTTTGAAGAAAATATTAAATTTGAAAACACTGAAAAATTAACATTTGATAATGGTTTTGGTGGATTTAAAAATAATGGTAAAGAGTATGTTATTTATAATAAGAATACTCCAACCCCATGGACTAATGTTATAGCAAACAACACATTTGGTACAATAATTACCAATAATGGTTGTGGTTATACATATGCTTATAATTCAGGAGAGTATAAAATCACTTCTTGGACAAATGATATTGTATTAGATGATAAATCTGAAGGATTTAAGTTTAATGGAAAGGATTTTGATCCAGAAAAATGTACTCATGGATTTGGATATTCTATTCTTGAAAGTGAAACAGAAGAATTAGCTCATGAAGTTACAGAATTTGTAGCTAAAGAAGATAATGTTAAGATTTACTTAATGAAGTTAAAGAATAAAACTGGAAAAGAATATACAACTAATGTAAACTTCTGGATTAATCCTACATTGGGTAATTTTGAAGATAAAACAACCCGTCATATCTTAACAGAATTTATGGGTGATGATAATTATTTAAAATTAAGAAATGTTTATAGTATTAACTATGGAGATATAAATGTATTTATGTCATCATCTGAAAAAATAGAATCAGCTACGATAAATAAAATGTTAGTAAAAGATATTTCATTTGATTTAACTTTAGCAAAGAATGAAGAAAAAACTATGGTATTTGTTTTAGGATGTAGTACTAGTGATTCTCAAAATGTTGAGTTAATTGAAAAATATACTAATATTAAGAATGCTCAAAAAGAATTAAAAGATGTTAAAGATTATTGGGATCAGACTTTAGGTGTTGTTAAAGTTAAATCTCCAGACAGTAGTTTTGACTATATGATGAATGGTTGGTATTTGTATCAAACATTATCTGCTCGTATCATGGCAAAAGCTGGATTCTATCAAGTTAGTGGAGCTTTTGGATATCGTGATCAATTACAGGATGCAATGAATATTTCTCTTGTTAATCCAGCATACACTAAAGAACAAATATTAAAGAATGCAGCTCATCAATTTGAACAAGGTGATGTTCTACACTGGTGGCACGAAAAGAATCACTTTGGTTTGAGAAGTAGATATAAAGACGACTATTTATGGTTAGTTTATGCAACTGCTTACTATATTGAAGTATCTGATGATTATGGAATTTTAGATATTCAAGTTCCATATATTGCAGGAGAAGAATTAAGCGATTATGAAAATGAAAAAGGTATTGTCTTTAATTATACAGATAAGACAGAGTCATTATTAAATCACTGTATTAAATCACTAGAATTAGCAATGTCATCTTTAGGAAAACATAGAATACCACTTATGGGTGGAGGAGACTGGAACGATGGAATGAATCGTGTAGGCATTAAAGGAAAAGGAGAAAGTGTTTGGCTTGGATTCTTCCTATATAATACAATCAGTCAATTTATTAAAACTATCAAGAAATCTAAACATAAAGTAGATATTGCAAAGTACAATGATTTTAATGAAAAACTAAAAGACAATCTAAATAAAAAGACATGGGATGGAGAATACTATTTAAGAGCATTCTTCGATAATGGAGATAAATTAGGTAGTCATGAAAATACTGAATGTAAGATAGACTTGATTTCACAAAGTTTTTCAATTATTAGTGGAGTAGCTCCTAAAGATAGAGCAGAAAAAGCTATTACTTCAGTAGAAGAAAAATTAGTAGATGATCAAACTAAGATTATTAAATTACTTACACCTCCATTTGAAAAGACACTTAATAATCCAGGATATATTATGAATTATTCTAAAGGTATCCGTGAAAATGGTGGTCAATATACTCATGCTGTTGCATGGTATCTAATGGCTTTAATAAAAGCTGGATATCATGATAGAGCTTATCGTTACTTCCAAATGATTAACCCAGTTAATAGAACAAAAAAATCAAAAGAAGTTGAAGTATATCGTGTCGAACCATATGTTATAGCTGCAGATATTTATTCATCTGAATCATTCCCAGGAAGAGGAGGATGGACATGGTATACAGGTTCAGCTGGTTGGTTCTATAGAGTAGGTGTTCAAGATATATTAGGAATTCATAAGATAGGAGATAAATTAAAATTAGATCCTAAAATCCCAGTTTCATGGGAAGAATTCAAAATGACATATCGTTATATGGATACAGACTATGATATTGATGTTAAGAAGGGTAAGAAGGAAGAATTAAAAGTAGATGGTAAATCTAATTCAGGAGATACTATTACTCTTAAAAACGATAAACAAACACATAAAATTGTTCTAGTAATAAAATAAAAAAGAAGAGAAATCTTCTTTTTTTATGATATAATTACTGCTGGAGATGAATAATATGGATTTACAAAAAGATAAGTATATTATTGTAGAAATAATTCCAACTCATAGTGATAAAGAACAAGGTTTTATTGCACAGATAAGTGCATTAAAATTAGAGGGAATAAAGTTACTTGATAGATTTGATTATCGAGTAGAAGATAGATTTATTGAAAATGATGATTTACGTAATATGATTCAATATGATAAAAAGAATTTTACATACGTAAACAATATTTACTTTATTATAGAAAAATTTAAAAGATGGGTAGAAAATTATCCTTTATTATTAATGGAAAAAGAATATACACCAAAATATTTAGAAGAAATAAGTAATGATAAAGAACTAATATATCCATATTTACATTTAGATTATAGTAATGATGTATTTAATAAAATAATGGATAAGTATAAATTAAAACCCTCTAATCATTTAGTAGATTTACTTTATGAAGCTGTTATCTATGAGGGTAATAATAAATAATAATTGTGTTATAATAATGGTAGGGTGATAAGTATGAAGTTAGTTGCGGCTAAATGTCCAAATTGTGGAGCAGCAATAGATGTTGATAAAGATAGTGAATCAACAAAATGTGAATTTTGTAAATCAAAAATAATTGTCGAAGATGCTATTGCAAAATATAAAATAGAAGTATCAGGAGAAGTAGAAATAAAAAATATGCCTAAGGCAGAGAATTTTTTAAAACTAGCTGATATGCATTATAATGATAAAGAGTATGATGAAGCCTATGAAAAATATTCAAAAGTATGTGAATTTGATCCTGATAATTATAGTGCTATATTAAGAAAAGGATTGTGTAAATCACTTACAACTATTTATCCTAAATTTGATATTAATTCTGCAATAAATGCTATGAAAAATGCTAATAAATTATTATCAAAAGAAGAAGAAAAAGATAGAATTAATAGTTCAGTATTAGAATGTAATTATGTTATAGAAAATATTGAATCAAGAATAGAAAATTTTTATAATAATAATAAAATTAATAGTACTGGATTAATGCAAATTACTAATCATTTAAGAATATGCTTAAACAATAAAGAATACTTATTTTCATTAATTAAAGACAATGAAAATATTGAATTAATAATGATAGATAATATATTTAAATCAATAGATGGATTATTAAAGAAAAGATTCTATTATGACAAAACAGGTAACGCAACAAGATTATTACCAAATAGAAATGTAAAAAAAGAATTAGAAGCAATTAGACAGAAATATATGACTAGATATAATTACATTACAAATAAAAATAACCCTCCAGAAGAAGTGGAAGAAGAAAAGCAAGAAGAGAAGAAATCTGCATCACAAGATAAAAAAGAAGAAAAGAAACCTGCAACACCAGCAGTAAATGCTTCTCAAAAGTATAAAGTAAAATCTCATTTTAATCCAAGTGATTTTCTATATATTGGAGTTGCTTTTTGGGGAATGTTTCTTCTAGCTTCACTTGCTGGATCAGCCTTTATATCTGCAATATTATGGATTTTAACAATATTAGTATATATTCCACCATTTGTAAAACTTGTTATAAAAGATGATAAAAAATTACATACAGCAGTTATTGTATTAAGAATAGTATTACCACTAATAACTCTAATAGTGTTTGGTGTAGAAATGCCAAATGCTTATGAACAAACATGGATATCAGGTAATGATGAACTAACATTAAAAAAAGGAAATGCTACAATGATAATTGATGGAAATAAAGTGGAGGGTACATATACTCATCAACTTGATGATAGTGATTATCTTATTACTGTAACTACAGCAGATAAAACATTCATTTTTAAATATGATGAATTAGATACTAATACTATTTGCTTTTGTCAATTAGAACAAAATCAGTGTATAAAATACTTCACACCAAAAGAAAGTGATACTAAGACATATATAACAGAATAAAGACAACTTAAGTTGTCTTTTTTTATGATATAATTAAAAGGGAGATTAATATGACAAATATATGTAATGATAACATTTTATACTATTATATTTTAAATAGTAAAAAAATATTTATGGCAACAGAAATAATATCAATTACTATTATTTTTATAGTGTTATTATTATTTATTATTCGTTTTAAAAAGAAAAAAGAAAATCATACATTAAAAAAGGATTTTGTAAAGACAATGATTGTTCTATTAATCGCAATTATTATTCCAATATTTTTAAATGGTGTTAGTAATTATATAACAAAATATTCTGATTATACCAATTGTATTGAAGAAGAAGAAATAAATGCAATTGAAGAAACAGAAATTACTCCACCTGAAATAGTTAATAAAAAACAAATAAAGAAAGAATCAAAAGAAGATAATAATGAAACAATAGAAGTAGTTGAAGGGGAACCTATAGAAATAGAAGAAAAAGAGGATGATAATGCGATTTACTTTTTAAATGTAGGTGCTGGTACAGAAAGCATTATTATCTATGATCAAGGTAAATTTGGTTTGATTGATACAAGTTATGATTCTAAGGCATATTACATCGTAAAACAGTTAAGAAAATTAGGAGCAAAACAATTAGATTTCTTAATTATTACTCATTCTCATTTAGATCATATGGGTGGATATAGTAAAATAATGTCAAGAATGAAAGTAAAAACTTTGTATATAAAAGATCCTGGAAATGTAAATTCAGATTATGTTCCTACATATTTAAAAATGATGAAAACAGCTGATGAAAATGGAACAGCAATATGTTCTGTTAAAAATGATTTATGTAAGAATATTGTTTTAGGTAATATAACAATTGATTTATATAATACTGAGTTTTATACATCAAAAGGTATTGATGGTGTTGATAGATCAAGAGTAGAAAATGCTAATAGTATTGTTGCTGTTGCAAATATTAATAATAAAAAAATATATTTTGCCTCAGATATAGGAGATTATCCTACTAATCAAGCTGAAACAAACACAGCTAAAATTATTGGAGATATTGATGTTTATAAAGTGGCTCATCATGGCTATGTATCTTATAATAATGGTTTATTAGCACTAAGTTATTTAAAGCCAGAATATAATATTGTTACTAATAATAAAGAACTATCAATAACAGCAATTAATCGTATTAAAAATACTAGTCCAAATTACAAAAAAACATATTATACAACTGATGGTACAATAATATTACATGTTAATGAAGATTCTACATTAGAGTTTAAACAATAAGAATAATATTATGTTATAATTAATTAAGGAGAGTGAAAACATGTTAAAATATGATTTTAATACTTATGTAGATAAGTTTATTGATAATAATGAGTATCAAAAATTAATGGATAAAAAAGAAGAAGTAATGAATAAATTTCAAGAAAATAAAATGACAGGATGGACAGAAAGAATAGAAGATGCCTTAATTGAAGAAATAAAAGATACAGCAACTTATATAAAGAATAATTTTGATTGTTTAGTTGTTATAGGTATAGGTGGATCCTTCTTAGGAAGTTATGCCTTTGATAATATGATGAAAAAATACTTCAATGATAATAATTATGAAGTTATTTATGCAGGAACAACTCTTTCTAGTAAGTATCTAGATGAATTAGTAGAATACTTAAAAGATAAGAATTTTTGTATTAATGTTATTAGTAAAAGTGGTACTACTATGGAAACTACAATTACTTATAGAGTATTAAAAGATTTATTAAAGAGAAAATATGATGAAAAAGAAGTTATAAAACATATTATTGCTACAACAGATAAAGAAAAAGGAGCCTTAAGAGAAGAAGTAAAAGAAATGGGATATAAATCATTTATTATTCCAGATAATATAGGAGGAAGATATTCATTTATTACTCCTGCACATTTGCTTCCCCTAGCTTTAAACTATAATATAGATAAAATAGTAAGAGGATATTATCATGGCAAAAGATTAAATGATTATGCTTATCAATATGCTGTAATAAGAAATTTATTATTTAATACAGGAAAAGTTGTAGAAAACTTCTGTGTTTATGAACAAAACATGACTTTCTTTACAGAATGGTTGAAACAATTATTTGGAGAAACTGAAGGAAAAGAAGGAAAAGGTATTTTTCCAACATCAACAGTTCATACAAGAGACTTACATTCATTAGGTCAATTTGTTCAAGAGGGTAATAAAATCTTATTTGAAACATTTATAAAAGTATTAGGAAGTGACAATTATATTGAATATAAAAATAAACATCTTCATGAAGTAAACAATATTGTAGAAGACTCTGTAATGAGAGCTCACTTTAGTGGTGGAGTTCCATGTATTGAAATAATAATAGACAAAGTAGATGAAGAAGATATTTCTTCAATGATTTATTTCTTCCAATTAGCTGCTGCATATTCAGGATTCTTATTTGGTATTGAACCATTTGATCAACCTGGAGTAGAAGTGTACAAAAAAGAAGTAAGAGAATCATTAGGAAAATAATATGAAAAAGAGATATTTAGTAGCACTAATAAGTTTATTATTATTTATAATTATAACTATATTAGTAATAACAAATAATATGACTACTTTTGATAATTATTTTTATAATTTAATTCATGGATTTAGTAATAAATATTTAGATATATTCTTTACTAAGTTTACTCATATAGGAGATACACTACCTGTAATAATAATAGGTATAATTATAGTTACATTTTTAAAAGAAAAAAGTAATAGAATAAAACTCACAGGATCTATATTATTAACTGTAGGATTTAATCAATTACTTAAGCATATTATACTAAGAGATAGACCTCCATTAGAGAGAAGATTAATAAAGCAAGGAGGATATTCATATCCAAGTGGTCACTCTATGGTATCTTTATGTATATATGGGTTTTTAATATATTTAGTAATGACTAGAATAAAAGATAAAAAAATAAAGATTATTTTAACTGTTCTTCTAACATTAATGATTCTTCTAATTTGTATTAGTAGAATATATGTAGGAGTTCATTATCCAAGCGATGTATTAGGAGGATTCTTACTATCTTTAGCGATATTAATAGGAGTAATATCATTTGTAGATTATCATTTTAAGGGGGAATAAAAATGATAAAAATAGTTTTTAGTAGTTTTTATAATACTTTAATAGATGAAGAAGATGCGATTCCTACATCTACTATGTTTGAACTTGATAGAATTAAACAAAAAGGAATAAAATTCTGTATATTAACTAATCGTTTATCTGATGAAGTATTATATTATAATCATGATTATCCATTTATAGATTATATTATTTCTTTAAATGGTAGTATTATTTATGATGTAAATAATGATAAAGAAGTATTATTAAAATCATTTACCAACAAAGAATTAGAAGAAATAGAAAAAATATTTAATAAAAAAGAAATATTATTTTATACAAAAAATAATATCTATAGTAATATTCCACAAGATACTGTTTATAAAGTAGAAATAAAAGGAACTAAAAAGAATAATACTAAGTACTATTCATCTATTTTAAAAAGAGGAAAAGAATCATGCTTAGAACTTACTAAAAACACTACACTAGATGCTTTAAAACAATTAAAAGTAAATCAAGAAGAAATATTAGGAGTAATAGGTAATAATTCTGAAGAATTAATACTTGATAATATTGATAATATTTATGTTGTAAGAAATGCATCAAAAGAATTAAAAGATAAAACAGATAAGATTACTAAATCAAATAAACAAAAGGGATTTGAATTAGTATTAAAGAAAGAAATAAAATAAGGATTTATCCTTATTTTTATTTGTGGAAAGAATAAAATTAAGATATAATATCTTTGTATGTAAGGAGTAAATATTATGAAAATTGTTGTTGAAAAAGAAGGAGAATTATTAGATTATTTATATAATAATTTAGATATGCCAAAAAAAAGAATTAAACAGTATTTGACACATGGAGCAATATATTTAAATAATAATAAAACTACTAAGTATAATGAAAAAGTATTTCCAGGCATGAATATTGTTATTACAACAGATAAATCAAATCAAAAAACTCTTCCATTTGAAATATTATTTGAAGATAATCATATAGTTGTAGTTAATAAACCGAGTGGATTACTTACTATCGCAACTGAAAAAGAAAAAGAAAAAACTCTATATCATATGGTTAGAGAGTATTTAATAAGTAAAGATAAAACATCAAGAATATTTATTGTTCATAGATTAGATAAAGATACAAGTGGGATAGTAATATTTGCTAAAGATGAAAAAACTAAAAATCAATTACAGGAACATTGGAATGAATATGTATCTTTAAGAGAATATGTTGCTGTAGTTCATGGAAAAATGAATAAAGAAAAAGATAGAATAGTTCAATTCTTAAAAGAAACAAAAACTAATCTAGTATATGTTACTAAAGGAAATAATGGAAAAGAAGCAATAACTAACTATGAAGTAATAAAAGAAACAGATGATTATTCTTTATTAAAAATTGAAATAGAAACAGGTAGAAAAAATCAAATAAGAGTAGCCTTAGCTACAATTAATCATCCAATAGTAGGAGATAAGAAGTATAGTAATTTAAAAGAAACAGAAAATAGATTATATTTGCATGCAAATAGATTAAAAATATTTTATCCAGAATTAAAGAAAGAAATATTATTTGAAACATCAACTCCAAGTGAATTCAAAAGAATAATGAAATAGGAGAATGTTTATGAAAAATATTAAAGTATTATTTTTATTAATTATAGTAATCTTCTTTTTTACAGCATGTAATACAAATATTAATAATGAGAAAACTCCAGAAAAAGAAAAAGAAGAAATAAAAGAAACAGGTATATTTAAGGATTATTATAAACAAGCAAGAAAAGTTGTCTCAAAAATGACTTTAAAAGAAAAAGTAGGACAATTATTCTTAGTAAGATATAATGAAAATGATGTAGAATATTTGAGTAATTTTTATCCTGGAGGATATATATTCTTTGCTAAAGATTTTGAAAATAAAACTAAAGAGTCAATTACTAAAGAAATAGCTAAAGATCAATCTTTAAATAAATATCCATTAATAATTGGAGTTGATGAAGAAGGAGGATTTGTTACTAGAGTATCTCGTTTTTCTAATTTTAGATCTGAAAAATTTAAATCACCACGTGAATACTATGAAGAAGGAGGATACGAACTACTAGAACAAACTGAAAAGGAAAAAGCCGAATTACTAACAAGTTTAGGAATAAATTTAAATTTAGCTCCTGTAGCAGATATATCTACTAATCCAGATGATTTTATTAATAATAGATCATTTGGAAAAGGTACTGAAGAAACAACAGAATATATTAAGAATATGGTTAGTTATTCTAATAAATATAAAATTAATTCTTGTTTAAAACACTTTCCAGGATATGGTAATAATGCAGATACTCATACTGGAGTAGCTATAGATAATAGAAGCTATGAAAACTTTATAGAAAATGATTTCAAACCATTTAAAGCAGGAATAGATGAAGGAGTTCCTAGTATCTTAGTATCACATAATGTTGTTAATTCAATTGATAGTGAGTATCCTTCATCATTAAGTAGTAAAGTAATAAGTGAATTAAGAAATACGTTGGGATTTACTGGTATAATAATGACAGATGATTTAGCAATGGATGCAGTAAAAAGTTATGTTGATAATGGACATGCTGCTACTCTTGCAATAAATGCAGGAAACGATATGATTATTACAAGTGATTTTATGACAATGAAAAATGAAATAATACAATCAGTAGAAAATAAAGAAATAACAGAAGAAACAATAGATAAAGCAGTAACTAGAATTATTGCTTGGAAGTATTATAGTGGTTTGTTTAAAAATTAGTGATATAATATTTCAGAAGGAGTTAATATGACAGATGAAGAATTAGAATTATTAAAGAAATTAGAAGAAGATCCAGGCTATATTAGTTATAATCATCATCATGTAGAATCTGTTGAAAAAGGAAAGAAAGCAGTATTAACTATAGAATTAAGAGAAGAATCATTAAATCCTTATGGATTTGCTCATGGAGGATTAATCTTTGGATTAGGAGATACTGCTATGGGAATTCTTTCTAGATCAAGTGGAAGAAAAGCCGTAACTTTAAATTCAACAATTAATTATTTAAGACCAGTTGTTGGAAAAATATTAAGAGCAGAGGCTGAAATGATTAAAGATGGTAAAAAGACATGTTTATTAAGATGTAATTTTTATGATGAAAATAATAAACTAACAGCTACAATGGATGGAAATTATTGTTACATAGATTAGGAGATATATATGACAGATAAAGAATTATTTATAAACACAAAAGAATATATAGGAAAGAAAGTAATATTAGAAGGATGGATTAAAAATCATAGAAAACAAAAAGAATTTGGTTTTATTTCTTTTTCAGATGGAACATTTTTTACTCAGATACAAGTAGTTTATGAAAAAGAATTAAGTAATTTTGAAGATATTCAAAAGTTTAGAGTAGGATCATCAATTAGAGTAGAAGGAGAAGTAGTAGAATCTCCAAAAGAAGGACAAGCTTTTGAAATTAAAGCAACTAATATAGAATTATTAGGAGATTGTCCAGAAGATTATCCAATTCAACCAAAACCTCATTCAAGAGAATTTTTAAGAGAACAAGCATATCTTCGCCCTAGAACTAATTTATTTCAAGCAGTATTTAGAATAAGAAGTAAAGCTGCTATGGCAATACATGAGTATTTTCAAGATAGAGATTATGTTTATTTACATGCTCCATTAATAACTGCAGCAGATTGTGAAGGGGCAGGAGAAATGTTCCAAGTAACAACTCTAGATTTAAATAAAATTGCTAAAGATAAAAAAGTAGATTATTCAAAAGACTTTTTTGGAAGACCAACTTCACTTACAGTATCAGGACAACTACAAGGAGAAACATTTGCTTTAGCTTTTAAGAATATATATACATTCGGTCCAACTTTTAGAGCAGAAAACTCTAATACTAAAACACATGCTAATGAGTTTTGGATGATTGAACCTGAAATGGCGTTTTGTGATTTAAATCAAGATATGGATGTAATGGAAGATATGCTAAAGTATGTTGTAAAATATATACTTGATAATTGTAAAGAAGAATTAGAGTTCTTAAATAATTTTGTAGAAAAAGGATTAATAGAAAAGCTAGAAAAATTAGTATCAAGTAAATCAGTTAGAATTACTCATCATGATGCAATTAAGTACTTAAAAGAATCTGGAAAAGATTTTGAATTTGAACCAAAGTATGGAGAAGATTTAGCTAGAGAGCATGAAAAGTATTTAACAGAAGAAAAATTTAATTGCCCAGTATTTGTCTATGATTGGCCAAAAGATATCAAAGCATTCTATATGAGATTAAATGATGATAATTCTACAGTTGCAGCTGTAGACCTATTAGTTCCAGGATCTGGAGAATTAATGGGTGGTTCTCAAAGAGAAGAAAGATTAGATGTTTTAAATAAACGTATGGATGAATTAAAAATGTCTAAAGAAGAATTATGGTGGTATTTAAAATTAAGAGAATATGGTGGTTGTAAACATGCTGGATTTGGTATGGGATTTGAAAGATTAATTATGTATCTAACAGGTATAGAAAATATTAGAGACGTAATACCATATCCTAGAACTCCGGGTAACTGTGAATTCTAATATATTGAATTATTATTAATAATATGATATATTCAAATTGAGGACATTTGGAATACCAAATGCTTCCTGTTTTTGGGTGGCACTTGAGTCTAAAAGACTAAGTGCTTTTTTATTATTTACTGTAAATTTACAATTATTGCTTTTCATGAAAAAAACATAGTGTTATAATAAAAAACAGGTTGGTACAAATATGAAAATAATACAAGCAGAAACAAATATTGGTTTAATTAGAAAAAATAACGAGGATGTTGCTTTAGCTATTACTCATCCTAAAGATGAAGAAATTCATCTTCTTTTGGTTGCTGATGGAATGGGTGGTAAAGAACATGGAGAAGTAGCCTCAAAGTATACAGCTAAAACAATAGAAAAATGGTTTAAAGCAAAGAGTCCTAAAGTTTTATCCAATCTAGAAAAAGTTGAAGATCAATTATATGATTTAATAAATAAAATAAGTAATGATATTATAAAGAAAATAGGTATGAATGTTACTGGAACAACGCTATCTTTAGCAATTATTACTAAAAAAGGAACAGTTGTTGCTAATATAGGAGATTCTAGAATATATTGTTATAAAAATAAAAAATTAATTCAAATATCAGAAGATGATTCTGATGTATGGTATTTCTATAAATATGGAGCAGTTCAAAAAGATGATTTACGTTTCTTTTATAACAATAATATTATTACTGCATGTATTGGTTTAGCAGAAGAAATATGTGATGTAAAAGTAGAAATAATTGATAATGATTATGATATTCTACTATTAGTTTCAGATGGTGTGTCTGATTTAATAACAGATAAAAAGATTAAGAAATTAATAGATTCAAGTCATAAAAAGAATATACTTGCTAAGATAATACATGAAGCAGTAAATGTAGATCAAAGATTTAGAATACCTCTAAGATTAAAAAGAAAGAAATTATCTAAATATATTCTTCCTATTCATGGAAGAGATAATGCATCAGGTGCAATTTATATTAATAATTAAGTCCTAGAAAGGACTTTTTTTGTGTCGAAAACCACTCAAAACTTGAATTTTTAAGTAAAATATGATATAATATGTCTACCAATTGGGGGTAAAGGTTATGAGTGAAAAACAAAGAAAAATATTAGTGGGATTAGAATATTTAGAATTAATATTATCTATTATTGGATTTATTACTTGTTGCTTAGTATTTGCTTTAACTAAAATAAGTGAAAGAACTTTTTTCTATATGATTGCTGTTATATTAGGCTTTAATATTATTTATAGTATTCGTAAAATAGAAAAGAGTAAGGGAAATGTAAAAGTAGTTAAATATTCTAAGAAATTATTACCTACAGATAGTTATAAAAAGGTGTCTTATTAGACATCTTTTTTATTTTTCATAAATACTTGTTTTATTTTAATAGTTTTTTTGTTATAATTAAGACATAATAAAGGGTGATTTGTGATGCTAGGTAAAATTGAAGAAATAATAGATAATCAAGTTAAAATCAAATTAGATATTGATATTGCCGAACAACCTAGTTTAGTTAATTTACATGTCGTTTTTGATGATGGAGTAAAAAAGATAGTAGCAGAAATTGCTAATACAAATAAGGAATACATGTATGCTAATGTTGTTGGAGATATTGTAGATAATGTATTTACTCCGGGTTCTAGTGCAAAACCTTCATTTAAATCAAAAGTAAGATTAATTGAAATGCCAGAATTAGAATTAATATTAGGAAAACAAGAGCTTTCTAAAGGATTAACTAATTTTGGTACTAGTAATATTTATGAAGGATACAAAATAAATGTAAATATTAATGATTTCTTTAATAGTCATTTTGCTATACTAGGAAATACTGGTTCAGGTAAAAGCTGTACTGTAGCATCTATTCTTCAAAAATTATATATGACACATACACCACCAATTAATTCAGGATTATTCTTCTTTGATGCTTATGGAGAATATACAAATGCTTTTTCTAAAATGAAAGAACATAATCAAGCATTAGGTTATAAGTCATATACAACAAATATCATTGATCCTGATTGTGAAGTATTAAGAATACCAGTATGGTTATTAGATATTGATGATTTAGCATTATTATTAGATGTTACTAGCCCATCTCAATTACCAATTATTGAAAAGGCTTTAAAATTAGTTAGAATATTAACTGGTAGAAGTGAAAGCGTTATTCGTCGTAAAAATGATATTATTGCAAGAGCAGTTCAAGATATATTATTAAGCGGAGCAGAATCTACTAAGATAAGAGATCAAGTAATGGGTGTATTAACTAAGTTTAATACAACAAGTCTAAATCTAGAAACACCTATAGTACAACCTGGATATACCAGAACACTAAAACAATGTTTATATGTTGATAAAATAGGTAAAATGCAAGAAATGGAATTGGTAGTAGAATTCATTAGAAATTATATTATTGAAGATGAATATTTAGATGAATCAGATGCTAATCCATATTATTCATTAAACGATTTAGAATTGGCAATGGATTTTGCTTTAATTAGTGAAGGTATTTTAAAGAGTAATAAAGTATATGATAATGCTAATGTAATGAGTGTAAGACTTCATTCTTTAGCAACTGGTGAAAATAGACATTACTTTACTTATCCTAAGTATATTAATAAAGATCAATTTGTTGAATCATTACTTTGGGACGCTCAAACTAATTCAAGAGTTCAAATAGTTAACTTTAATATTAACTATGTTGATGATCGTATGGCTAAAATAATTACAAAGATTATTTCTAGAATGTTATTTCAAAAAGCTAGTTTAACTAAGCCTAGAGGAAGTAGAGCATATCACATTATTATTGAAGAGGCACATAGATATGTTCAACATGATAGTGATATAGATATATTGGGATATAATATATTTGAACGTATTACTAAGGAAGGACGTAAATATGGTGTTTTCTTAGCGATGATTACTCAACGTCCTAGTGAATTATCAGATACTTGTGTATCTCAATGTGCAAACTTTATGATTTTAAGAACAATGCATCCAGTTGACTTAAAATATATTAAGGAAATGGTACCAAACATTTCAAATGAAATAGTTCTTCAATTGAAAAATTTAAAACCTGGAAACTGCATAACCTTTGGTACTGCTTTTAAAGTACCTACATCAATGTATATAGATCTTCCAGATCCTAGACCATTATCAAATAATGTAGATTTGGAAAAAGTATGGTATGAAGCACCTGCAGCACCTAATCCAAACGATGTAGAAATGTTAATGAAAATGCAAATGAATCAAGGAGTTAGACAAGTGCCTCAACAGGTTCAACCTATATCCCCACAACAAGTACAAAACGTAATCAATGCTAGATAAAAAAGAAAAGTAAAAAATATACTTTTTCTTTTTGAAAATATATGTTAAAATTATTTATAGTAGAAATATAAAAATTACCATGATTTATGGAATTATAAAGGAGAAGGGTAACGTGAAAGATAAATTAAAAGGATTTTTTGGAACAGGAGAAGAAGTAGAAGAAAGAGTTGAAGAGGAAGGATTCTATAAAACATCTAGAGAAGAATATCATGAACAAAATGGTATTGCTGGATCTAAAATGATGCTTTTAGAACCACGCGCATACTCTGAAAGTCAACAAATAGCAGATTATTTAAAGAAAAGAAATGCTGTAGTAGTTAATCTTAAAAGAGTAACACCAGATCAAGCAAAAAGAATTGTAGATTTCCTATATGGTACAATTTATGCTATAGATGGAGATATTCAAAAACTAGGTGGAGGAATTTTCCTATGTACTCCAAATAATGTCGTTGTTGATGGAAAAATAAGTGATGAAACAAACCCACAACAAGCTAATCAACAAGTAAGAGCAGATTATCTAAACGAAGAAAAAGAGACAGAGGACGATTTCTTTTAAGATTAAATCATAACTCTGAGGTGGTTCTATGGGAAAATTTGGTTATGAGGAAAACGGTTATAATAAAGAAGAAGTAAATGATTTCATAACCGAAGTAATAACAAAAACAGATGAAGTAATAAAAAAATATAAACAACAAGAAAAAGAAATTGATAGATTACAAGAAGAATTAAAGCATTATGAAGAAGTTCATAATACAATTAAAGATGCAGTAGTACTAGATGAAAGTGATCAAATTATTAGAGATGCTAAACAAGATGCTTCTGAAATAATAAATGATGCTTTAAAAAGTGCAGAAGAAGTAGAGCGCCAAAGACAATTATTAGAAAGAAATATAGAGATCTTTAAAAAGAAATTAAAACTTATCATGGAACAACAACATGTTATTATTGATAAGATAGACGAATTAGAAATAGAAGATAAGTAGACAGTAGTCTACTTTTAATTTAAGGAGAAGTAGTATGGATGATGAAATAACTAAAGAAATAAAAACATTAGATGAATTAGAACAGAATCTTATAGATGAAGAAGATCAAGAAGAAACTCTAGAAGAAGATAATAGTGAAGAAGAAAAAGAAGAAGAAACAAAAGAAAAGAAACCAATTAATAAAAAAATCTTAATAATTGGTGGAATAATACTAGCAGTTATCTTATTAATTATAATAATATTGGTGATTGTATTAAATAAAAATAATAATAAAGAAGAACCTAAGAAGAGTAATGAAAGTAAATTTGTTACAACATTAAAAGAATCATTAAAATCAGGTGATTTTGATGATGCAATAGCAACAGGTTTAAGTGATACTGGAATAAAAGCAGACAAAGTATGTATTATTAATATGGATATAGATTCTGATGATGAACAAGAATTAGTAGTATATGCAGAAGATAGTTCTAAAAAAGGTTTATTACAATTAGAAATAGATGATGAAATAACATATGATGATCATTATTTATTAGATGCAAAAGATTCTATTGGTTATGCATATTCATCAGAAAAGAGTGATTATTATTGGTATACAGAAGTTACTAAGAATTATACAATTGTAAGTAATGCTAAAAAGATTATTAAAGAAGAGGATTTTTTAACATATTATTTCTCATTAACAAAAACCTATAAAGAAAAACCTATATTAGATCAATGTACTGAATATAATATGGATAAGAAATTAGATGCTAAAAAATTAGAAAAGAATGCAATTACAAATAAAATGATAATAAAAGATAATAAAATAGATGCAGAATCTGTAAAAGAAGCATATAATAAATATTTAAAAGAAAAAGAAGAAAAAGATGCTAAAGAAAAAGCTGAAGCAGAAGCTAAAGCTAAAGAGGAAGAGTTAAAACAAAAATTAGCGGGACAATTAGTATTGGGTAATAAAACATACAAATATGGAACATATAATTTATATAATGCTGATGAAGAAATTGAAGGAACAATGGTATTATATTCAGATCAAACATGTACATATAAAGGTGTAAATTGTACTTTTGCTATTGGAGAAATAAGAGCAGCAAATGATGAGTTGGTTCCAGGATTTGCTTTAAAATCAGGAGTAACAGGAGTAGCGTTTATTACTTCAGAAGATGAAGGTATATTAATTGAACCAGAAGAAGGACTTTTAGCTAAATACTCAGGATAATGTAAATAATAGTTGTTTTACAAAAATAAATGTGCTATATTATAACCTGAAAGCAAATGCGAAAGACGGAATATTATGGGATTTGTAGAGAGTCTATGGCTGGTGAAAATAGATATGAAAATAGTATTCGGATCACTTTCAAGTGCGATTTATGGATAAGATAAATACGGTAACGCGTTATAGTTTTAAGATAAGTATTTTACTTATAAATTAAGGTGGTACCACGATTACAAACAATTCGTCCTTATACGAATTGTTTTTTTATTTATTCATAAAATAATAATATTCATTAAAAGGGAGTGTAAATATGAAATTCAAGAAATTAGAAACAGGAAAAATAAATGAAGTAGAAAAGAAATATAGTGAATATTGGGATAAAAATAAAATATTTGAAAAAAGTGTTAAACAAAGAAAAGAAAACTTTGTCTTTTATGATGGACCAGCTACTGCTAATGGTATGCCTGGAATTCATCATATGATGGCCAAATTATTAAAAGATACTATTTGTAAATATAAAGCTATGCAAGGATATCGTGTATTACGTAAAGTAGGATGGGATACTCATGGATTACCAGTAGAAGTTCAAGTAGAAAAAGAATTAGGCTTTAATGGTAAAGGAGATATTGAAAAATATGGTATTAAAGAATTTAATCAAAAATGTCGTGAGAGTGTTTGGAAAAATGAAAAGTACTTTACTGAATTTACAAAACAAATGGGTCAATTCATAGACTTAGAACATCCATATGTAACATATGATAATAATTATATTGAAACTGAATGGTGGATTCTAAAGAAGATATTTGATGAGGGATATATCTATGATGGATTAAAAATAGTACCATGGTGTCCTAGATGTGGAACAGGACTTGCTTCACATGAAGTTGCTCAAGGATATAAAGAAATATCTGTAAATACAGTATATGTACCTTTTAAAGCAAAAGATGAAGAAAACACATATTATTTAGTATGGACAACTACTCCATGGACATTATTATCAAATGTTGCACTATGTGTAAATCCAAAAGAAACATATGTAAAATGTTTGTCAAAAGGATATAACTTTATAGTTGCTAAAGCTTTAGCAGATAAAATCTTAGGGGATTCATATGAAGTAGTTGAAACATATAAAGGAAAAGATTTAGAAGGTAGAGAGTATGAACAATTACTTCCTATCTTAAAAACACAAAAAAATAAGAAAGCATTTATTGTTACATGTGATGAATATGTAACTATGGAAGATGGTACTGGTATAGTACATATTGCTCCTGCTTTTGGACAGGATGACTATGAAGTTGGATTAAAATATGATTTAGCAATGTTAAATCCAGTAGGAGAAGATGGTTGCTTTACAGAAGGTCCATGGAAAGGAAGACTTGTCGTAGATCCAGAACTAGAAGTAGAAATAATTAAATATCTAGCAGAACAAGATAAATTATTTAAGAAACAAAAGATGAACCATGATTATCCACATTGTTGGAGATGTAAAACACCATTAGTGTATTACTCAAAACCATCTTTATATATTAAGACAACTGCTAAACAAAAAGAGATTTTTGAGGAAAATAAAAAGGTTAATTGGTATCCAGACTATGTTGGAGAAAAAAGATTTGGTAACTGGTTAGAAAATATGAATGACTGGGCAATTTCTAGAAATAGATATTGGGGTACTCCAATTCCTTTATGGAGATGTAGTTGTGGTCATGATGAAATGATTGGTTCTCGTAAAGAACTAGTAGAAAAAGCAATAGAGAAAATTGATGAGACAATTGAATTACATAGACCATACGTAGATGATGTTCATATTAAATGTCCTAAATGTGGTAAAACTATGACAAGAGTTACAGATGTAATGGACTGTTGGTTTGATAGTGGAGCAATGCCATTTGCTCAATATCATTATCCATTTGAAAACAAGAAGTTATTTAATGAACAATTCCCAGCAGATTTTATTTCTGAAGGAATTGATCAAACAAGAGGATGGTTCTATTCATTAATAGCAGTATCAGTATTTGTTACAGGAAAATCTCCATATAAGAATGTCTTAGTAAATGACTTATTACTAGACAAGAATGGTCAAAAGATGCATAAATCACGTGGAAATGCAATTTCTCCATTTGAAATAATGGATGAGTATGGAGCAGACACAGTAAGATTTTATATGGTATATGCATCACCTGTTTGGACTCCATTAAAATTTGATGTGGATGGATTAAAAGAAATCTATTCAAAATATATTTCTACATTTAAAAATGCTTATTCATTCTTTGAAATGTATGCTAATGCAGATCATATTGATCCAAGAGAATATGATATACCAGTAAATGATAGAGAATTAATTGATAGATGGTTATTATCTAAATTAAATAAATTAATAAAAGAAGTAACTGCTGCATATGATGAATATGATTTAAATAAAGCTGCTAAATTAGTAGTACCATTCTTAAATGATGACTTATCTAACTGGTATATTAGAAGTAATAGACGTAGATTCTGGGATTCAGAATTAACTGATTCTAAGAAGGCAGTTTATCTAACTATGTATGAAGCATTGGTTGCTCTATGTAAATTATGTGCTCCAATTACTCCATTCTTAACAGAAGAAATCTATACAAAATTAACAGGAGATAAATCAGTACATCTAGCAGACTTCCCTAAATATGATAAAGATTTAATAAATGAAGCAGTAGAAGAAAGAATGGATTTAGTTAGAGATGTATGTTCATTAGGTAGATTTGCTCGTGAAGAAGTAAATATCAAAGTACGTCAACCAATTAGTAGTTTAATTCTTCCAAAAAGTGATGAAATGATTATAGGAGATTTATTACCAGTAATTGAAGAAGAATTAAATGTAAAAGAAGTTAAATTTAAGAAAGATATGACAGAATATTTAGAGTATATTGTTAAACCAAACTTCCAAGTATTAGGTAAAACTTTAGGACCAAAAATAAAAGAATTACAACAAGTTATTTCAAAACTAACAAGTACTGAAATAAGTAAGATTAATGAAGGCGGTCTAACAGTAAAACTAGCTGGAGAAGACTTTGAACTTAATAATGAAAATACATTAGTATCTATTAAACAAAAAGAAGGATATGCTTCAACTTCTAATAATAGAACAATAGTAGTATTAGATACAGAATTAACTGAAGATTTAATTCTAGAAGGTTTAGCCCGTGAATTTGTTCGTAAAGTACAATCTCTACGTAAAGAAGCAGACTTTGTAATTACAGATCATATTAAGATTTATTACAATGGAACTGACAAAGTAGATGAAATGCTAAAAGTATTTAGAGACTACGTAATGGGTGAAACATTAGGAGAAGAATTAATAAAAGATATCTCTTTAAAAGATAAATATAAATGTGATCTTAATGATGAAGAAGCCTATATCAAAGTAGAAAAGATAAAGTAAAGACATGTATACCATGTCTTTTTCTTATGTAATATTGACAATTTTATAGTAAAATAATAATAGGGTGTATAGTATGGATTTAAATATGAATAGAATTAATGAAATATTTGGTAAAAGTATGATTAATGAAATAAAAGAAAACAAAGAAGAATTTATTAAAAATATTCAGTATGTTTTTTCATTGGGATATAAAGATGTTTACGAATTAGTAGAACTATACCCTGAAACATTTTTAATGGATCCAACTATATTCAAAGAAAAAGTAAACAAATTATTAGATTCTTTAGGAGTAGAATCTTTTGAAAAAATAAATGAAAATTTAGAATTATGGGGGTCTTTAGATGAATAATAAAATACAAGTATTACAAGTCTTATTAGATTATGACCTTCATTTTAGTAGTGAAAGAAGAAAACAACTAGAGGAAAGAGGAAGACCCGAAAATATAAGACAAGTATTAGATTATTTAATAAATGAAATTAATATTAGTACGAGAAGTATAGAAAAGTGTCCTAGTATTCTTTTTAGTGATGTAAATTCTATTAGAAATAATTATAATTATTTAAAAGAACATAAAATTAATATTTATAATTTAGAAACATGTTTACATGTTTTAAATACAGAAGAGCAAGAATTAAAAGAAACATATTCTTATGTTGAAGAAAATTTTGGAATAGAATCAATTAATAAAAATACAACTATTTTAAGAATAAAAAAAGATAGAATAAAAGATATTAATAATATATTTGGAAAAGTACTAGATAAAGAAACAATCTTAGGAGCAGCAACATCTAGATGTACTATTCCAGAAATAGTAGAAATAGTTAATATATGTAATAAAAATAATATAAAAGTAACTTCAACAGTATTTAAACAAAATCCAAATGAAGTAAGAAAAATAATAGAGATA
Source organism: uncultured Caryophanales bacterium (assembly GCA_947302515.1). The sequence goes on from CAMYVT010000014.1 coordinate 28,229, forward strand.
TGTAAAAATAATAAAATAAAAATAACAGGAAGTGTTTTTCATAAAACATCAGCTGATTTAGAAAGACTAATTACTATATGTAAAGAAGAAAAAACACCTCTGTCTCACAGTATGTTAACGTGTCCTTTAAATGACTTTATAGATTTAGTTCATATGGCTAAACTTAATAATATTGAGGTACAAGGAGTATTATTTAGACAAGATCCAGAAGAATTAGAAGAAATAATTAAATTATGTTTAGAAAATGATTTAAAAGTAGGAGTAAGTGTATTAAGATCAACTCCATCAGAAATAAAAAGAATATTGGAAATATGCAATAAATATAATGTTGAAATAAGTGAATCAATGTTTGGAAAATCAGCAAATGAAATAGAACGAATAATTTTATTATGTAAAGAAAGAGGAATAACTAATATTACGGGTTCATTCTTTAAAAGAAATAAAGAAGAATTAGAACAAGCTATGGATGTTTGTGATAAATATGGAATAAAAAAAGAAGGAACTATTTTTTATAGAAGTGCAGAAGAAATAGAAGATATTATTAAATTATGTGAAAAATATCATGTAAAAGTAGAAACAACAATGTTTCATCGTACCAAAGAAGAAGTAGAAAAAGTATTATTATATTGTAGAAAAAGTAATACTCCAGTATCTGGGGGATTATTTATAGGAGATCCTGATGATATCAGCAAGGTAGTAACACTATTTAAAAGAAAAGGAGTACCATTTACTCCAACTGCTCTAAACAGATCATTTAAAGAATTAAAAGAAATATTTGAAATATGTGATACTTATAATGTTGATATATATCCAAATATGTTTATTCAAACACCAGATGAAATAGAAGATATTATAATGGTTCTAAGAAAATATAATATTCCAATTACAGGTTCTGCTTTTCAATCTAAAGCGGATAATATAGAGAGTATTATATTCATGTGTAGTGAAAAAAATATACCAATTACAAATTCAATGTTTTTCCGTAGAGATGATGAAATAGAAGAATTATTACTTATTTGTGAAGAATATAATATTGATCCACAAGATGCAATGTTTAGAAGAAGACCAAATGAGTTTAAAAAGATATTAGAATTAGTTGATAAATATAATCTTACTTTAACAGGAAGTACTTTTCGTAAAAATCCTAAAGAAACAGAAGAAATAATTTTAAAATGTATATCTTTAGGAATAGATGCAAAAGGATCAGTATTTAAAAGAACTCCAGAAGAAATAGAAGAAATATATAATATCTATCAAGAATTATTAGGGGAAAAACCATCTAACAATTCATTTATAAAAAAACCTGAAGAAGTAAGAAGAATATTAGAATTATGTATTGATAATAAAATTCCAGTAACAGGAACAGTATATCGTAAATCAGCAAATGAAATAGAACAAAGTATAGAATTTATTAAAAGAAATTATGGTTCAAAATATTTGATACCTGCAACAATTATTATGGATAAAATACACTTACAAAGTGTATTGGCATATCTTAAGGGAAAAAGATGTTTAGATGTAATATTAAATAGTAATAATATTTTAAGATTATCATTAATGGAAATAGTAGAAAGAGAATATTATTTACATATAATTGATGAACCAATGATTACAAGTAATAATAAATTTCATCCAGTTTTTGGTTGGTCTAGAAAACTATTTGAAGAAAAAAAGAATAAATTAAAACAAGAAATAAGAAAGTAGGAATAATATGGAAGATACTAATTTAAGAGAACTAATAATTAAACTGGTAGTATGGCTAGTAGTTGTATTAGTTTTTGGTTCATTAATGACTATAATATTAGTTAATAAATTTGGTAGTAAAAATATTTCTATAAACAAAAAAATAGATAAAGAACAAAATCTAGTAGTTTTAGTAGTATCAAAGAATACAAAGAATACTAAAGAAATAAAAAGTTTATTAAAAACAAATAATATAAAATATGAGATTGTATATAAAGATAAAGAAATGTACTTTGATGACTTTTTAACAAAATTAGATATAGAAAAAAAAGATATTATAGAACCTACATTAATAATAATAGAAGACAAAAAAGCTAAAGCAATTTTAGTAGATATTAAAAAAACAGATGATTTAAAAACATTTTTAGAGTATAATATGTAGTCAGGGAAGGGAAGATAGAATGAAAAGAGTAGTAGCCTTAGTAACAGGAAGTAATCGTGGAATTGGAGCTAGTTGTATTGAAGAATTTGCAAGACAAGGAGTAACAGTAGTAATTAATTATTGTCATCATGAAGAAGAAGCAAAACAATTAGAAGAATTAATTAAAAATAGATATAAAGTAGATGTCTTAACAATCAAATGCGATATTTCAAAAGAAGATGAAGTAGAAAGAATGGTTAATGAAATAGTTGATAGATTTGGTGGTATAGATATCTTAGTTAATAACGCTAGTGTATGTAGAGATACTTTATTAATGGATAAAAATATTAAAGAGTTTAAAAGAATATTAGATGTTAATTTAATTGGTACATATCTATGTAGTAAATATGTAGGCCGTATTATGTTGAATGCTAAGAAAGGTAAAATTATTAATATAGCTTCAACTAATGCTATTGATACATATTATCCAGAAAGTTGTGATTATGATGCTTCAAAAGCAGGTGTTATTTCCCTAACACATAACTTTGCTAGAGAATTTGCTCCATTTATTAATGTTAACTGTGTATGTCCAGGATGGGTAAAGACTGCTATGAATAAAGATCTAAGTATTGATCAAATAAAAGCTGAAAAGAAAAAAATATTGTTAAAGAGATTTGCTGAACCAGAAGAAATAAGTAAAATAGTAGTGTTTCTATCTTCGTCAAAAGCAAGTTATATTAATGATACCATCATTCGCGTAGATGGTGGAAAGTATAATGGATAGGGTGTGTTAATATGAATCAACAGGTAATAGACATAGTAAATAAGGCAGAAGATGAGTGCAAAGAAGAATTCATTAAAGTAGATAAAACATGTGAAGAAAATAGTTTTAAAGTACTAAATAGTTTTCATAATAATGAAATAACAGAATCATGTTTTAACGAAACAACCGGATATGGTTATAATGATTTAGGTAGAGAAAAAATAGAATGTATATTTAGAGATGTTTTAGGAGCAGAAGATGCTCTTGTAAGGAATCAATTTATTTCGGGTTCTCATGCTTTAAACATATGTTTCTTCGCCTTACTTCGTCCAGGAGATTTATTATTAAGTATTAGTGGTACTCCATATGATACTTTACACGAAGTAATAGGTATTAAAGATAATCCTAGCTCTCTAAAAAGTTTTGGAATAAATTATGATGAAATTGATTTAGTAGATAATGATTTTGATTATGAAAAAATAAAAGATTATATTAAAAATAACAAAGTAAAAGTAATAGAAATACAAAGAAGTAAAGGATATTCTACTAGAAAAAGTATTACTATAGATAAAATAGAAAAAGTAATAAAATTAATAAAAGAAATAGATAAAGAAATAATTATAATGGTAGATAACTGTTATTGTGAATTTGTAAGTAATAAAGAACCGGTTCAAGTAGGGGCAGATATAATGGTAGGTTCTTTAATTAAAAATCTAGGAGGAGGCATTGCTCCTAATGGTGCTTATATTGCAGGTAGACATGACTTAATAGAACTTTGTGGAGAAAGATTAACTCTTCCAGGAGAAGGTAGAGAAGTAGGACCTAGTTTAGGAGTTAATAAACAAATATTACAAGGAATTTATATGGCTCCTTCTGTAGTAGCAGCATCTCTAAAAACAGCAATACTTACTAGTAAAGTATTAGAGAATTTAGGTTATGAAGTAGATCCTAAATATAATGAAGAAAGAGCAGATATAGTAGAAAATATTATCTTTAGAGATCCAAATTTATTAATAGAATTTACTAGAGGAATACAAGAAGGTTCTGCAATAGATTCTAATGCTGTAGTAGAACCATCTGATATGCCTGGATATTCTGATAAGATTGTTATGGCAAGCGGTTCATTTACACAAGGATCTTCAATAGAATTATCATGCGATGGTCCACTTCGTGAACCATATATAGCCTATATGCAAGGTTCATTAACATATCCATATGGAAAATTAGGTTTAATGAAGGCAATTGAAAAAATAATTAAATAAGACTCAAAAACAAAAAAGTACTTGTAAAACAAGTACTTTTGTATTATAATCTTATTTGTCAGTTGATATGTCTGCGTAGCTCAGCTGGATAGAGCAATCGCCTTCTAAGCGATCGGTCAGGCGTTCGAGTCGCCTCGCGGACACCATTTATAAATAACAACCCAATGGGTTGTTTTTTTGTTTTTGTGTAAATCTAAAGTAAATAAGAGGTATTAAATATGTAAATAGATAAATAACATGTTATACTAAAATAGAAAATAATAGGAGTGGTTATATGGCAAGTTATTATATGACAACAGCATTGGATTTAATGTTAAATAATCCATTACTTTTAGTATTAGCTATTTTACCAGTAGTTATTATATTAATAATTGTCTATCAAAAAGATAAAAATAAAGAACCAATGACTTTATTAATAAAACTATTTTTATCAGGGTTTTTAGCTTGTTCATTAGTATTAATAATTTCAGATATTTTAGAAGTATATTTTCCATTTATGAGAGGTAGTATATCTACTAAGAGCTTTATAGAAATAATTCTATATGCTTTTATAGGTGTTGCTTTAGTTGAAGAATTTTGTAAATGGTTAATGACATATCTAATTGGATATCATAATAGAGAATTTGATGAATTATATGATGGAATAGTATATGCAATTTTTGTATCTTTAGGTTTTGCATTTATTGAAAATATATTATATGTTATTTCAACAGCAAGTTTAGGAACAGCTTTAATGAGAGCAGTTTCTGCTGTACCATCACATGCATGTGATGCAATATTCATGGGATATTATTTAAGTGTTGCAAAATATTGGTCTATAAAAAGAGATAAAGATAAAGAAAAAAAGTATGTTTTAAAAAGTATTTTTGTTCCAGCAGTTTTACACGGAATATATGATTTCTGTTTAATGTCTGGTTTTACTATTTTAGTAATAGTATTTATAGTATTTGTAGTATTTTTATATATTTTATCTATAAAGAAGTTAAAAAAACTTTCAAAGTACAATAAACAAATAGTATTTAAGAATAAATTCTGTCATGTTTGTGGTAAAGCCGTAACTGGATCATTCTGTTCTAGATGTGGAACTAAGCAGGAATAGTAATGACAAGCTATCTTGTCTTTTTTTTTACTCTAATATATAATTAAGGAGGTGACTGATAATGAAAGTTTTACTATATACAGAAGGGGAAAAACTATTTGCAAAAAGTGGTTTAGGTCAAGCAATAAAACATCAAATTAAAGCACTAGAATCACAAAATATAGAGTATACTACTGATCTTCAAGATGACTATGATATAGTACATCTTAATTTTTATGGACCAAATTCTTATTCTTTAGCAAAAAAAGCTCATAAAAAAGGAAAAAAAGTAGTATATCATGCCCATTCTACAGAAGAAGATTTTAAAAATGGTTTCATTTTCAGTAAACAAATATCACCTGCTTTTAAAAAATGGTTAATAAAGTGTTATAGTTTAGGAGATGTAATTATTACACCAACACCATATTCTAAAAAAATATTAGAAGGATATGGTATAGAAAAAAAGATATATGCAATATCTAATGGTATAGAATTAGATAAATTTAAATATAATCCTAAATCAAAAAAAACATTTAGAGAAAGATATCACTATAATAAAAATGATAAAGTAATAATAGGTATAGGATTATATATAGAAAGAAAAGGAATAGTAGACTTTGTTGAATTAGCAAAACGCCTACCACAATATAAATTTATATGGTTTGGATATAGTCCATTATCAGCAGCTACAAAAGATGTAAGAGAAGCAGTAAATACAAAATTAGATAATCTAGTATTTGCTGGATATGTTGAACAAGAAATAATAGTAGAAGCTATGAATGGTTGTGATATTTATTTATTTCCAACTCATGAAGAAACAGAAGGTATTCCAATTATAGAAGCCTGTGCTTGTAAAACAACAGCTATTGTAAGAGATATTCCAATATTTGAAGATTGGTTAGAAGATGGAGTAAATGTTTATAAAGCAAAAAATCTAGATGAATTTGAAGATAAAACAAAAAAGATAATTAATAAAGAATTACCTTCATTAGGAGATAAAGCATATAAAGTAGCAAAAGAAAGAGATATTAAAATAATTGGTAAACAATTAAAAGAAGTATATGAAGAAGTATTAAAAAAATAGAACTTACTTATATTTGTAAGTTCTATTTTTTTCTCTAGAAATATTAATTAGTAATCCAACAAGTAACATATATGATAGTAAACTACTACCTCCATAAGATACAAAAGGTAAAGTAATACCAGTTATAGGAAGTAATCCTACAGTCATTCCAATATTTTGTATTTGTTGAAATAGTAACATACCAATAATACCTGCAATAATAAATTTATCGGTATCATTTATTTTTCTTTTAGCTTGTAAGATAATCTGAATATCTAAATAAATAATTATTGCTAGTAAAACTATAACTCCAATAAAACCAAAATTAGAAGCATATACTGCAAAAATAAAGTCAGTTGAAGCTTCTGGAAAATAAATAGGAGTATTATTAAAGCCATGTCCAAATAAACCAGCAGATCCAATAGCAGTTAAAGCATTCTCTAACTGTAAACCAGATCCTTCTTGCCAATTAAATATTCTTTCTAATCTATAATATATAGATGATCCAAATATAGATATAAATATATTCTCTTTATAAAAATATAATAATAAACAAATAGTACCAATTAAAGCACCAATTGTACCAGCAATAATAAACCATCTAAGTCTAATACCAGATACAAATATCATAGATATATAAATTACTAAATATATAATTACACATCCAGTATCAGGTTGTAAAAAAGTAAGAATAGATGGAATTAATACAATAACAAAGCTCTTAATTAAAAATAATAATTCTTCTTTCCAATTAGGATTATCATAATCACTTCTAAAATTATGAATCATAGTCGCTAAAGTAAGCATTAAAAATATTTTCATAAATTCACTCGGTTGAAAACTACCAATTCCAGGAATAGCATACCAGCATCTACTATTATTAATAGGATCAGCAAAGAAGAATAATCCAATCAATAAAATAATACCAAAAATATATAAATACCATGTCTTTTGATATAAATATTCATTCTTTAATTTAAACAATATAATAACAAGAATCCATCCTATTAAATACCATAATCCTTGCTTTAAAGCTAAATTACCTAAAGAAGGTGAAGTATATATTAAAGCACTTTTAATAGAAATAATACTAATAATTGACAACAATAATATAGGTATTAATATATGTAAATTAATTTTAATGTTCTTAATAATAATACCTCCCTTCATCATCATTATAGCAGAAAAAATAGATATAAAAAAGTGTATGTAAAAAAATGTATATTTTACAAAAAGACTTGATAAAAGAAAAAAAAGAATATAAAATTAAATCATAGGATATATGGGTTCGGTAGAACGAATTGTTAATATTCTAAAAATAATTAGGAGGTGAATTTAGAATATGGCAGATGAAATCCAAGCACAAGTTGATTATGAAGAACAATCAGGTATAGTTCAATTTGAAGAAGCAAACCTACTTGGTAATGCTCAAAAAATAGTTAGTGCTAATGAAGACTATAGAGCAGCTTACAATGACCTAAAAAACTATTTTGAAAATACAGGAGGAGATGGTTTAGGAGAAGCTGTTTCAGATGATGCTTACGACGCAATGTTAGGTGTTTTCAACAACAATAAAGAAAATTTGGAAGCATTATTCAATTATGTTGATGGAGTTGTAGCAGAAATTCAAAGAAGAACTAATGCTGGAGCTGGAGTAGCAGAAGAAGGCTTTAATAAAATTAGTTCAACACAATATTAAAATTTAATATATCTAATTTGAAGGGAGTGATATTATGGCAGATAGATTCGCTGTGTCAGATGCCGGAGTTGCTGAGGCACTTAAAGTAATAGAGAAAAAGAAAGATGCTCTTTCTACTGCTATAACAGAAATAGCAGCAGCATTCACTAATACTGCACAAAACAACCAATTAACTTGGTTAAAAAATTTGATTAATGAAGAGTGGAATAGTAGAGGACAACAAAAAGTTAATAATGCAAATACTACTATGTCAAACTTTATGCGTGAATTACACGAGTCAGTTGGTATTGCTGAAGTAGTATCAGACGGACAATAAAAATACATTGCTACATGCAATGTATAGTAAAAAGAGAAGGAGACTTTTCTCTCTTTCCTATGCATTGCATAAAAAGGAGGTTAAAATATGCCAACGTTTCCTAATGATTGCCCAAAAACATATAGAGGAGAATTAGAAACTTTTGATTACTATGATGATGGTGGTAATGCGCATTATACTACTACTACATTATCAGAGACTGGAGAAGATGCAAAGAATATTATAGATCCATCTGAAATAGAAAGAGCAATTGAGACTTATAGAGATAATCTGGAAGCTGCATTTAAAAAGGTATCAGATCCTGTTAGACAAGTTGGTAGGGATGAACATGATAACCCTACACAAGTGTTGAATGGATTAAATGCGGGTGATAGTATTATTGCGTTAGCAGATTCAATAGACACATTAGCAAGCCCTTTGGCTGATCAAATGTCTGAATTAATTATGCCTGAGGCTGAAAGAATTTATCATGAAAAGCAAGAACAATTTAACCATGATGCATATGATTCACTTGTAGCTCAAGGTTGTACTAATATTACATAAAAATCAGATGACAAAAACAGTAAAGTGATTATTTTACTGTTTTTTTGTTTGACTATTGCAAAAAAACATATTATACTTATAAAGTAAGAGAGTAGAAAGAGATATGAATAAAAGGAGGAATAAAAATGGATAATCAAGAAAATAAAATTCCAGAAAAATATTTACCACTTGGAACAGTAGTTTTGTTAAAAGGTGGAAAGAAAGAGATAATGATACTAAGCTATTGTATTGTACCTACAGGAAAAACATTTGATAAAAATGGTGAAGTAAAAGATTTAAAAATGTTTGATTATGGAGCATGTGCTTATCCAGAAGGAATGATTACAAGTGATCAATTATTTGCTTTTAATCATGATCAAATTGATAAAGTATGCCATATGGGTTATCAAAGTGATGCTGGAAAAGAATTTACAAAACGTCTTAGTGAAAATCAGGAGAAAATGCAAGAAGTATTTAATGGAATAAAAGAAATGAAAGAAAAAAAAGAAGCACAAGCAAAAACAGAGAATAATGATAAATAGTAAAAAAGAGTAAAGAAAGTAAATTACTTTCTTTTTTGTTTGACTATTCTTTTTAACTTTAATATAATTAAATAGTAGAATAGTATAAAAAACTAGATGATACGATAGTACACTAGTAGTAGGAGGAATAACTATGAGTGATGTTTTAGGTGGAGAAAACTGGCCATTTGAGGAGTTTTTAACAGGAATGGGTGGAGATGCAAATTTTGTATATCAAAACTATCCTCTTGTTGAAGAATTAATGAATAGTTTAAGACAAGATATTGCTGTAAATAAAGTTGGTGAAGCAAATGCAGAGATAGATGCTGCATTATCAACTTTAATGAGTACAAAAGGTATGGACCTTGTTTTTACGGGAGCAGCACCAACTTCTGAAATATATGGTAATGTTTTTGCAGAAATTGTTATACCTGCACTTGAAGGAGCAGCAGATTCAATACAAGCTAGATATGATGCTATTTATGATTATGAGAATCTTGAATGGTATGAACAAGTTGGATATGGTCTTGCTAATGTTTTGGGTGGCTTTACTGATGGATTCCTAAATGTATTTGAAGGTATCGCAGATTGCGGTGCAACATTATTAGGCGGAATAGTTTCAATTGGTTCTCCAGAAGCAGCGGATGCAATTGCAGATTGGGTAGCAAGAGACATGTCAAGAGAAGTGTCAGACGATATTGTTAATGCTGTAGGATATGTAGCATCTGGTGGCGCTAATGATCATGTAGCACAAGATATCACTGATTATGGAATGGATCAATCATGGGGAAGAATAGCTGCTAATCTTGCTGGAAATGTTGCCGGATATGTAGTTCTTGGTAATGGACTTGGCGCTGGTTTAGGACTAACATGGGGTGCTGGCGAATTAGGAACAGGACTAATAACAGGACTAAGTGGAGCAACATGGGCAGGATCTATAGGAGCAGGATTGGTCGGATTTGGTCAAGGAAGCGAAAGAGCATTTCAACAACAAGCGGCTGCAGGAGAGGAATACAATTATTTGGCTGCGTTTGCAAGTGGAAGTGCACAAGGTACTATGCAGTTTGCAACAGGTCTAGCTTTAGGTGGAGCTGTCGATCGTTTCGCAATTTGGAGAGCTGGTGGAAACAGTGGAGGATCATCAGCAGCACAAGGTGCTGATGATTTAACTCATGGAGCAGTAGAAAACACTGATAATGCAACTAGTGAAGTAATAGAACAAGGAGCTAATAATGTAGCAGATGCAGCACAAACTGGAGATGATGTTGCAGCATCAACAACACAAAGTACTGACGATTTATTCCAAGACATTGATAATATGAATGATGCCTTTGAATTGGCTGATGAGATAACATCAAATCCATCACAATATGTTGCAGAAGACGTACAAAGAGCTCAAGAAATTCTTGACAGAATAGATAGAGCAACAACTCCATATAGTAATCAAGTAACAACTGCTGACGATATTCTTAATAATATAGATGAAGCTGCTAACATTAGACAGAATCCATCAGAATATTTTCCAGAAGAAGTACAATGGGCAGATGAGTATCTTGATAGAGTCAATCAAATGGACTTTGCTGATGATGTGTTCCAAAACGCGGATCAATCTGATGCTTTCCTTGATCGTATGAGTGGATTATTTCCACAAGGAGAAAATGCTGCTGGAGCAGTTTCACAGGGTGCTAATAATGTTGCAGAAGCAGCAGCACAAAGCACTGATAATGCTGTTGAAGCAGTTTCACAGGGTGCTAATAATGTTGCAGCAACAGCAGCACAAAGCACTGATAATGTTGCAGAAGCAGCAGCACAAAATACTGATAATGTTGCAGAAGCAGCAGCACAAACCACTGATAATGTTGCAGAAGCAGCAGCACAAACCACTGATAATGTTGCAGAAGCAGCACAGCATACTAATGACGCAGCTAGTGCTACAAATGGAAATGGAACTTTAAGA
>CAMYVT010000015.1 GCA_947302515.1 uncultured Caryophanales bacterium
TCTAAAGTTGTACCTGGATTTGTTTATCAAGATAGAGTAATACTTAGAGATAAAAGTAAATCAGAAAAGTTTGCAACAATTAAAAAGTATTATGAAAATGGATATTATCTTGCAATTGAAGTAGCGGGAGCCACTGAAACAGAACAACACTGGGTAGCATTAGATTACGTAACAGATAATAAAATAATCATGTTAGATCCAGGAAGTGAAGCTACTGATATGTGGAAGCAATATGATTGGAATAAAACTACACAATTTGTATATTTCAAAGCAACAAAATAAGGTTAATCTCATTTGAGATTAACCTCTTTTTTTATTGACATAAAATTCTTGGACTTTAGTAATATTACGTTCATTAAGCAGATTAAAAAAATCTGCTTTTTTCGTGATATAATAGTATATGAAAAGTGGTGATTAAAATGCAAAGCAAAATAATAGAAATTTCTAATAATTTAAAAGATTATATGCAACTTATTATAAATAATGGTTATGAATGCTATCTAGTTGGTGGTGCTGTTAGAGATTATTTAATTGATGTAGAAAATAAGGATTTTGATTTGTGTACTAATATTCCATTTGATAAACTAAAAGAATTAATCCCACATATAACTATTATGAAAGAAAATGAACATAGAAATACTGCAATAATTAGAAGCAATGGATTAGATATTGAATTTTCTACATATAGAGGTGAAAGTTTAAAAGAAGATTTATTTAATAGAGACTTTACCATAAATGCAATAGCAGTTGATGTCAATGGAAATATAGTTGATTATTATGATGGAGTTAATAATATTAATGACAAAATAATTACTCTTGTCGATCCATTAGGAACAGGTTTTATAAAAGACCCATTAAGAATATTAAGGGCAATTAGATTAGCATTAAAATATAATTTTAATATTGATAAAAATACAAAGAAAGAAATGTTTAACAAAAAGAAACTATTAAATAATGTAGCACCTGAAAGAATATTTGATGAACTAAAAAAGATTATTGTTTCAGATGATGTTGATAAGTACATGGATGAATATAGAGAAATTTTTTTTGAAATAATACCTGAGCTTAGAGATTGCAGTGATTTTAGCCAACATAATGATTATCATATTTATGATGTTTATACACATACAATTAATGTTGTTAAAAATGCACCTAAAAATATTAATTTACGATTAGCATCAATTTTTCATGATATAGGAAAACCAAGAACTTTTGAATTAGATGAAAAACAAATTGGTCACTTTTTAGGTCATGCTAATATAAGTAATGATATTTTTAAAAAATTTGCTGATAAATACAAATTGGATAACAATACTAAAAAGATAGTATCTGATTTAGTCCTATATCATGAAGATGAATTAAGTAGTAAAAATAATAAGATATATAATTTTTATAAAAAATTTAATATGAATAGAATTGAAATGTTATTTGATTTAAAAAGAGCAGATATAGCGAGCCAAAATCCTAAATATATTGGTAGAATTGAAGATATTAATAAATTAGAAGAAAAGTATGTTTCGATAAGAGATAAATATAATTTAATTACATATAGTGGAGATGATTTAATATCTCTAGGATATAAAGGAAAAGTAATAGGATTGATTTTAGATGATATTAAAAGACAAATTATTAATAATAGACTTGAAAATGATGCAGAGTCAATTAACAAATATGTATTAAAGAATTTTAAGGTGGTAGAATGAGAGAAAAAATAATAGAAGAGTTAAATAGAATAGAAAAAGAAGAACATATTAAAATACTATTAGCCGTTGAATCGGGATCAAGAGCATGGGGATTTGCTGGATCTGATTCTGATTATGATGTTAGATTTATTTATGTAAGAGATGAAGATTTTTATTTAAGATTAGATGAAACAAGAGATGTATTAGAATATCCAATTAATGATTTGTTAGATATAAATGGTTGGGATATTTCAAAGACTTTAAAATTAATATATTCTTCTAACCCAACATTATTCGAATGGTTTGAATCACCAATTGTGTATATAACTACACCAGAAATTGAAAAATTAAGAAAAATAGCTAAAAACTACTTTTCAAAGGTTAAAACGATTAACCATTACTATCGTATCGCATTAGAACATTATGATAACTACATAAGAAATAAAGATGAAATAAGAATAAAAAAATATTTTTATGTTTTAAGAGCATTATCAGCAGCTAAATATGTATTAGAGAATAATACAAATCCACCAATTGAATTTGATAATTTAAGAAATATTGGTATACCTAGTGAATATAATCATATAGTAGATGAATTGCTTGATATGAAGATTAATAATTCAGAAAAAAAGATTATTTCAAGAAATAAGGAACTTGATGCTTACATAGAAAATGAATTTAATAAATTAGATAAAATAGTTCATGAGTTAGTTAAAGAAGATGACAAAGATTGGAATTTATTAAATGATTATTTTAAAAAAGTAATTAAATCGGAAGATTAAGATATTAAGATTATTAAAAGTAGGAGAAATCCTGCTTTTTTGATATAATAAAATTGTAAAGAAGTGATGATATGAAAGATGATTTGTTAGATTATTTAATAGCAACTGACTCTATGGATGAATTTCTTGGATATGAACCTAAATGTCCGAAATGTGGAAATAAAATGATTCCAATCGAATATGGAATGCCAGCTCCTGAGACATTTGGCAAAGCCGAAAAAGGAGAGGTGTTTCTTGGTGGATGTATGATTGAAGATATACAACCAGAATATCATTGCAATGTTTGTAGAAGAAGTTATTTTAAAAACTTGAAAGATTATATTGATGAAGAAAACAATTGGGAGGAAGAAAATGAGTAAAATTGAGCTTATAAATGGTTCTTGTGCAGATCAAGAAGTTGATGCAGTAGTAAATGCTGCTAATAGAAATCTATGGTCTGGTGGAGGAATTTGCGGTGTTATATTTAAAAAAGCTGGATATGCAGAATTAAATGAAGAATGCAAGAAACATAATACTCCATTAAAAGATGGTGAAGCAGTTATTACATCATCATGCAATATGAATAATTGTAAATATATTATTCATGCAGTAGGGCCTGATTTCGGACATACTCCTAATGCTTTTAAAGAATTATATAATGCTTATTACAACTCTTTAATAGTTTTAAAAGAAAACAATTTGCATTCAATTTCATTTCCTTTAATAAGTTCAGGAATATTTGGATATGGGCTTGATAATCCTACTAGAGAATCAACTAAACAATGTATGAGAGCATACAATAAATTTATAAATGACTTTCCTGATTATGAAATAAATGTATTATTATGTGCTTTTTCACAAAAAGAATATATTGAATCACAAAAGGAATTTAATCAATAAAATAAGCCATCTCGAAAAAGATAGCTATTTTTATGTTATAATCATAGATGAAAAGTGGTGAATTATATGAACTATGAATCAATAAAAAATGAATTTGAGACAAATAATCAATTAAAATTTAAATTATATAGTCTTGAATACTTAATTGAAAAAGTTGATAATTACGTACAAATATATGCGATCGATTACCCAACAAGAAAGAATAAATATAATTCATTTGAAGAATTAATAAATAACTATACTGTATATAATGAACCACTAATTACATTGCTAAATAACGTAAAAAAAATAAATGAATGAGATATTATGCTTACCGTTGGGCATAAATATCTTTTTTTATGTTATAATGTACATAGTAAAGGAGGATTTGTATGAATCAAGACTTTAATACAAACAATTTAGATAAGGTTTTAAAAACATATAAAAAATCATTTAATATATGGTTTCCAGAAGAAGTATATAAATGGAAAGCAGTAAAAACTTATAAAGAGAACTGGGATATAAACAACGAAAGCATTCTTGATATGATCACAAGAGCATTTTCTGATACAGGGAATTTATTAATGTCAAATATGTATTTTCCTTTTGGAATGATAAAAGGGTTTGCAGAAAAAGAGCCAGAGACTACAAGAACAATGTTTAATAATCTATTTGATGAAAGCATAGAATTAACAATGAGAATTAAATCGTTTATAAATTCTTCAAATGAATTATTAAATAAGTACTGGGACTCAGGAAAGAATCACTATCAAGACTTACATGCAATTAGTGTATATTTAGCTTTTGAGTTTCCAGATAAATACTATATTTATAAGCCATCTGTAAGCAAGAAAATAAGTAAATACCTTGGTGCAGATATAAATGATGAAGATAGAATTCAAGTATATGCTAATTACGTAAAATTATGTAATAAGGTCAGAGAATATATAAAACAAGATCAACAACTAATAAGTAAAGTAAATAATGAATTAAATGACTTAAATTTTAGAATAAATGACAACTATGCAATGTTAACAATGGATATAATGCATTTTGGTGGTAATAGCTATTTAGATTGGGAGTTTAAAGAAGGAGAACAACACAAATGGATTTATGCTCCTGGAGATAATGCATCACAATGGAATTATTGTATTGAAAATAATGTAATGGTTTTGGGATGGGATGAGTTAGGAGACTTTGAACAATACCCATATAAAAAAGACATTTCTAATAGATTAACTGAATTAACAAATAAAGAAAATCCTATAAATGATTCTTTAGCAGTTTACGAATTTAGAAGAGGTATAAGAAAAGGTGATATTATAATAGCCAAAAAAGGAATTAACACTTTATTAGGTTATGGAGTAGTTTTAGATGATGATTATATCTATGATGAAACAAGAATCACATATAAGAATATTAGAAATGTTGAATGGAAGAAAGTAGGAGAATGGGATACTTCTAAAATTGGACAGTTAGTCCAAAAAACTTTAACAAATCTTAATTCATATCCAGGATATGCAGATAAATTAATATCTATTATTGATGGAACTTATGTAGAAGAACAAGTAAGTGGAACAATATTTGATTGGGTTCCTGTATATCATAATATTGGTCAAGGATTATTAAAATATAAAAATAATAGTGATGAATTAAAACATATTTTTGTTAATACATTAAAAGATACATTAGATAAAGATTTTGAAATAGAATACTGTGATCCAATAGCGATTTTTAATAAAATCGATAATTTCGGTGATAACAAAAAAATATTAATTCCAGAACTAGAAAAAAGGTTAGGAGTTGATATATTAATTCCAACAGATTTTTCAGGAATTCCATCTACTTTCTGGTCACAAATATTATTTTCAAATTCAAAAGATGATGAAAAAAATGTATGGGATTTATTCGAAATTTCTATGAAATATTCAGAGAATAAAAGTGAAGAATTTAAAACTAGATTTATTAATTGCTATAACCAAGTTTTTAATGAACATGGAAAAGTAATGTATGTTCCAAATACCTTATATAAAATCAATCCGACAGAATATTTAAGCATGGATAATAATGTTAGAACATTATTAAATGAAGAATTAAATATTAATACTGATAATTTCAATGATGGTAAGACATACCTTGATATTTGTGAAAAAGCAAAAACTGCTATAGAAAATGGTAATTATCAATATAAAACATTCTACGAATTATCACACTATGCATGGCAAAGATATACAAACAAGGAGGTAAATAAAATGTTTGATGACAATAAAAAATATTATTGGCTAAACGCAAGCCCAAAAATATGGAGTTTTTCTGATATAACTGTAGGTGAAGAACAAACATATACCTCTTTAAATGATCAAGGCAATAAAAGAAGAATATACCAAAATTTCGTTGATATAAAAGTTGGAGATATATTAATTGCATATGAATCAACTCCAATCAAAGCAATAACAGGTATTTGTGAAGTAACAAATAAAGAAGAAGATAATTCATTCTCATTTAAAAAGATAGAGCATTTACTAAATCCTATTCCTTATAGTGATATAGTATCTCTAGATGAATTAAAAGATATGGAGTATATTAAGAATGCTCAAGGATCTTTATTTAAACTTACTTCTGAAGAATTTAATATAATATACGATATGATCAGAGAAAATAATCCAATAGTTAAAGATGAATATCCAACATATACTAAAGAAGATTTCTTAAGAGAAGTATATATAACAGAAGAAAAATACAATGACATCTCAGATCTTTTAACAAGGAAGATGAATATAATACTACAAGGAGCTCCTGGAGTAGGAAAAACATTTATGGCTAAAAGATTAGCATATTCATTAATTGGTGAAAAAAATCCTAACAGAATTGAATCAATACAATTCCATCAAAGCTATTCATATGAAGATTTTATAGAGGGATATAAGCCTAAAGGTGATGGATTTGAATTAGAAAAAGGAATCTTCTACACATTCTGTAAAAAAGCTGAAAATGATCCTGATAATAACTATTATTTAATAATTGATGAAATAAATAGAGGAAATTTAAGTAAAATATTTGGTGAATTATTAATGCTAATAGAAGAAGACAAAAGAGGAGAACAATTAACATTAGCTTATTCTAAAAATAAGTTCTCTGTTCCAAATAATTTATTTATCATAGGAATGATGAATACAGCAGATAGATCACTTGCATTAATGGATTATGCATTAAGAAGAAGATTTTCATTTGTTGAAGTCCTTCCAGCATTTAATAATGATACATTTGTTGAATATCAAAAAAATATAAATAATGAATACTTTAATAAGGTAATCAATAAAATCAATGATTTAAATAAAGAAATAAGTAATGATGTATCTCTTGGCAATGGATTTATGATTGGACATAGCTATTTCTGTAATTTAATTAATAATTATGAAGATAATCTAAAGTCAATTTTAAAATTTGATATCTTGCCAATGGTACGTGAGTATTGGTTTGATAATAGAGAACTAAGAGAAAAGTGGGAAAACGAAATAAGTAAACTAATTAAGAATGAGGATTAAACATGAATAGTGATTATAGAATATATAACATTTATTACATGTTAGCTTATGCTTTCGATGATTCTAAAATGAACAACATTGAAGAATCAAAAGTGAATGCAGAAAAGTTTAAATATATTTATGATTTGTTTGCTTTTATGTTAACTAATATAACTGGTAAATTAATTAAAAGAGGACTTTTTAAAAATTATATAAACGAATCTGACGAATTAAATACAGTTAAAGGTAGAATTAATTTAACAGAATCTATTAAAAAGAACACTTTTACAAACAAAAAATTAGTATGTGAGTATGATGACTATTCAGAAAACAATTATTTGAATCAAATAATTAAAACAACAATCTATTATTTGCTTAGTAGTAATAAATTAACTAAGAAATACTCTGATGACTTGAAGAAAGTATATTCATTATTGAACACTATTGATACGCTAAATAACATCTCTTTAATAAGATGGGATGCAATTATATACAATAGAAACAATAGAAATTATAAATTTATAATTAATCTATGTTATATGATTATAAATGGTTTAATAGTTAATAAATCTGGCGGTAATGTTGAACTAATGGATTTTATTAACGAGAAAACATTGTCATCATTATTTGAGTCATTTGTAAGAAAATATTATCAAGTCGAATATAAAGGAAAATTAACTGCAGGCGGAGAGACTATTAACTGGCAGATAAATGAAGAATATGAGAATAATAAGATGATTGAGTTATTACCACAAATGCATACAGATATAACATTAAGGCATGGAAATAAAGAATTGATAATTGATACAAAGTTTTATGATAAAACAATAGCAAAAAGCGGATTTAATGGTTCTGAAAAGGAAACAATTAAAAGTAACAACTGGTATCAAATTAATTCTTATGTAACTAATAAAGTATACGAATATAATAAACAAAATAAAGAAATGGAAGTTGCGGGAATGCTTTTGTATGCAAAGACTGATGAAGAAATATCACCCGACATTGAAACTAAAGTAATGGGTTCAAAAATGTATGTAAAAACAATAGATTTGAATGTACAATTTAGTAAAATAGAAAAACAGTTGTATGAAATAGCTCTATTAGTAAATAAAAACGTAGAAGAGAATTATAATTAATTCTCTTTTTTTTGCCTAGATATAGTGTAAATTGACAAATATATGATATAATTAAAGAAGTGAAATTATGGGTTGCTGAGGTGATTTTATGAATGATAAAAAAAGTCTAAGTGAAACAGAAATTAGAACAAGATATATAACACCGTCTTTAGTTAATTCTGGATGGACTTATGACAATATTCATGAGGAAAAATCTTTTACAGATGGTCGAGTAATAGATAAAGGTCATGGAGAATACTCTAGAGGAGAAAGAAAACGAACAGATTATCTTCTAACTTACAACTCAAGTTATATAGCTGTGGTTGAGGCAAAAGATAATAATCATCCTATCGGATTTGGTATGCAACAGGCAATTGATTATGCAGAAATGCTTGATGTTCCTTTTGCATTCTCTTCAAATGGAGATGGATATATTAAAAAGAACATGATTACTAAAGAAGAAATTGAAATTGGTCTTGATGAATTCCCATCTCCAGAAGAAATGTGGAAAGAATATATAGCTTGCTCAGGTATTTCAGAGGAACAAGAAAGAATTATTAAAGAACCTTTATACCCATCAAAATATGCCCCTAGATACTATCAACAAATAGCAATTGAGAGAACATTAAAAGCTGTTGCGAAAGGGCAAGACAGAGTTTTACTTGTAATGGCAACTGGTACTGGAAAAACATATACTGCATTCCAAATTATTTATAGATTATGGAAATCAAGAACTAAGAAAAGAATTTTATTTCTTGCAGATAGAAATATTTTAATTGACCAAACGATGGTTAATGATTTTGCACCATTCAAAGGAGTTATGACAAAGATTAAGGGTAAATATGATCCTGCTTATGAAATATATTTGGGTTTATATCAACAATTAAAAGGTTCGGATGGAAGACCAGATTTATATAAGACATTCCCATCAGACTTCTTTGACTTGATAGTTGTTGATGAGTGTCACAGAGGAAGTGCTGCCGAAGATTCTTCGTGGAGAGAAGTTTTATCTTACTTTGGTAGTGCAACTCAAGTTGGCTTGACTGCAACACCTAAGAATGAAAAGACCATCCAAAACTACGAATATTTTGGCGAGCCAGTTTATACTTATTCTCTTAAACAAGGTATTGAAGATGGATTTCTTGCACCATATAGAGTATTAAGAGTTGGCCTTGATAAAGATATTGAAGATATTATTGTTAAAAAAGGTACACTTAACACAGATGGTGATGAAGTTGACGAGGGTGTTTATGGTGGTACAGATATAAATAAAAAATTGGTACTTCCAGAAAGGGACAAACTTGTTGCAAAAATAATCACAGATTATATGAAGGAAACAAATCGTAGAATGGATAAGACTATCATATTCTGTGTTGATGAAGAACATGCAGATAGAATGCGAAGAGAACTGATCAATCAAAACTTGGATATGGTTGAAAAGGATGATAGATACATCATGAGAATTACTGGTTCAGATGGAATTGGTAAAATGCAACTTGACAACTTTATCAATCCAAGAAAAAAGTATCCAACTATTGTTACTACTTCAAAACTTTTAACAACTGGTGTAGATGCCAAAACATGTAAGTTTATTGTTATAGATACTAACATAAAAAGTATGGTTGAATTTAAACAAATCATAGGACGTGGTACTCGTATATCAGAGGAATTCGATAAGTATTCATTTACTATCATAGACTTTACTGGTGCGACAGAATTATTCAAAGACCCTAAATTTGATGGCGAAGTTGAAATAACACCGGTTATATTAGTTGATTCTCCAGTTATTAAACCAGGAGAAAAGCCAGAACCTAAGATTCCAGTTGAACCAGGTCAAGTAATTCCGGCTACAAAACATAAAAGAAAACCTAAAATAGTTCTACCTAACGAAAGAGTGGCAGAACTATACAGACAACAGAAACTTATAGATGAACATGGAAATTTAATAACAGAAAACTTTACTCAATTTGTTAAAAATAAGATTACTGATGAATTCAGTACATATTCACTATTCAAACAATATTGGGATTCTGAAGAAATGAAAGAAAATATTATTAAAGCATTGGAAGAAAAAGACATTTATTTAAATATATTAGAAGAAGAAGTTGGTGAAGAATATGATCCGTTCGACTTGTTAGTACACGTAGCTTACGGAAAGAAACCTCTTACAAGAAGTCAAAGGGCAAGAAAAGTTAAACAAAGTGAATACTTTGATAAGTATAGTGAGCAAGCTAAAGAAGTTTTATCTATTATACTTGATAAATATGTTGATGGGGGTATAGAAGAACTTGAAAATCCTAACATTCTTAATATTCCAGAGTTATCCGCCTTTGGAACAATTATGGAAATTATTATGACAATATTCATGGGGTTGCAGAACTTCCAAAAAGCTTTAGAAGATATGAAGTCAAATTTATATAGTTTGGAGGCATAATAATGGCAATAAATATGAAAAATCTTAGACAAACAATGAGAACCGATGATGGTGTAAATGGAGACGCTCAAAGACTTGAACAGACAGTTTGGATGTTATTCATGAAATTGTTTGATTCTAAGGAAGATGAATGGGAAATCAAAGCACAATTAAAAGGTCAAACTTATGAAAGTGCTATTCCTGAAAAATATAGATGGAAAAACTGGGCTTTAGATGAAAGAGGAATGACTGGAGACGAGTTAATTGATTTCGTTGAAACAATGTTCAAAGAGTTAAAACAACTTCCAGTTAAAAATGTTAGAGATAGGATAGTTCACGAAGTGTTCGCAGATACTCACAATTACATGAAAAGTGGCACTATTTTAAGACAGGTTATAAATGAAATAAACAAAACAGATTTTAATGTCAACAAAGAAAGACACGACTTTAATGATATATATGAAAGCATGTTACTTGAAATGCAAAGTGCAGGAGATTCAGGAGAGTTCTATACACCAAGGCCGGTTACAGAATTCGTAGTAGAAATGGTTGATCCTAAAATCAATGAAAGAATTCTAGACTTTGCTTGTGGTACGGGCGGATTTTTAACATGTGCTATTGAGCATTTTGAAAACACTAATCAAATCAATGGTGCAGATGATATAGAAAAAATTCAAAATAATATACAAGGTATAGAAAAGAAACAACTTCCATATGCCTTATGCATGACAAATCTATTATTACATGGTGTTGATATTCCTAACATTGAACATAGAAATTCTCTTACTGGAGAAGTTTCTGGATTTAGTGATAGTAAGCAAGTTGATGTTATTATTACAAATCCTCCTTATGGTGGTATAGAAGAAGATGGAGTTTCATCCAATTTTGCAAAAGAATTTCAAACAAAAGAAACAGCAGATTTATTTATGGCTTTACTTATGGAAAAGTTATCAGATAATGGTCGTGCTGGTATAGTTCTTCCAGATAGTATTTTATTTGGAGATGGTGTTAAAAACAATATTAAAGCAAAATTATTAAAGGAATTTAACTTACATACAATTGTAAGACTTCCTGAGGGTGTTTTTGCCCCTTATACTCCAATTACAACTAATCTATTATTCTTTAATAGAGATTCTAAAGGAACAAAAGAAATTTGGTTCTACGAATTGGAACTTCCAGACGGACTCGCAAGATTTACTAAGACTAATCCGATTAAAAAGCAACATTTTGATCAAGTAAAAGCATGGTGGAATAATCGTGTTGAAAATGAACAAGCATGGCTTGTAAAAGTAGAAGACATTAAAAATTACAATTTAGACTTAAAGAACCCAAATAAAATTGATGAAACCGAGTCTTATACGATTGATGAAATACTGGAAAAAATGAAAGAAATAACTAAGGATAACTCTGATATACTTTCTAAGTTAGAGGGTATGTTGAAATGATTAGTAATGAATTATTGAGAAGAAAAATAATAGATAGTGCAATTCATGGTACATTAATTGAAAATGATTTAGAATTAAAACCAGTAAATTTAGACTCTATAAAAGAAAATATTCCATTTGAAATTCCACTTAATTGGAAATGGTGTCTTATAAAAAATGTCGCAACTTGTAAAACTGGTAATAGTATTAACGAAAATGAGAAAAGAGAAAAATATTCAAATACAGATTGCGATGGATTATTATATATTGCTACAAAAGATGTTGAACAAAGCAATAACATAAACTATATGAATGGAATTAAGATTCCTAATAGTTTGTTAGAAAAATTCAAAATAGCTAAAAAGAATTCAACTCTAATATGTATTGAGGGTGGAAGTGCCGGGAAAAAAGTTGGTTTTATAGACCAAGATGTTTGTTACGTTAATAAGTTGTGCAATATAATTAGTGAAACAATAAACAATAAATACATATATTACTTCGTACAATCGTCATTATTTCTTAGCGAATTTGAATTGAAGAAAACAGGTATTATCGGCGGTGTCAGCGTAAAAAATCTTGAACATCTTTTAATTCCAGTTCCACCAATTGAAGAACAAGAAAAAATTGTTGAGAAGATAGACGAACTATTTAGATTATTAGATACAAAAGAAAAAAATGATAAAGAAAAAGAAAACTTACGAATTCTATTAAAGCAAAAAATAATGGATAGTGCGATTAGAGGAGATTTAGTTAAGAATGAATATAATTTAGAACCAGTTAAAGTTCCGAAAATAAAATGTGATATTCCTTTTGAAATACCATCAAATTGGGTATGGACTAATTTGAAAGATATCTCAGACTATGGAAATAACAAGAAAAAGAATGGAAAAGACATAGAAAATAATGAATGGATTTTAGAATTAGAAGATATAGAAAAAGATACCGGAAGAATAATCAAAAAAGTATTTCAAAAAGAACGAAAGGCAGTTAGCGATAAGAATATTTTTAAAGAAAATGATGTTTTATATGGTAAACTTCGTCCATATTTAAATAAGTGTATTATCGTACATGAGAGTGGTTATTGTAGTACAGAGATTGAACCAATTACTTTAATCGATTGTGTTTTACCTGAGTATTTACATATTGTATTGACTTCAAAGTATTTTCTGAACTATGTCAATTCTTGTTCATATGGTGCAAAAATGCCAAGATTAGGAACAAAAGATGGTCAAAATGCAAAAATTCCTTTACCACCTTTAGAAGAGCAAAAAAGAATAGTTGAAAAAAAAGAAAAACTTTTTGCTTTAATTGAACAATTATAAAAAAAGAAGTAGACATGTTCTACTTCTTTTCATCTATTCTTGAATAATTAGTTATTCTTGATTTATCGTTATTTAGAAAATCAATTGGCTCAATCTTAACATTAACAAATTTACTTAAATTGTTTGCATATTTTGTTATAGTAGATAATTTAACATCCACCTTTTGTTGTTCCATCTTGTTTAAATGAGAAAGAGAAGTGCCAATTACTTCTGCAAACTTTTCCTGAGATAAGTTATACTTTTTTCTATAATATCTCAAGTTGACCGAAAGAATTTCTTTTAAATTCATTATTAACTTACCTCCTTATGCATAAATAATCTTATCTTAAAGGGTAAGGAATGTCTTTATACCTACAAGGTAAGGAAATTCTATATTTATTATTTACTTTATATGCAAAATAAAGTATGATATCTTTGAAATTGAAATTAGATGTTGGTTAAAGCGGTGGAAGCTATGAATATAGAAGAATTAGAAAAATTATTAGAAACAAATTCAGTAAAAGACACAAATGATGATAGAACAATAATAGATTTTAAGAATAATATTGAAGATGGTAATGAAATAGGAGTAGTCTTATCAACTATAAACTATAAAATATATGAAGTGTATATACATATAACTATAGATCAAAAAGTTTATTCCAAACTCTTATATACAACATTCAATAATATAGAAGAAGCTCGAATACTATATGATAAATTTAAAGAATATATAATTAATTATGATGTTAAATCAATTGTTTCTCTAATAAAAAATGAGAAATAAAATGAGAAAAAAAATGAGAAAAAAAATGAGAAAAAAAATAGGTCTTGAAATGAACCTGAAAAATGATAGAATGTAGTAAAGTAGAAGAATTCCCGAAAGGGATCTATGTCTTTTACTTTTTTTATTGACTTTTTAATAAAAAATATTTAGAATAGAAATCAATTTAATGCAAGTGTTGAAAACATAATATATGCTTCATAAAAAGAGGTGAGATTATGATAGATGAACTTAGTTGCTTAGATTACTACTCATCAGGTTTTAAACTTGTTAGTCTTTCATACTCTAAAAAATCCAGCATTAAATCAAAATCTAAATATATAAATAAAGAAGAAGTAATTACCGCCTAAAAGGGCATTAACAATTACTTCTTCTTTTTTTAGCAAGGGAGGTAGTGTCAATGAAAGAATTATCAGATAAAGAGATAAAAAGGTATAATTACACAAAAGTAAAAGAATATGTTGAAGATGAATTGTCATACTTAACTCATCTAGGCACGAAGCTATTTTGCTTACTACCTCCTGGAGCAGGAAGACAAATGAGTTTTCTTGAAAAAGTTGATGGTACAGTTCAAATTGGATCAAAGCAAGAAAAATACGTAGAGAAAAAAGATTATTTAGAAAGAGCAATAAAAAATGAATTAAAAAGATTTGAAGATTATTTCAAAATAATGACAAAAGGTGAATTAAAAGTATTTGAAGAATTATATATATTTCAAAATACTGTTGAAGGATTAGAAGAAAAAACAGGATGGTCTAAAAATAAAATAGTTCATATTAAAAAAAGTTTTATGATAAAGTTGACTTTATCCATGGGTATGGACTTTGAAAAATAATTAATTGAAATTACACATCTTAATTGATGTGTTTTTTTATGCCCAAATGAATAGGAGGAGATAGAATGGAAGAGTTTGGTAGCATTATTAAAAAAGAAAGAATAAAGAAAGGATTATCAATTACTGAATTATCAAAATTTACAGGAGTTGATATTAAAACAATTTCATTAATAGAGAGAGGATTTAGAAAAAAACCAACATTAGATACATTATTTAAATTAGCAAATGTTTTAGAATGTATAACGTTTGATATGATGAAATCTATTGGATACACTGAAAATGAGATAATCATATATTTATGTGATGATGAGGATGACGAAGATTATGAAGATGAAGCTTTATCAGAATTTAAATTTAATTTTCATATTGCCCTACACGGTAATGGAAAAGTCATTGCCAGTGATTTAGATGAAGCATACGATAATGCAGAAGAAATAATTAGAGATCATCTAAAACTTGATAACTATAAAAGTAAATATGAAAATATGGAATTTAATAAAGAGTACTCAATATTATATGATTTTGAGAAAAAAAGATAATAGGTGTAATTATGAAAGAATATATAATATATATAGATACAACAAGAACATCGGTTGTTCATGTACCTGCTAAAAATAAAAAACTAGCAAAAGAAATTGCTGAAAATTTTATAGATGGTATATTAGATGAAAAATTAGATATAGGAAATATAATAAACTATAATCCTGAATTTAAAATAAAAGTAAGAGAATGTAGAAACAGTAATTCTCTATTAGATAGGATAAAAAGAAAATGATAATAAAAATTTTGATAGGCATAGTAATATGTCTTTTTTTATTGGTTATTTATTGTTGTTGTAGGGTAGCTAGTGAAGCAGATAAGTATATGGAGGATATTAAATATGAAAAAAATGTATAAGGCTTTTATTTACCTAAATGATAATGATCCAATTACAATGATAATTGGAGGTTCATCTAGACAATTAATAATAGAAAAATTAACAGATTTTTATAGAAAAATATCTGGTGCAGCCGAGATAGAAATAAAACTTAAAGAAGTTGAATACATAGATGGGGACTATAGATATAAATAAAAGAAAGGAAATAGTTTTTATGGCAATAATATTGACTAATAATTCGGAAAAGATAGATAAAAAATTTAAAAAAGGTCTTAACTATTTAAAGGTTTTAGGATATTTAAAAAGCAAGAAAGTAATTAATGAAGATACTTATAAAAAGTCAAGTGTGCAAATAAAAAATTCACACAATTAAATAATAATAACTTTTACTATATATTTTTTGTTGAAAGGGTGATTTGATGGAAATTACTTTAATAAAGAAAAAAGATGGTTTGATTGATAGAAAAAATGGAGAACTAATCAGTAGATTAAAAGTTGTTGCTTATGCAAGAGTAAGTACAGATTCTGAAGAACAATTAAATAGTTATGAGTCTCAAAAAAAATATTATAAGGAAAAGATAGTATCTAATCCTGAATGGTCTTTTATTGATATCTACGCAGATGAAGCAATTTCTGGTACACAAGATTTTAAACGAACAAATTTTATGAGGATGATCGATGATGGTTTAAAAGGTAAATATAACATGATAATTACAAAATCAATATCTAGATTTGCCAGAAACACTCTTGATACTTTAAAATATGTAAGAATTTTAAAAGAAAAAAATATAGCAATTCTATTTGAAGAAGAAAACATTAATACTTTAGAAATGTCTGGTGAATTATTATTAACAATTCTAAGTTCTGTAGCTCAACAAGAAAGCGAAACAATTTCAAATCATGTTAAATTAGGACTTAAAATGAAATCAGAGCGAGGAGAACTAGTCGGTTTTAATAATTGTTATGGATTTAAATATGATAATAAAACAAACACATTATCCATTGTTGAAGAAGAAGCAGATATTGTAAAAATGATATTTAAAGATTATATTGAAGGAAAAGGATGTACATCTATTGCTAAAAGATTAACACAAATGAAAATAAAATCACCACGAGGTAGTGATGTATGGTGTGATACAACTGTTAGAGGTATTTTAAGGAATGAAAAATACAAAGGTGATGTAATTCAAGGAAAGACTTTTACAATAGATCCAATATCGCACAAAAGAGTGAAAAATTATGGCGAAAGTGACAAATACTATATGAAAGATCACCATGAAGGATTTATTGATTCAGTAACATATGAAAAAGCACAAGAAATTCTTAAAGAAAGATGTGGAGCGAGAGCCACAGGCAGAAGACTTGGCAATATTGGAGTAAAGTATCCATTAAGCGGGATGATGAAATGTGGTTATTGTGGTAACACTTATACAAGAAGAGCAATGTATAATAAGTCAGATAATATAGCAATATGGAATTGTTGGTTAAGTACAAAAGGTTCACGAGAACAATGCCCAAATAGTAGAATGTTTAGAGAAACAACTATTCTAAATGCATTTGTAGATGGATACCATATATTATGCAATACTAATGAAGAAAACATTGAATCATTATTTAATAATGTTACAAAATATGTAAATGCAAATAATTATCAGGGAAAAATAAATCAATTAAAAACGCAAATATATAATATTGAGCAAAGAAAAAAGAGACTAGTTGACGTAATGCTTGATGGAACAATTGATAAACCAACATATACAGAAAAAGTAGAACAATTCAATAAAAAAATAGAAAGATTATATAAAGAAATAAATCAATATGAACTATTATGTGAAGATGATAATAAGATTGAAAATGGTATAAGCAAAATAAAAGAAATGATAAAAAATAATAATATACTTGAGGGATTTGATGAAGAAGTATTTAAGTCACTCGTAGATTATATAATTATTGGTGGATATGATAATGGTAAAATTACTGAATATATGATAAGATTTATTTGTAAAACTAAGTTCAATTTTACTGTTAGAAATAATTTAACTACTGAACTAATACTTAAAAATAATGATATAAGTATTCAAGAAAATGATTTTATAACAATTTTAGATTTTTATAGTATGCAAAAATACAATGTATTTGAAAAAGATGAAAATAATAAAATAACTAAAGTTGAGAAAGATAGGGTTAGAGTTAGATTCGAAATTGAAAAGCAATAATCGAGAAAAAATGACCTATTCCTGACACGCAAACAACCCTGGCAGTTTTATGTATAGGAACATGTTTTTAAATATGAAACATGGTTAGATGACCTATTCCTGAAAAGGTGACCACCCATTGCGAGAGTGTCTGTGTATTAGAGAGGAGATAATATATGAATTTATGTGAATCAAAATATGTGCAAGGAATATCTTGTGTTAAAAAATTATGGTTGTCTTGTTTTAAGAAAAGAGAAGGTATTTATAATAATTTTTTGGATGAAGCTAAAACTAAAATAATAGATTTAGCAAGAACATATTTTGGAGATAATTATGTTCTAATTAATCAAGATGCTATTTATAAAAATATGCTAGATGAAACCAATAAATATGTTGAAAACAAATCTAGTGTTATATGTAATGCTCAATTTATATTTGATGATAATTCTTGTTCAATTGATATTTTGAAAAATAATGATGATGGTGTTGAAATATATAATGTTAAAGCCTCTACGTCTATTTATGAAGAATATATAGATGAAATATCATATCAAATATGGATTTTAAAGAAATGTGGATTAAAAATTAAAAAAGCTTCAATATTGTATGTCAACAGTCAATATATCAAAAACGGAGATCTAAATGTTAAAGAATTCTTTAATATTGAAGAAATTACAAGTTACAATCTTAATAATGTAGAAGAGAATATTGATTCATTCAAAAAGATAATAAATCAAGATAAAGAACCTAATATAGATTTATCAATGGCATGCAGTAATTGTCCATTTTTTAAATACTGTACTAAAGAATTACCATCTCCAAATGTATTTGATTTAGGAAGTACAACTTTTAGTAAAAAAATTGATTTTTATAAAAAAGGTCATATTTCTTACGTTGATTTATTGAAATATGAAAAGTCATTAAATGCTAAAGCAACAAATCAAATAAAAGCTTATTTTAAAGACAAAAGTCAATCAAAACCAATAATAAATAAAGAAATTATTGCAACGTTCTTTAGAAAAATAAAATATCCGCTGTATTTTTTAGATTTTGAAGCATATCAAGATTTAGTACCTAAAATAGATGGGACTAAGCCATATCAGCAAATATGTTTTCAATATAGTTTACATTACTTTTTAGAAGAAAATGGAGAACTATTTCATAAAGGTTTTCTAAGTGATAATTATGATAATCCTATGTATGACTTGTGCAAACATCTATGTGAAGATATACCTATGAATTCTTGTATACTTGTCTATAATAGTATTTTTGAAAAAATGAGATTAAAAGAAATGTCAGAATTATATTCAAAATACAAAGACCATTTGTTAAATATTAGTAATAATATAATAGATTTAGCAGATATATTTAAATCTCAAAGCTATTATACAAAAGAAATGAAAGGAAGTTACACCCTTAAAAATGTTCTTTTATCATTGTTTCCAATTGATCATAATTTAGATTATAGTAATCTAGAAAAAGTTCATAATGGTGTTGAAGTAAGCAATGCTTTCTTATCTTTAAAAGAATTGCCTAAAGAAGAGCAAAATAAATTGAGACAAAATATGATCAAGTATTGTGAATTAGATTCTTATGCAATGTTTAAGGTATATGAAACGCTAAGAATAACAAATAAAAAAAATGAAATATTTGCAGATACTACGGAAGAAATATTAGAATATGAAAAATTTGAAGAAAAAACAAATGAATTAAATAATAGTATAAATTTAAAGCAAACCAATAAATATTTTGAATCATCAACAAAGCCAAAAGTAAAATCAATTGAGGATATAAAAGCAAAATATAGTAATATTAATTTCAATAATTTAAATGAAAATACACCAAAATTATTATTAGGTGGTGACTTTATATATGATCAATATCTAGAAGTTTTTGGTTCTAATTGGGATTATAGTGCTCCAATAGCACAATGGTGTCGAGCAGTCGAGGGAGAATTAAGAAGTAAAATTTATTCACTTTTAGATTCACAAAAAATAAAAATAGAAATTAGTGAAGAAAGTGTTAAACTTACTAACAAAGTATTAAAAGTGAAACCAGACTTAGGATTCTATAGCACAATGAAAGATTTTGGCCTAACAGAATCTATATTTAATAATTATATTAAAAATAATTATATAAATTTAACTTTATATGATTTCAAATTATTGGTAGACTATATTTATAAAATCGTGCCATACAGAAATAATTCTTCACATAATGATAATAAGATACATTATTTAAAAATAGATGCAGATGAATGCAAAGACTATATTGTACCAGTTAAGAAAATACTTGAAATATTATCACATTTAGAAAAGCGATGACTTAGTACTAGTACTCAAACAACTAGGGTAGTATCATATCTAGGAAATATTCCTGATACTGAAACAAGGTTAGAGCACTTAGCACTGACACTGATACAACCCATGTTGAAACCGTATCAATACTATGTCGTAAAACCATTGAAAAATAAGGAAAAGTAATATTTTTAAAAGCCAATAATAATCCCTTTTTTGATATAAATAACTAGAAAGAGGGATTTTTTTATTTAACCATGTTATAGGGAATAGGTCATAATTAATTTGAAAAACATGTTCATATAATAGAGTATAGTATAATTATTTAAAACTCTACTAACACTGTGGGTACAATTAGTAATTCTTATATTATAATAAATTTGAATAGAGGAGGTATAATTATGAATCAAGAAAAAATAGGAAAATTTATTGCTAGGGTAAGAAAAGAAAAAAATATGACTCAACAAGAATTAGCTAATAAACTAAATATTACTGATAGAGCAATTTCACATTGGGAAAACGGAAGATCTATGCCTGATGCTGGAATTATGTTAGAGTTATGTAAGTTGCTTGATATTAATGTCAATGAACTATTATCAGCAAAGAAAATTATAAAAGAATCTTACAATGAACAAGCAGAGGAAAATCTTTTAGAGATGAGGCGTGAAATAGAAAGCAAAAATAAGAAAATTCTTATTTTAAATAGAATCATAACATTTCTAGGAGTTGTTATATATTTATTAATAGTTCTTTCAACAATACTTATTGAAATGCCTATGGTAATAAGAAACACAATTATGGCACTTGCTTTAGTAATATTACTTTTATTCGGAGTATACAATCTCAATATCATCCGAAAAACAGGATATTATGAATGCCAAGAATGTAAGCACCAATATATCCCAACATTTTATCAAATGTTTTTTGGTATGAGTGGAATAACTAAAGATGGAATATGGCGAATGAAATGTCCAAATTGTAACAAAAAATGTTGGCATAAGAAAGTCTTAACAAAAAATAAGCAATCGCAATAATTTCGTTTTTAATAACACGCAAGCAGATGAAAAAATTTGCTTTTTGTATGTTATAATATAATTAGTAATGAAAAAAAGCATATGTTCCTGATTCGCAATCAACCCTGGCAGTTTTATGTATAAGAACATATTTTTAAATATGAAGCATGGTTAAATGACCTATTCCTGAATAGGTGTCCACCCATTGCGAATCCATCGTGGTTTTAGAAAGAAAGTAAAGGATATTTTATGAAAAAAGAAAATAAAAAAATAAAAGAAGAAAATAATAAAAAAGAAGATAACAATAGTTACTGGATAGCTATTGGAATGTGTATAGGTATAAGTGTTGGTACATCAATTGGTGCTTCTACAAATAATATGGGTTTATGGTTACCTATTGGACTTAGTATTGGTCTATGTATCGGACTAGCATTATCAAGTAAAAACAAAAATGAAAAAAAATAGGAACTAGGAAACATGTTCTGTTGACCTAGTACAGGCCTAGAGCATATGTTCTTCACCCCAGGACAGGGCACGTTGAATGCGTCTGTATATTAGAAAGGATGTAATTATGGAACTAGAAGATTTATATGATGGAAATTTTAATAAATTAAATAAAACAATCAGAAGAAAAATAGATAAAATACCAGAAGGTTGCTATGTAATGATGTCTTATGCATTGATAAAGAATAATGATAAATATTTACTTGAACAAGCAACTGCTAGAAGTAATAACACACTAGCTATTCCAGGAGGACATGTACTTGCTGGAGAAGATGGATTAACTGGTTTGAAAAGAGAATTAAAAGAAGAATTAAATATAAAAGATTTAAACATTAAACATTTAGATACAATAATTTATCCATATAAGAATTATATTTTTAATATTTATTTAATTGAAGATAAAATAGATATTGATAGTATAAAATATGATACAGAAGAAGTAGTAGATATTAATTGGCTTACTAAAGATGAAATTTTTAATAAAATTAAAGATGGAAAAGTAAATAAGGGGTATGCTTATATATTAGAAAACTATTTGAATTAGGAGTTAGTACTAATACAACTATGTGATGTCTCTAACTTTACTTGAAAGAAAAAATGATTTAGATGTCGATAGCGCAGAACTTTATTATTTAATATTACATTAAAAAAGAAGATTTAATCTTCTTTTTTTTATTATAATGTTTTATTTTTAATTTTTTGTCTATTATATATTGTTGATGAAGAAAGCTCATTGGTTTTTTCACAATCATCTTTATTAAACAATCCTAAATAACCACCTAAAGAATCAATTACTCTTTTTAGTGCTTCTTCATCCGATGTATATACTGTATAGTACCATTTGTTCTGTATACCATTATTATTTGTTCCGATATGTTCTTGAGCTACATAAGTAGCATTACTTACACAAAAATCCAAACCATTTTCTTCGCTATCAAATATATCATATGGTTTTCCATCTGTATAGATATTGGTATGCCAATATCCAGATGAATAAATAGAGTCTCCTGCACTATATGGTACTTCTTCCATAGTATCTAATAATACTACTTTAAAAGAGTCTGGATTAGCATTATTTTCTTTCCATTCTGTTGTTACTGATGGAAAATCTCCCATAGATCCCAATTCATTTAAATCAAATTCAGTAATTATTTTTTGTTTTTTCATTTATATTCACATCCTTATATATAGAATATCATATATATCATTTTATAACAAATAAATATGTTATAATAATATTGGAGATGTAATTATGGATTATATACAAAAAGAATTATTTAAATTACAAGATAAGGAATATGGTATTTTTCAAACTAAATTGATTCTAACAGCTAGTCCTGATGTTTTTATAGGTGTTCGTACACCTGAACTTAGAAAATTTGCTAAAGAATTAGTTAAAAATAATAATTATTCTACTTTTTTAAATGATTTACCACATAAGTATTTTGATGAGAATCAATTACAAGCTTTTATTATTTCAGAAATAAAAAATTATGATGAATGTATTACTTATTTAAATATTTTTCTACCTTATGTAGATAATTGGGCTACTTGTGATCAGATGTCTCCTAAGATATTTAAAAAAAATAAAGATAAATTATTAAGTGAAATAAAAAAATGGATTAAATCTAAAGATACATATACTATACGATTTGGTATAGGTATGCTTATGCAGTATTATTTAGATGAAGATTTTAAAATTGAATATTTAAATTGGGTTTCTAAAATTAAATCAAAAGAGTATTATGTTAATATGATGATTGCCTGGTTTTTTGCCACAGCACTAGCTAAACAATATGATTCAACTATTCCATATATAGAAAATAATAAACTTGATGTTTGGACACATAATAAAGCTATTCAAAAATCATTAGAAAGCTATCGTATTACTCCTGATAGAAAGGAATACTTACGAAATTTAAAAACTAAATAGAGTATAATTAGATGATAATAATTAATAAAAAAGAACTAGCTATAAGTTCTTTTTATTATGTCTTAATTCTATTGATTTTTATTTTTTATTATATATAATATATGCTTGAAAGGAGTGATTTCTTGATATACTTTAATTCAAATCCTAATATTAAATTTTTTGAAAGAAATACTTGTAAAATTAATAGATCTAGTAAAGCATATTCATTTTTTCTTAATGAATATAGAGGAATAAAAACTAATGATTATGATTATTTATTATCAAGTCATCAAAAGAAAAGAGGAATTATTTCTTCTTTTATAGGTGATATGTTGGAAGATGATTCTTCTATTATAGTAAAGCCTGGTACTGTTGGTCATATGTACTTTACTAGTGAATTTGGTCATGATTTTCCTGAAGATAAAGATCATAATTTAATAATATCTGATGATTTAGATAATGTTAGGATTGCTAAATAAAAACAAGTAGTTATCTACTTGTTTTTTAATTATTATTTTTCTAGTCTCATAGATTGTTCTTGCGACTTTTTTGCTTTTTGTGCTAGCTGAGCTACAAGTTTATTATTTCTTTCCATTAATTCCATTATTTGTCTATTATTTTCATCTATTTGTCTTTGAATCTCTTCTTGAGAAAGAGTAGGGGATACATCTTCTTCAATCATTTGACTTATTTCTTGATTTGTTTCTTGTGTTTGTTGATGATCTAATTCTTCTTTATTCTCATTTGGATCTACTATACGTCCGTCTTTAATATATTTACTAAATTTTTCTTTTACAATGTTATATACATCTTTAACAGTTTTTCCTGGAGCCATTTGTACTTTATCTATATCAATTCCTCTTTCAATAAAGATTTCTACCATTTTAAAAAATGGTGGGATATAGACATTTAAATCTTCTACTAAACTCTTAGTATTTCCTTTATATGCTGCTTCTATTTCTTCAAGTGGTTGAACATATATCCATTGAAATAAAGCGTTATGGGCAAATGCACCTAATTGTTCTGGACAAAAATCATGAATTAATCCAACTCTTCTTATTAATTCTTCTTCATCAACTGTTTCTCTAAATGTTTCTCCTCGTAATCCTCTATCGCGGACTGCTAGTGCTTCTTCATTCATTGCTGCTCTAGCAAGAGTACTAATTGATTCTCCTGGACCACCATTTACACCTAATTCTCTACGTGTTGCTAAATCTAATATTTGTGGATTTTTATAATCTATTCCTCTATCAATATCTCTTAATCTATCAGCATAGTCTTGTTCTCTCATACCTTGAGCTAATGCTTTTGGAAAATGCAAATAATCTGGGTGTCTATCACCTAAATATTTTTTACACCATTCTATTATTTCTTGATCAGTTTTTCCCTCAAATATTCTAGGACTAACTATAACTTCTTCTTTATCATACATATAATCATCTCCTAATTATTACTAATTAAATTATATCATATTATATTTTAATATTATTATTTTGTGTTTTTAAATATGTTTATAAATGTAAAGTTTATAGTATTAATAAATATATATTTTATGATATAATAAATTTGTTATGAAATGGAGTTTGTAGTATGAGAAAAAACGATGTATTAAAAGCAGTTAATAAGAAAAATACAAATAATAAGACTACAACTAGTAAAAAGAAAAAAACTGTTTCTAAAAAGAGAAAAGAAGTAAAAAAAGTAGTTCCTAAAACTACTCCTGAAGTTATTGTTAAAGAAGAGATAATTAATAAAGAAATAGTAGAAGAAAATATTCCTTTTAAAATTAAATTAAAAAGATTTGGTATTAAATTACTAATTGCTTTAGTTATATTTATTGCTTTATTATTAGCATTCTTTACTTTAACAGAATATAAACCTAAAGATGTAGAGAAACTTACTATATCTGGTGAAGGATTCTTTACTTTAAATCCTAATGATACATTTAGTATTATGACTTGGAATGTTGGATATGGTGCTTTAGGTGATAATGCTGATTTCTTTATGGATAATGGTACGATGGTTAAAACTGCTGATAGAAATAGAATTAATAAGAATTTAGCTTCTATTAGAAATGTTATATCTAATGATAAACCTCAGATTATATTTCTACAAGAAGTAGATGTTTCTTCTACTAGAGCTAGTCATGTTAATGAATTATCATTATTTAGAAATCATTTGTACAATTATTCATCAGCTTTTGGTACTAATTTTAAAGTTACATATTTGCCATATCCTATAGGAGAACCTATTGGTAGGGTTCACTCTGGTATAGCAACTTTTTCTAAATATACAATGAGTGATGCTAAAAGAATACAGCTTCCTAGTAGTTTTATTTGGCCTGTTAGTACTGTTAATTTAAAAAGATGTTTAGTAGTTACTAGAATACCTATTAAAGATAATGAAAAAGAACTTGTTCTTATTAATTTACATCTAGAAGCATATGATTCTGGTAAAGGAAAAGAATTACAAACTAAAAAGTTATTAGAAGTTATGAATAAAGAAAAGAAAAAAGGTAATTATGTTATAGTAGGTGGAGATTTTAATCAGACTTTTGATTGTATTGATTCTTCTCAATATCCATTACAAGATAAAGTATGGAAACCTGGAGAGATTAATATTAAAGATTTTGGTAAAGGATGGAATTTCTTAATGGATAATACTAATCCTACTTGTAGAAGTCTTGATAAACCTTATGTTGATGCTGATAAAGATAAATTCCAATACTATTTAATTGATGGATTTATTGTTACTGATAATATTAAAGTAAATTCTGTTAAAACAGAAAATCTTGATTTTGTTGCTAGTGATCATAATCCTGTTATAATGAATGTTACATTAAGTTAATAAAAGTAAAGATGTCTTTACTTTTATTTTTTTATATTTTTTTGTATAATTTATATAGAATAGGAGTTGTTTATATGTCTATAATTGCATCTTTTATAGTACCTCATCCTCCACTTGCTATACCTGAAGTGGGTAGAGGAAGTGAAAAGCAAATTACTTTAACAATAGATTCTTATAATAGAATTAGTAAAGAAATAGCTGAATTAAAACCTGATACAATTATTATTTCTAGCCCTCATGCTCCATATTTATATAATTCATTCTTTATATCTAATACTGATAAGATGATAGGAGATATGGGTAATTTTGGGGCTAATGATATAACATTTAATGAAAATATTGATATTGATTTAGTTAGTTTAATTAAAAAATATGCAAATGAAGATAATTTATTAATTGAAGATAGAAAATATGATATTTTAGATCATGGTACTATGGTACCTTTATATTTTATTCGTAAATATTTAAAAAAATATAATATTGTTGTTATGGGATTATGTGATATATCATTAGAAGAAAATTATAAGATGGGTAAAGCTATTCAAAAAGCTGTTGATGAATCTAATAAAAATGTTGTATTTGTTGCTAGTGGTGATTTATCTCATAAATTGCAAGAATATGGTCCTTATGGATTTACTCCTGAAGGACCTGTTTATGACAGAAGAATAATGGATGATTGTAGTAAAGCTAATTTTAATAATTTACTTGATTATAATCTTATTTTTTTAGAAACTGTTGCTCAATGTGGACATAGATCTTTTTGTATGATGGCTGGAGCATTAGACAATATTAAAGTTAAATCAATGTTTTATTCTCATGAAGATGTTACTGGTGTTGGTTATGGAATAATTAGTTATTATCCTGATAGTAGTGATCCTTATGTAGCTCTTGCTAGAGAAACAATTATTAAATATATTTCTACTGGTAAAATTATTAATACTAGTAGTGTTACTGATCAATATATGCTTAATAATAAAGCTGGGGTTTTTGTATCTATTCATAAATTTGGTATGCTTAGAGGTTGTATTGGTACATTTTTACCTACTAGAAGTAATATTGCAGAAGAAATAATTAATAATGCTATTAGTGCTTCTACTGAAGATCCGAGATTTATTCCAATTAAAAAAGAGGAATTAGAAGACTTAGATATTAATGTAGATGTATTAACTGCTCCAGAAGATATATCTTCTAAAGATGAACTTGATCCTAAGAGATATGGAGTTATTGTTTCTAGTGGTTTAAAAAGAGGGTTATTATTACCTGATTTAGAGGGTGTTGATACAATTGATGAGCAAATTGATATAGCTAAAAGAAAAGCCCGTATTACTGATAATGAAGTAATAACATTAAAACGATTTGAAGTTGTTCGCCATAAATAGATTTTACTATTGAAAAATAATATAAAATATTATAAAATTACTATAGAGTAGGCTAGGTGATTAGAGTGAATAATGGGGTTGATAATAATGTTGTTGTAGAACCTGTACTTACACCAATTGATAATACTGTTACTACAGCACCTCCTGTTGTTGTTACTGCTGATGCATTACAAGCAACAGTTACAAATACTGTGCCAGCTGGGGCAATGGATGTACAATCTACTGCTCCTATTAGTGTTGTTCCAGAAACAGTTCCTGCCACTGTACCAGAAATTATTCCAGCACCTAAAAAGAAAAAATCTATTCTACCATTACTTGTGTTTTTAATAATTGTTGGTTTGGGAGTTTTTGCTTACTATACTAAATCTACAAGTGATAGAACTATTAGAGAATTAAGATATCAATGTAGTCCTTTGACAGAAACAAAAGAAGAAAAATCATTAGATGTTAATTCTACATTAGTTCAAGATTTATATCATAAAGTATATACATCTATTAGAGAGGATTATTCTCAACCAGAATGGAATGATACAATGAAGATTTATCTTGCATATAGACAAATTTCTGAACATGAGATGTATGATTCTAATTGTAATTTATTTAGTAGAGGAAATATGGAACCTTATACTTGTGTAGTATCTACAAACTTTGTTCCTAAAGCATTTAAATCTTCTACTTTACGATTAGAATGGAAAAAGTTATTTGGAGAAAATACTTCAATGCCTCTAATTAATATTAAATTACAAAATGGATGTATTGGTGGTTTTGAATATATTGCTGAAAGAGATGAATATGTTCAAGGATACTGTAAAGAACCTGTTGCAACTTCTTTTAAAGTTGATAAGAAACTTACAGAAGCTGTATCTTCTAATAATACTATTATTCTTAAGGAAGAAGTTGAATATCATGCTAATGAAAAGATGCCTCTTCCTAGTTATTTAGTTAGTGGTACTTATTATTATACTTTTAAGTTAGATATGAATTATAATTATATATTAATTAGTAAAAAATATGATCAGAAATATTAGAAAGAAGGATGAACATGGAAATTAAATGTGTTGTTACTGGATATTTAGATGAAAATTGTTATGTTCTAATTAATAAAGGAAAATGTTTAGTTGTTGATCCTGGAG
The DNA here is from genome assembly GCA_947302515.1 of uncultured Caryophanales bacterium. The sequence goes on from CAMYVT010000015.1 coordinate 28,876, forward strand.
ATGATTATCCTAAAATTAAAGAGGCTATTGGAGATAATACTGTATTAGGTGTTTTAATAACTCATTCTCATGCTGATCATATTGGTGCTTTAAGGAATTTTCTTACTAAAAGAAGTATAAAAATATTTAAAAGTAGTAATATAGATGATGGAATGTATTTTGATATTGGTGATTTTCATTTTCAAGGATTTCATACTCCTGGACATTCTAAAGATTCTGTTACATTCTATTTTCCAGAAGAAAAAGCAATGTTTGTAGGAGACTTTATATTTAAAGAAAGTGTTGGACGTACTGATTTACCTACAGGTAATGCAGATGAGTTAAAAGAAAGTATAAATTGGTTGTTAGAGTATGAAGATGATACAGAATTATATCCTGGACATTTTGATACTACTACATTAGGTTATGAAAGAAAAAACAATCCTTATTTAAAGTGATTGTTTTTTATATGTTTTTATGTTATTATAGAGAACCATAAGAGGTGGTTACCTGTGAAAGTCTGGACTAAAGTTGGTATTAGAAAACAAAATCAACAAGTAGAACGCATTTCTAAATCCTTTTTAAATTATTTATATGGTTATGGACCTATTAGAGATATATGCCGTAAATATAATATTTCTCCAGAGGATAGGGGAATGCTAGAACAATATACAGCTAATAGAATATCTGGTTTATTACTTTTATTTCTATCAAAGGATTATCAAAGAATAAATGATATTGCTAATAAATATGATTTAAATTCAGCTTCTAATTTAGATATTTTTCCTGAAATTGAAGGTTATATAGAAAAATAAAAATATAATGGTTTCCATTATATTTTTTTAAATGAACATTATTACACTAACTATACTTAGTAGTGTTGCAATAAGCATTACAATAGCTACTATCTTTATTAATTTATCACTCATTACAATCACCTCACTAATATTATTATATATAATTATTTATTATTTGTAAATTTATATCTACATAATATTTTTATTTATAAACAATAAAAAAATAAAAAATGTGTCAATTTACACTTGCAAATTTACATGTAATTATCTATAATTATGTTAGGAGGGTAATTAATATGAAAGAATTAAATACTATTTTAACGGAGTTGGGTATAAGTAAAGTACGTTTAGCTAAATATTTAGGTGTATCTCGTCAAATGCTTTATAATTATTTAGGTATTGATGATATTAATAATTGGCCTAAAGAGAAAGCTGCTAAACTACTTAGTTTATTAAATATAGAAGATATAAGTAGTCTAAATGATTTAAAGATTACTGGAGAATATATAATTGAAGTAGAGAATAGATTAAATGAAGGAGTAAAAGATTCTTCTAATAAAGAAGTTATTGCTGATTTAAAAGGATTTAATAAGAAAGAACAAGAATTGCTTTCTGATATTATATCTTTATTAAAAGAAAAATTATCTAATGATAAATCTAAAGATTCATATAATGCATTTGTATATTTATATCATTTTATGCAATCAATGGAAACTAATGATGAATTAAAATATAATTTAGCTTATTTTTCTAAATCATTAGGATTTACTGATCCTATGGAATTTAATTTTAATAAAGATAAACAATTTGTATTTGAGAGTATTATGTTTAGTGCTATGACATTATATAATAATGGTGGAAGTTCTAAAAATAAATTAGGAGATGCGCATAAGAGATTTGTTCAAAGCATAGAACAAAAGAAAGAAGAGAAGTTATCTCGTACGCAAGAATTAAATACTGTTAAGATTCAAGCATTAAAAGAATTAGGATATATGGAAATTAATGAAGATAATGCTAAAGAAGTATTTGAGAAGATAGCAGAGATTCAGTCAAGAAAAGTTTAATTTCTTGACTTTTTTATTTTTAAAAATAGTAGGGGAGTAACAATAAGAGAGAAGTTCTATTCTCTCTTATTGTTTTATTATATTAATTATTATTAATATAGTAATTTATTTTAAATTATAAATGTTTTTTTATATTAATTAATATAATAAATAGAGAAATATTTATAATAATATATAATTATTATTAATTAATTTAGTTTTAAAGAAATAGATATATCTATCTAAATAGTGTGGTCTATTTACCCTATATTACCCTCTATATGGTACTTCCTATAATTGATATTATGTTAACTTCTATATAATTATATAAATAATAATACCTCCCCTCTTTATATACATAGTATTTTTTATTAATATTATTATTATATTATTATTATTTTATTATTCATTATTATATATAATAATTAAATAATTTTATTTTATTAAATATTCTATTATTAATTTAACTATATTATTATCCATCTTTATAGATCTAATTCTCTTATATTACACCCCTATTACTACCCCTCTTATTCTCCTGAAAAAGGGGGATGCATTTTAAGCGATTTAGAATATGATAGATGTAGATGTATTGTTATCCATCTAAAATCATTATATTTAAAGTGTGTTTTGAGTGATTTATTATTAATAAGATATATGATTATTAAGTAATTTTTTTAGATTAAATTTAACGAATTTATAATTATTTAGATATATAATTATCCATCTAAATTTATTATATTTAATTTATACCTATATATATAAATACAATTATATATTATATTAGATTTAATTTAGTACATTGAACTCATAATAGGGGAAGTCTCCCCTACTTTTATATTTGATAGGGGTAGTATGATATTTTTCTAGACTTATTTAGTATTTTATGTTATAATATAGAACTAAGTGAGGTGAGATTGGGTGAAAAAAGGAATAATGGTATTATTTACTATAGTTGCTATGATTATGTCTATTACTTTCGTATCTGCTAAAACATATAAGTGTGAAACAGTTAATGGTGCTTATTATGGAAAAGATGGTAAAGAAGTAGATAAAGTACAATATGAAAAAGAATGTGTAACTCACAGTTGTGAAATAGTTGGGGATACATATTATGGAAAAGATGGCAAAGAAGTAAGTAAAGATACATTTGAAAGTGTTTGTGATGCTAACGTTGTTTCTGAACTACCTGACACTGCAAGTACTAATAATATGTTATATATCATTATTGGTAGTACTATTATTTTAGGTACTGTAATCTTCTCTATCTCTTATCGTCGTGTAAGTGACAGAGGATAATAAAAAAGAACTATTTAAGTTCTTTTTTTTATTCTAAATCTTCTAATATACTTTTACCTATTTCAGGTGGTTCTACATCAAAGTTATCTGCTATAGTTGCTCCTATATCAGCCATAGATTCAAATGTTGGTAATCTATGTGGTGTTTTAAAGTTTCTACTATAGATTATTACTGGTACATTTTCTCTTGTATGACCATTACCTTGAAAAGTAGGATCATTTCCATGATCAGCAGTTATTATTAATAAATCATCTAATTCTAATTTATTTAGAATTATTTTTAAATCTACATCTAATTCTTCAATAGATTCTGCATACCCTTCTATATCTCTTTTATGACCATAAATATCAAAATCATTTAAATTTACTAAGCATAATCCAGTAAAATCTTTATCAATGATATCTGATAGTTTATTAATAGCTTCATTATTATCATTAGCTTTAATCATTTTATTAATACCTTCACCATCAAAGATATCATTTATTTTACCTATACCTATAACATTATATTCTTTATTTACTAGTGAATTTAATATTGTCTTTTTAGGTGGTTTTACGGCATAATCACGTCTTGCACTATTCAATAATTTATATTTACCTGGAGTACCATTAAATGGTCTAGCAATTATACGAGCGATTTTATTACCTTTTTTTAGGGTTGATTCTCTTACTTTTTCACAATAATTATATAATGTTGCTATCGGAATACAATCTTCATGCGCAGCTACTTGTAGATCTGAATCTGCAGAAGTATATACTATTAATGAACCATAGTTTACTTGTCTTTCTCCTAATTCATTAATTATACTTGAATCTTGACTACAAATATTACCTATTACTTTTCTTCCTGTAATTCTTTCTATATCTGTAATTAATTCTTGTGAAAATCCATTATTGAATGACTCAAAAGCAATATCATTCTTTAAACCTACTATTTCATAATGTCCATTTAATGAATCTTTGCCTATATTTGTAGGTTTAGCAATTGTATAATATGCTTCTACATCTTTATCTTCTGTCATTGATAAAGTGTCTAAAAAACCTATTTTCTTTAAATTGGGAATGAATAAATCATTATTTTCTACTATGTGACCTAAAGTATTGGCACCATTATCCTTATAGTTTATTGCATCTATTGCTTCCCCTACTCCTAAGGAATCTAATATTATTAAAAATATTCTTTTAAATTTCATATTAATCCTCCTTGTTACTTCTTAAATGATATTTATTATAATCTTCAATTACTTTTTCATCACTTACTCTAGTATATATCTTTGTAGTAGATATATCTGAATGACCTAACATTTCTTGGATACTTCTTAGGTCTGCTCCCCTATTTATTAAGTGTGTAGCAAAAGAATGTCTTAAGGTATGAGGTGATACTTCTGGATTTAATCCTTTTTCTTTTAAAAGAGTTTTTAAATTCTTAAAGAATCCTTGTCTTGTCATACCTAATCCGTGATTATTAATAAATAATTTATTACAAGATTTTTCTTTTAATAATTTATCTCTTACTTTTAAATATTCTTCTAAGTAATATAGAGCATACTCCCCTACTGGGATATCTCTCTCTTTTGAACCTTTACCTAAAATTCTAATAAGACAATTAGTTCTATCAATATCATTTATTTCTAAATTTACTAATTCACTTACTCTTAAGCCACACCCATACATCAATTCTAGCATAGCTTTATTTCTATAGTCAAATGGTGTATTTAATGGTATATCAAGTAATTTATCTATATCTTCCATACTTAATGTTTTTGGTAGTGCTTTTCTTAATTTAGGTCTTTCTATAAATTCTGAGATATTTTCTTTTACTATTTTTTCTTTTAATAAATAACTATGAAAATTCTTTATTACTGTGAGATTATGAGCTATAGTAGTTGTTTCTTCATTACTTCTTTCTTTTAAAAAATCTTTTATGTCTTCACTAGATATATTTTCTACATTTGATATATTTCTATCATTTAAAAATAATTTATATACTTCTAAATCATTTCTATATGATTCTTTTGTTTTATCTGATAGACCTTTTTCAAAGATACAGTAATTTAAAAAATCTTTAATAGCATCTTCTATATTCATAAAATCACTACCTTTATTTATTATATTATATCAAAGATATCATTATTATTAAAGTTATATATGATATAATATTATTGGTGATTTATATGGAACAACCATTAGCTATAAAGATGGCTCCTAAGAAATTAGATGATGTACTGGGACAAGATCATTTAATTGGTAAGGGTAAAGTTCTTACTAATTTAGTTAAAAATAAGAAGTTATTTTCTATGATATTTTATGGTAAGCCTGGTATTGGTAAAACTTCTATAGCAAATGCTATTGTATCTGAATTAGGGCTTAGATATAGATTTTTAAATGCTACTGTTAATAATAAGAAAGATATAGATATTGTTATAGAAGAAGCTAAGATGTATGATGGATTAATTCTTATTATGGATGAAATACATCGACTTAATAAAGATAAACAAGATATATTGCTTCCTCAATTAGAGTCTGGATTAATTACTTTGATTGGTATGACTACCGCTAATCCATATCATTCTATTAATCCTGCTATTAGAAGTAGATGTCAATTATTTGAATTACATGAATTAGAAGAGAAAGATATTATTAAAGGCCTTAAAAAGGCAATTAAAAGCCCTTTCCTTGAGAATATTAAAATAGATAATAAAAGTATCGAATTAATTGCTAAACTCTCTGGAAATGACCTTAGATATGCTTATAACTTATTAGAGATAGCATACTACTCTACTGATGATAAAATAGTTAATGAAGAAAAGATTAGATTTATTAATAGTAAGCCCGTATTCTTTTCTGATAAGAATGGTGATGGTCATTATGATGTACTTAGTGGCTTACAAAAATCTATTAGAGGTAGTGATGTTGATGCTGCTCTTCATTATGCAGCAAGACTTGTTGCTGAAGAAGATTTAGATTCTTTATTTAGAAGACTTAGTGTTATTGCATATGAAGATATTGGTCTTGCTAATCCTGCTATTGGTCCCAGACTTGATGCTGCTATTAATGCTGCACTTAGAGTAGGACTTCCTGAAGCTAGAATTCCTATTGGAGAAATAGTTACAGAGATGGCTTTATCTCCAAAAAGTAATTCTTCTCATATAGCATTTGATGCTGCTTTACAAGATATTTATGATGGAAATGTAGGTAGTATTCCTAATCATATAAAAACTGATTCTCCTGAGTATAAGTATCCTCATAATTATCCTGGAGCATATGTAGTACAACAATATTTACCTGATAAATTAAAAAATAAGAAGTATTATACTCCTAAAGATATTGGCTATGAAAAAAATATTAAAGATATATATGAAAAACTAGATAAAATAAAAAAGAATAGTTAACTATTCTTTTTTTTATATATTTAATATAAAGCTTTCTAATTCTAGATTGGGATCTGTATCAGTAGTTTTTAATTTATAATCTATATCACTTAGTTTTTGCATTATATCTAATAATTCTTTTTCTTCATATAAAGCAATTAATTCTCTAGTTTTTTTAATTCTATAATCTGATTTTTCTTCTAACATATTTGCTATTTCTTTATCAGTCATATCTCTTTTAGATAATAACTTTACTTGATATATTATTCTAATTTGACTACCTAATAATCCTATAATACTTAGAGGTTCTATATTATAATTTAATAATTCTTTATATTTTCTTAAAGCATCTTCTTTATCTCTTAAGGCTAAAGAACGAGAGAAAGCAAAAGTTAAGTCTTTTGAATCTCCTAGTTTTTTAATAACTAATTCTTTAATATCATCCGTTGTTATTTTCTTTTCTTCATACTTATAATTCTTTAATTTAGATATTTCATTATCTATCTTTGTAATATCTCCTAAACAATAATCATCTAATAGATTAATAGCATCTTGATTAATAGTATAACCTTTTAATGCTTCTTTAATATGACTTTTAGTATTTAATTCTATTTCGATATATTTACATCTTTTCTTTAATTCTTTAGCAAGCTTTGTTGTATTATTTAATTTCTTACATTCTATAATTAGTAAATGGTCTGGATTAGGATTTTCTATATATTTATATAGATGCTCTAATCTGGATTTTTCTTCTTCAGAAGAAATTATTTCTATATTTCTAATTATTATTATTTTCTTATTTGCTAAAAAACCATAAGTATCTAAATCTTCTATAGCATTTTCTAGAGTGTTTTCTTCTAAATCATAAATAGATGTTGTTGCATCAATAAACTTTTCTTTCTTAATAATCTTTTCTACTTCTTGTTCTCTAGCTGCAAAATCTTCTGTTTCTAGTAAATAACTAGTCATTTGTTTTTATTTCCTTTTCTACTTCTTTAATAATATCTTCTGCTTTTTCAAGTGATGAAGTTCCTCCTTGAGCAAAAGTAGGACTTCCTCCACCATTACCTGAGGCATAAGTAGCAATTTTTTTCATAATATATCCAGCATTAATCTTAGAATTACTTTTAGAAATATAGTTCATACTTCCATCATCTTTTTGATTTATAAAGAATATATATCCATCATTCATCTCATTTATTAAAGAATCGGCGATAGATTTTAATATATTATTATCTTTATTATTAACTGTCATAATAATTGTTTCTATATCATTTATTACTTTAATATGTTCTCTATAAATATCTAAGTTTTGAAGTGTTGCTTTTTCTTTTAATTCAAAATATTTTTTTTCTAATTCTTTTTCTTCTTGATGAACATATTGTAATTCGTTTCTACTAAAGATTATATCTTTATATGATGTTGGTTGATCATTATTTATATCCACATCAAATTCTAGTTTAATACCACTGTTTCTTGCTTCTTCTAGTATTTCTTTGGCTTTCATTAGTATTCTTATTTTTTCATCATTATATGGTTGAATAATATTATATAAAGTTTCTTCAATCTTATCATTTGTTGTTGCTTCTATACGATAAATATTACTTCCTTTAGATTCACAATTAAATATTGCTATTCTCTTAATGTCTTTTGTATTAGAAGCATGTGTTCCTCCACATAGTTCTATTGATTTACCTATTTTTACTACTCTAACAGTATCTCCATATTTTTCATTGAATAAGGCCATTGCTCCTAATTTTTTAGCTTTATCTAAAGGCATTATTTCTGTAGATACTATTAGTTCTTGAGAGACCATATCATTAGCAAATTTTTCTACTTCTAGTATCTTTTCATCTGTCATTTTACCTGCATAAGTAAAATCAAATCTTAATCTTTCATCATCTACATAGCTTCCTGCTTGTTTAATTGTATTGGATACTACTTGTTGTAGGGAATATTGAATTATATGTACACTTGAGTGATTACATTCGATATGTTTTCTTCTATCTTTATCAATTACTAGTTCTACTTCGTCTCCTACAGTAATTACTCCATCTAGTAATCTTACTTTATGAATATGTTGACCATTTGGTCCTTTAAAGACATCTACTACTCTAGCTTTAAAGTTCTTACCTAAAATCATACCAGTATCTGATACTTGACCTCCACTTTCTGCATAGAAACATGTTCTATCACATGAAAGATATGTATCATGATCAATACTATCTACTTGTTCATCTTTAGTAAAGATTGCTTGTACTTTACTTTTTAATCTATATATACCATAAACAAATTCTGATTTATCAGTAAAATCTAATAATACTTTCTTTTGAGAAGCCATTGCTGTTTTAGTTTTAGCATTCTTTTTAGCCATCTCTTTCTGAATATCCATATATTTATCAAATTCTTCACGTGATATTGTAAGTCCTTTTTCAGTCAAGTATTCTTCTGTTAATTCAAATGGGAAACCATATGTATCATATAATTTGAATGCTTCCTCTCCTGATATTCTTCCATCGTTTGAATTGGCAACTAATTCTTTTAATCTTCTTTCTCCTGCTTCTAATGTTTTTAAGAATAATTTTTCTTCTTCTAATACTGTTGCTTCAACTTGAGCTCTTTTTTCTTTCAAATATGGATAAGCATCTGACATAACATCTACAACATCAGATACTATCTTATACATAAATGGACATTCCATACCTATATTTTTACCAAAACGTACACTACGTCTTAATAATCTTCTAAGTACATATCCTCTACCTACATTTTCAAATGATGCTCCATCTGCTAAAGCAAAAGTAATTGCTCTTATATGATCTGCAATTATTTTAAATTCTTTTTGCCCTACATAATCAAATTTAGATAGTTCTGTAATATGATTAATTATTGGTTTAAATAAATCAGTTTCAAAATTGGAATCAACATCTTGAAAGATACAACACCATCTTTCTAATCCTGCTCCTGTATCAATATTCTTACTTGGAAGTTCTTTATAATCTTTTCTATCTACTCCCTCTTTAGAATTAAATTGAGAAAAGACATTATTCCATATTTCTACATATCTTTCTTGATCTTCATCATTTTTAAATTTTTCTAAAGCATCTCCATCAAGATCATAACCATCTCCCCTATCATAGAATATTTCTGAATCTGGTCCACATGGTCCTTCTCCTATTTCCCAGAAATTTTCTTTTAGAGGAATGATATGGTCTGGATCAAGGCCTACTTCTATCCATCTATTCTTAGCATCTACATCATCAGTATATACTGTTACATATATTTTTTTCTTAGGTATTGCAAAATAATCTGGTGATGTTAATAATTCAAAGGCATATTCAATTGCTTCATTTTTAAAGTAGTCTCCTACTGAGAAATTACCCATCATTTCAAAGAATGTTTGATGTCTTTTTGTAATACCTACATTTTCTATATCATTTGTTCTAATACATTTTTGAATATTAACAATTCTTCTACTATCAGGAACTTCACTTCCATCAAAATATTTCTTTAATGGTGTAACACCTGCATTAATCCATAATAAACTATCATCATT
>CAMYVT010000016.1 GCA_947302515.1 uncultured Caryophanales bacterium
AGCACAGCATACTAATGACGCAGCTAGTGCTACAAATGGAAATGGAACTTTAAGAGAACAATTACAAACTGTAAGAGAAACAGCAGCTGCCAACAGAGCAGCAGCTGGAGGTAATTTTGCTACACGTGCTTTTGAAGGAGTTAGAGGATCACTTCACCCTGTAGTTGATCCTGCGCATCCAGTCCAACAATTTAGAGCTGAAGTGGCAAATGAAGTTGAAAGAAGTGTTGCTACTAGAGCATTACCTATGGCTATTGCTGATAGACTTGGAGATGTTGAAGCTGATTTAGTTCTTGGACCTGTTCCAGAAGCAACGGGAATTCAACAACCAATGCCAACAGGTAATTCAGTAACACCAATAAATCCAGATCCAACCCCACCAGAATCAACAATTGATCCTGGAAATGGTGGAGGCGGAGGAGGAGGAACTCCAAGCGGAGGAGGAGGAACTCCATATAATTCGTCAGATGGTTCTTCACCATATACACCTTCTACACCAGAACCTACACCAGCGGTTACACCAATGCCAACTATAACAATTAGTCCAACACCAGATCCAACTCCAAAACCAACACCAGAGCCAACGATATATAATCCAACACCAGATCCAACTCATTGGACACCAGAGCCAACGATATATAATCCAACACCAGGGCCAACAATTTATGTACCAACACCAGCACCTACAATTTATAATCCGGTTCCAGGTCCAGCACCAGTTCCAAATCCAGATCCACAACCAACAGATCCAGGATTTGAATATGATGGTACTCAAACTGGTGACTTAGAAGCAGTTTCATCATTAGATGAATTACTAGATGATTCTGATGATACAATTGATGAAATCTTTGCAAATAAAGTTAAGAGAATCCCACAATCTTCTAAACCAATTCAAAAATCTAAGAGTAGTTCTTCAAGTAGTGTAATACCTATAGCAGCAGGTTTAACAGCAGCAGCAGCTGCAGGTCTAGGAGCTAAAGCTTACATTGATCATAAACGTGCTAATGAAGTTGATGATGATGAAGAATATGATGAAGATTATGATGAGGATTTTGTAGCAGATGGATGGTCAGAAGATGGTGATGCTGAAACATTAGACATTAGTTATGATGATGATAATGTAGATTATGTAAATCAAGATAAACAAGATGAAGATGAATACTATCGTGCAAGTGAAAATACATCATTAATTGGTGAAAATGAAGAGTTGGAAGAGTTTTAATAAATATAAATAAAGAAGGCTTATGCCTTCTTTTTGTTTGACTAATACTAATATATTTAATATAATTATTATGATAAGAATAATAGGAGGATAGCCTATGACAAAAGCAGATTGGATTACTTGGAAAACTGATCCAAAAGAAATAATTAATCCAGAAGAATTAATTAAAGAAATAGATGATTATTATCAAAATTATGAATCTACAATGAATTCAATGATATATGAGCCATTAAAAAAAGAAATAAGTAATGGAGGTTTATCAAAAGAAGCCTTTAATATAGCTGGTATTTCTCCAGCAAATACTATTGCTGGCGAAATAATTAATACTATAGAAGATATTAATCTAACAGTAAAACAATTAGAAGAAACTATTAAAGATGCAGCAATAAAACAAAAAGATCTTGAAAAGAAACAGTTAATTGATTCTATTGAGGATAAAATACAAAAAGAAGAATTATTCTTAAAGAGTATTGAAAGTAGATCTGGAATTAAAGAAAATATGAAAAAAATGGGTAATGATCCAGATGATATTATATATATTATCAAAGATAGAATTGTTAAATTAAAACAAAGATTGGATGTTGCTCAATCTTTATAATAGGAGGAATTTATGGATAAACAGGGACATATTGATTTAGAACGTATATCTAGTAGTATTGAAACACTTTCTTCTATTGAAAATGTAATTAACATAGTAAATCTATCAGATAATTTTGATGATATAGAAAAGTGCTTTAGACAAGTTAATTTTGAACATTCTAATTGTTTAAGTTATAAAGAATCGTTAGATACTATTTATCAAGATTTAGAATTTATTAAAAAAAGAATTAATGAACTATCTGATGCTTTAAGAAAAACAAAAGCAAATTATACTAATATTACAACATTTTCTGAAGAAGAAATTAAAGAATTTTCTAGTTTATATAAAACAAGTGATAGTGGTAAAGAATTAGCTAAGCTAGTTGGTACTGAAAATACATTTAGTTTGAAAGATTTAGCTACAAATTTAGAAGGTACTAATAATAATGTTACTACTATTCCAGCACCTACACCAGAGACAACTCCTATGTATGAACAACAATCAGAACCAATTAATACTATTCCAATTGGTATAGCAATAGGAGCTACAGGAATAGCTGGTTCTATTGGAGCAGTTATTATTGATGATATGTATGGTGGCAAAAAAAGTGGAAAATATAAGAATAGAAAAAAACGTATTTCTGATGATGAATTAGATATAGATGACTATAATGAAGATGATATTATAGAAGAAAATTATGATTATGATCAAATTCGTAAAGCTACAGGTGCTGAAACAGGATCTTATAGAGCAGCACGTTTAACAAGAGAAGCAGATCGTTTCTATGGAAATGAATTAGACAAAATGGAACTAGAAGATGATGAAGAATATATAGATGAAGATGACGATGATGATTATGATGATTTTTAGGATAAAAAGTTGATTAATAATTAAAAATGAGTTATAATTACTTGCAGATGCGATGAATCTGAGGAGTATTTATAACTTTTTTTGTAGAGAGTTTATGTTTGGTGAAAATAAATAGAAAAGAATAAAGAAGGTAGCAGAGGAGCATGAATACTGAGTTTAGTAAGTTTTCCCGGATAATTCCGTTAAAAATATCAAGCTACGTAAGTAGAAAATAAGGTGGTACCACGAGATTTTCGTCCTTTGGATGATATCTCGTTTTTTATTTATTAGGAGGTATATAATATGACAGCATTAGATGAATTTCTTAAATATACAGAATCCTATAAAAAGTATGGAGATAAAATTGATTTAAAGATAAATCATACTGTACGAGTCAAGGATTTATGTATAGATATTGCTAAAAGTATAGGATTAGATAATGAAGATATTGAATTAGCATCTATTTGTGGTTTATTACACGATATAGGACGTTTTGAACAATGGAAGGATTATCAGACATTTAGTGATATAAAAACAATTGATCATGGAGATTTAGGAGTAGAAATATTAACTAAAGATAATTTTATTTCTAATTTTTCAAGTAATAATCATAATACTATCCTAAAAACAGTAAAATATCATAATAAATATAGAGTACCAAATACATTAAATGATAAAAATATATTATTTACAAATATAGTTAAAGATGCTGATAAAATAGATATCTTATACTTATTTGTAAATGGTGGATTAGTTAATAAAACAAATAATACTGTAATGAGTAAATCAATAATGAAAAATTTATTTGATAAAAAATTAATAAAAAAAGGAGCAGTTAAAACTAAAGCAGATGAAATTGCTGTTAGATTAGCATTTGTTTTTGATTTAAATTTTAAAAGATCATTTGAAATCATTAAAGATAATAATTATATGAATAAAATGATTGATGTTCAAATTGAAGAAACAAATAATAAAGAATTAATAAAACAACTAGAAGAATTAAGAAAATATATTAATAATTATATAGGGGAGAAGATAAAATGTTAGATAAAAAATATAATCATAAAGAAGTTGAAAAAGGCAAATATAAAAAATGGTTAGAAAAAGATTATTTTAAATGTGATCCAAAAAGTTCAAAGAAACCATATTGTATAGTTTTACCACCACCTAATGTTACAGGAGTATTACATTTAGGACATGCCTGGGATGTAACATTACAAGATATTATTATTCGTTATAAGAAGATGGAAGGCTATGATACATTATGGTTACCTGGAATGGATCATGCTGCTATTGCAACAGAAGCAAAAGTAGTTAAAAGATTGAAAGATCAAGGTATAGATAAATATGAATATGGAAGAGAAAAATTCTTAGAGGCTTGCTGGGATTGGACTCATGAACATGGAGATATTATTAGAGAACAATGGGCTACTCTAGGAGTAAGTTTGGATTATAGTAAAGAAAGATTTACTTTAGATGATGGATTATCACAAGCTGTTAAAAAAGTATTTGTTGATTTTTATAATGAAGGGTTGATATATCGTGGAGAAAAGATTATTAACTGGGATCCAGTAGCCCAAACAGCTTTATCAAATGAAGAAGTTATTTATGGAGAAGAAAAGAGTGCTTTTTATCATATTAAATATAAATTAGAAGATAGTGAAGAATATTTAGATGTAGCTACTACACGTCCAGAAACACTATTTGGAGATACTGCAGTTGCAGTAAATGAAAAAGATAAAAGATATAAAAAGTTTGTAGGAAAGAATGTTATATTACCTCTTATGAATAAACCTATTCCTGTTATAACAGATGAACATGCTGATATGGAAAAAGGTACTGGTGTAGTTAAAATAACTCCTGCACACGATCCTAATGACTTTGAAGTTGGAAATAGACATAATCTAGAAAGAATCGTTATTATGAATGATGATGCTACTATGAATGAAAATGTTCCTAAGAAATATCAAGGTATGACTAGAGAAGAATGTCGTGAGGAAGCTTTAAAGGATTTAAAAGAACAAGATCTATTATTAGAGATAGAACCATTAGTACATGAAGTTGGACATTCTGAACGTACTGGTGTTATGGTAGAACCAATGGTTAAAAAACAATGGTTTGTTAAAATGAGACCATTAGCAGATCATGTATTAGAAACTCAAAAGAAAAAAGATGAAAAAGTAAACTTTGTACCCTCAAGATATGAAAAAACAATGAATCACTGGATGGAAATAACATATGATTGGTGTATATCAAGACAATTATGGTGGGGACATAGAATACCTGCCTGGTATAAAGATGATGAAATATATGTTGGAATGGAACCACCTAAGGGAGAAGGATGGGTACAAGATAATGATGTATTAGATACATGGTTTAGTAGTGCTTTATGGCCTTTTGCAACTTTAGGTTGGCCTGAAAATACTGATTTATTAAAAAGATATTATCCAAATAATTGTTTAGTTACAGGATATGATATTATTCCATTCTGGGTAAATAGAATGACATTTCAAGGAGAAAAATTACTAGGAAAAAGACCATTTGAAGATTGTTTAATTCATGGATTAATAAGAGATAAACAAGGAAGAAAATTTAGTAAGAGTTTAGGTAATGGTATTGATCCATTCGATATGGTAGATTTATATGGAGCAGATGCTTTAAGATATTATTTAGCAACAGATGTTGCTCCTGGAACAGATATGAGATTTGATGAAGATAAAATTAAATCTACTTGGAATTTTATTAATAAAATATGGAATGCTTCAAGATTTGTATTAAGTAATATAGAAGACTTAAAAGAAGTAAAACTAGATAATTTAAAACCAGAAGATAAATGGATTTTAACTATTTTTGAAAAATGTTTACATGAAACAAAGAAGTTTATGGATAAATATCAATTTAATAATGCTGGAGCATCAATTTATGAATTTACATGGAGTTATTTCTGTGATTATTATATTGAAATGGCAAAATACTCTATTGATACAGAAAGTACTAAATCAGTATTATGCTATGTATTAACAGGAATACTTCAATTGTTACATCCATTTATGCCATATGTAACAGAAGAAATATATGGGATGTTACCAGTAAAAGATTATGAATCAATTATGATTTCAGAATATCCAAAATATAATAAGAAATTGATATTTGAAGAAGAATCTCAAGCAGTATCAGATCAAATAGAATTTATTAAAAACTTTAGAAATGTTAAAGCAGAAAATAATATTTCAAAAGATATGAAAGTAATGTTTGATACTGATGATGATAATGATTTAATTGTAAAAATGTTAAAGATTCAAGACAATATTGTAAAAGAACCTTTAGGAACAAAAGCATATAAAGTATTTTCAAATAGAGTAAAGGCTCAAATATTCTTTGAAAAGATAGAAACAGAAGCAGAAAAACTTGCTAAAGAAGGACAAATAAAAATATTAAAAGAATCTATCGCAAGAAGAGAAAAATTATTATCAAATGAGAATTATGTAAATAAAGCTCCTGCTAAAATAGTAGAATTAGATAGACAAAAACTATCAGAAGAAAAGAAAAAACTAGAAGAGTTAACTAAATAATAGTTAACTCTTTTTTGTTTTTTATATAAAAAAACATTATACTAAATTAATTGACTTTTATATTAATACATGGTATATATATTTACATCATATTGGAGGTGATTATATGTTCATATTATGTATAGAATGTATAAATTGCTTCGATAATTGGGACTAATTTTATTGGTCTTTTTTTGTTGAAATGAGGTGAGATTATGATTCAAATTGATAACATAGTAAGTAGATTAGAAACTACTAATATGGATGCTATACCAGATGTAATAAAAGCTCATGAATTAGCAGAATATGCCCATTCTGGAGTATTTAGAGAAAGCGGAGAACCATATATTACACATCCATTATATGTAGCTAATAACTTATTAGATATGGAAATATATGATAGTGATACTCTTTGTGCTGCAATACTTCATGATGTTGTAGAAGACTCTGATTTAACATTAGAAGATATTTCTCATAGTCTTAATCCTAATGTAGCAGAATTAGTAGATGGTGTTACTAAAATGAGAAGAATGAATTTTTCAACAAAAGAAGAGCAAGGAAATGCTAATACTAGAAAAATAATAACAAGTCTTACAAAAGATGTAAGAATCATAATTATTAAATTGGCTGACCGTCTTCATAATATGAGAACATTAGAGTATAAACCACCTAAAAAACAAAAAGAAAATGCTATAGAAACAATGGAATTATTTGTACCATTAGCCTTATCTATAGGAGCATATCAAATAAAAAGTGAATTAGAAGATTTATCTCTTATGTATATGGAACCAGAACAGTATAAAGAAATACTTGAAAAAAGAGATAATCTTGCAGTAGTAGAAAAAGAATATTTACAAGAAATGAGAGCTAAAATAGAAGCAATTCTACAAGAAAAAAATATTCCAAACGAAATATTAATTAGAACAAAGAATGTTTGTAATATATACAGAAAAATATTAAAAGGATATGAAATGGAAAACATCTATGATTTATTCTATTTAAAAATATTAGTAGAAGAAGTAGATGATTGTTACAGAACGCTTCATTGTGTACATAGATATACACCACCAATAAATGGTAGATTTAAAGATTATATATTTAATCCTAGAACTAATTATTATCAATCACTTCATACTACAGTAACAGATCAAAATGGTAAAATAATGAAAACAAAGATTAGAACTTTTGATATGGATAAAGTATCAGCTTTTGGTATTCCAGCTTACTGGAATATTAGTCCATTTAAACCAAAAGAAGAAATACCATTAAGAAAAACTCTTCAAGAAACACAAGAAGAAATAAGACAAAATTTACAATTTGCTAAAAAACTTCAAGAAATAGATGATTCATTTAGAGAAGATGATGATTTTATTCAAGGAATAAGACATGATTTATTAACAGAACATGTTTATGTATATACAAATAGTGGTGAAATAATAGAATTACCTATAGGATCAACAGCTTTAGATTTTGCTTGTCAAGTATATCCAGATTTATTAGATTCAATAACTGGAATAATAGTTAATGGTAAACACGTACCAGTAAATACTGAATTAGATAATAATGATACTGTAGAAATAGATACCAAAGGTACAATTAATCGAGAAGACTGGGAAGATAGTGTTCATACATTAAAGGGACAACATGAAATAAAAGTTTTAATTCATAGACAAAATCCATAACAAGCATTATAATATAGTTATAATAGGAGAGTATGATTTATGGATAAAGAAAGAAAATTATTAAAAGTAGCAGGAATACTATATGGTATTTCTGGAGTACTATTATTAGAATTACCTGTTTTAGGAATACTATTAATATTAGCAGGAATATACTTTTTTACTCAAGCTGGAGAAGATGATGATACTTTATATAAAAATAGAGTAATACATTATATTATAGCTATAATAGCAATAGTTAATATTATTGCATCAATTATAGTATTTATTGCTAATGATAATATTATTAAATATAGAAAAAGAGTTAATGGTAGAAATGCCCCACCAAAAGTAGTATATAAACTAGATAAAGAATCAAAAAAAATAGATATACTAATAAAATTGGGTGTTGCAATGATCTTTATCTCAGGATTATTATTTGCAACTACATCATGGAGTTTTATTAATAATTATGTAAAAGCAATTGCTTTAATAGTATTTGGTTTATTATTTTTAGGATTATCATTATTTACAGAACAAAAACTAAAATTATATAGATCATCTTATATGTATTGGTTACTAAGTGTATCTTTATTCATACTAACTATAGTAGGGGTTTTATATTTTGGAATATTTGGAAGTTATTTAACTTATGCTGGAGATGGAAGTCATCTTGCTTATGCCATAACATTTTTATCAGGAGCAGGGTTTGCTTTAACAACATATTATAAATTTCCTAAAAAGTATTTATTATATACTTGCTATGCAGCAGTAATCATAGCTTTTTCTAATATAATATTATTTATTAATTTATCTCAAATGATGACTTTATCAGTAATATCAATATTAATATTATTAACTAATATTATTGATAGAAAAGAAGGTACAATTAATACATTTAGTACAGTAGTATCTTATTTATTATTTGGATTTATATTTATTGCTACTCGTAATACAGATTTAGAATTACTAATTGCTTGTATTATTAATATATTAAATATAAATTATTTATCATTTATTAGACAAAAATCAGAAGAATCATTCCTAAATATTATTTTGACTTATATATTATTAATATATGGTTTAGCTTCATTTACACCATTAGGAGATTGTATCTATATTATGATTACAATTTCAATTACAATATATACTTTATTAATAAATGGTAATGTAATTCCAACATCAAAGTTTTCTCAAAGAATGAATTATATTATTTATTCTATAACAATGGTAACTTTATTCTTAATAACCATATCATTAGAAAAATTCTATGTACCGTCAACATATGTATTTATAACACTATTCCATTTAGCAATGAATACTATGATAAAAAGAGGATGGTTCAGAATAGAATCATGGAAACTTGCTAATTATATTCAACCATTATTAATATTTAATGCTGTAGAAGCAATATTAGGTTATTATCATGATCCATTATCATTACTATTAGAAATTGCTGTACTAGCAATAATATATAGTGTAATGCATTTCTTATATAAGAATAAATTAGATAGAGATATTTTATATATATATTTATTAATTACACTAGTAATAGGAGTATTCTTTAAAGTAAATTATGAAGATATATTTGGAGTATTACTAGTAGTATTATCATGCTTATACTTATTTACTTCATCATATTTAGCAGAAGAAAATGGAGAATCTAAAATAAAAGTATTATTATCATATACCTTATTACTAACAAGTCTTTATTTCCCATTTGTATATCAAAATATATTAGATATTAATATCTTTATACCATCATTAATATTTATTGTTCTAATCTTTATTATAGCTCCAATACTTAATAATGATTGGATAAAGAAAATATCATATTTATATATTATTTTACCTTTAAATACATTAATAATATCTTCAGAGTTAAGTTATGCAGTAAAAGTAGTATTAGAAAGTGCTACATGGCTATATATAATATTCCTAATTAATAAATTCTTTATAAAGAATGATTTAGCTACATGTATTATAAGTATTATAGGAATTATATATTTCTGTATTCATCCATTCTTTATAGAAGACTTAATTGCCGGAATATATATTGGAGTATTAGGTTTAATTGTTATCTTAATAGGGTATAGAAAAGAAGGATATTTCCCATTATTTATAACAGGTATTGTTATGACAGTATTAAATATTGTTTATAGACTAAAAGAAGTATGGAAGATGATTCCTTTCTGGTTATATCTATTAATTGGAGGATTAACAATCATAGGATTTGTTACTTATAGAGAATTAAAAAAACAAAAACAAAATGAATTAAATAAAACTAAGTCTAATTAGACTTAGTTTTTTTTATTATTTTGAGAATAATAATAATGGGGATATAAATGAGTAATTATAAAATAAAAGAAATACCTATTAATGAAAGACCCAGAGAAAGATTAAAAGAAGTAGGAGTAGAAAATATAACTAATATAGAATTATTATCTATTATTTTAAAAACTGGATTAAAGAATAAAAATGTAAATGAATTATCTATTGAATTATTGAAAAATTATTCTTTAAAAGATTTAAAAGATATATCAATTAATCAATTAACTAAAATAAAAGGAATAGGTGAAGTAAAAGCCATAGAATTAATTAGTTCTATAGAATTAGGAAAAAGAATAATTTTAGAAAGAGAAGAAAAAATAAAATTAGATAATCCAAACTCTATTTGGAAAGATGCTAAGTATTTAATGACTGGTAAAAAACAAGAATATTTTTATTGTTATTATTTTAATAATAAACAAGAATTATTAGAAAGAAAATTAATATATATTGGTACTGTTAATAAATCAACTACTCATACAAGAGAAATATTTAAAGAAGCATATAAAGTAAGTGCAACAAGTATAATATGTATTCATAATCATCCATCAAATGATATATCACCATCAAAAGCAGATATTGATTTTACTAATACATTAATAAAAACAGGTAATATACAAGGAATACCAGTAGTAGATCATATTATAATAGGAGATAATAATTATTATAGTTTCTATGAACATAATAATTTGAATAATTGAATGTAATTAATTTTTATAATATAATAAAAAAAAGAAGTGATGAGAATGTATAAAAGAAAAAAGAAAAATACTAAATATTATTTTATTGGAGCTATAGTTTTAATAGTATTATTAACTATATCTTTATTAATACAAGGTAATGGTAATCATCCTAATAATATTATTAAAACAATATCATCTACTATTAATAAAGTAGTAATGGCACCATTCACTTCTCTTAATAAAGATAAAGGTATAACTCAGAGTGATGAGTATATTATTCAAAAGAATTCAAATGATGAATTAATACAAGAAATAAAAGAATTAAAAGAAGCTTTAGAATTAAATAAAACATTAACTGAATTTGAACCAATCAATGCAACAGTTTTATCAAGAAACAAAAGTTATTGGTTTAATACTATAACTATTGATAAAGGAACTAAATCTGGTCTTTCTGAAAATATGGCGGTAATAACAAAAAAAGGTTTAATTGGAAAGCTTTCAAAAGTATATAAAAATTCCAGTGAAGTTAAATTAATTACCTCAGATGATATTAATTTTAAGGTTAGTGTAGCAATAAGAGATAATGGAATAGATTATTATGCAATTATGAATGGATATGATAAAGATACTAAGACAGTACAATTATCTGGTATAGATAAAACTAGTCCAATTAATAAAGGAGACGTAGTAGTTACTAGTGGGTTAGGAGAGTTGTTTCCTTCAGGAATATATATTGGTGAAGTAGAAGAAATAAAAAGTGATAAATATAATTTGAGTAAAATAATATCAGTAAAAACAAAACAAGATTTTAATGATATACATTATGTAACAGTATTGAAGGTGAAATAGTGATTCCCTATATTATTATGATATTATCACTTATACTAGATGGATTATTAACAAATTATTTACCATTTTTAGTAAATGATTTATCATACTTCACACCATTATTAACATTAGTATCAATAATTATTATTTATCCATTTTATCGTAAAGATGAAAATAAATACCTTATAACAGTATTTATCTTAGGAATAATATATGATTTATTCTATACAAATCTATTATTCTTTAATGCTGTATTATTTGTAGTAATAGCTTTAATAAATAGAAAGATTCAAAAAACAGTATCTTTAAATAATTTTAATGTATTAATAGAAACAATAATTATAATAGTATTATATGAATTATTAACAGGTATTATTTTATTTACTTATAATATAGTTCCAGTAACAATATATAAAGTTTATTATAAAATAATTCATAGTATTCTATTAAATGTAATATATATAGAATTAATATATATAATTTTAAAAATATTACCTAAAAAATATAAACAAATAAGTATTAATTAAAATACTTATTTTTATTTAAAATTATTGACATAAAAAGGAGGTTTTGCTATAATTTGATTACTGGTGTGAAATAGCATTAGTTTTATTGGGGCATTAGCTCAGCTGGGAGAGCGTCACGTTTGCACCGTGAAGGTCAGCGGTTCGATCCCGCTATGCTCCACCATATGAATATAACCATTGATTATCAATGGTTTTTTTGTATTTAAAAATAATATTGACAGTTTATTTATCTAATGATATGTTAACAATGTAATAATAATGGAAGTAGATGATTATATGGTAATAGTTGTTTTTAGTTGTGATAAGAATAATGATTTATGGGAACCGTTTTATCATTGTATGGAAAAGTATTATCCAAATCATCCTAAAATAATATATAAAACAGAGCAAATAGATAATCCTTATTATGAAACCATTTCAAAGAATTATCCAATGAGTGAATGGACTAAGGGAATAAGAGAAACATTAGATGAAATAGATGATGATCTAATATTATTTATGGCAGATGATATGTTTATACGTAAACCAGTAGATAAAAAAAGAATTGATTATACTGTAGAAATGATAAAACAATTACCAAATGCAGCTTGTTTTAACTATGAAAAGAGTTTTGATAGTACTGATCTTACAACCAACATAGAAGGGTTTAAAAAGAGAAATAAGGGTAGCTTATATGAAGTGAGTTTAATGTGTGGATTGTGGAAAAAAGAAGCATTAAGTAAAATATTATCTGTAGACTGCAGTCCATGGGATATAGAATGTAATAATAATGGATATGGATATGAATTTTATATTAATTCAGAAGACTTTATTATTGACTGGGGCTATGAAACCTGGAAACATGCTGGTATAAAGCAAGGAAAATGGTGTAGAGAAGCAAAAGATTTTTTTGATAAAGAAGGTATTAAAATAGATTATGAAAAAAGAGGTTTTGCCTCTTTAGAAGAAATACAATTATAATAATAATAAAAAGTATTGTTTAATAAAGTAAGAATGTGATATTATATATATGACGAGTATACAAGAAGCAATTCTTTTTATTAGTCTTAGTCATTTATCACGCGTTTGATCAAGATTAAGTATGCTCATCAAAGAAGAGATTTTCTCTTCTTTTTTTATTTTTTAATTAAAAATAGTGTTTTTTTATTTTTCCAGAGAATAATATTAATGGAGGCGAAAGTAATAACATTGAAAGTAGTATTACAAGATGGTATAAAAGACTGTGGAATTTGTTGCCTTTTATCTATTATTAGGTTCTATGGAGGAGAAGTACCTAAAGAATATTTAAGAGAAATAACAAACACTACAAAAGAAGGAGTCTCATTATATAACTTGTTACAAGGTGCATTATTAATTGGTTTTGAGGCAGAAGGGCTATCAGGAAAAATAGAAGAAATAGAAGTAAATAACTTACCATGTATAGCTCATATTCAAATGAAAAAAAACAGAAAACATTTTGTTGTAATATATAGAATAAATAAAGAAAGACAACAAGTTACTATAATGGATCCAGCTAAAGGAAAAAGAACAATAACTTTTTCTGAATATAATATGCTATCAAGTAATTATTATCTATTTTTAAAACCAAAAAAGAAAATTCCAATCTTAAAGAAAAAAAATATTATCTATCATCATATTATCAATTTATTATTAAAGAATAAGATTCTATTCATTTTCATTTTTCTTATAACAACAAATTATTTCGTATTAAATTATATAACTTCCTTTCATTTTAAGTATCTAATAGAGTACGTAATTGAATATAATACTTCCAATAATCTTATTACTATTAGTATTGTTCTTTTATTATTTTATTTGATAAAAAACATATTAAATAGTTTAAGAATTATTTTATTAAATAAATGGAATTCTCTTTTTTCTTTAGAAATAACAAATACTATTTATAAACAAGTACTTTTGCTTCCATATCTCTATTTTAAAAATAGAACTACTGGAGAAGTTCTATCGAGATTTCAAGATCTATCTAGCATTAGAGATTACTTATCTAATTTAATGACAACAATAACAACAGATTTAATATCATGTCTTTTATTCTCTATTGTATTATGGAAATATAATCATACATTAACAATTATTATGATTATATCAGTATTATCAACAACTATCATAACAGTAATAAATAATAATCATAAAAAAAGAAATTTAAAAAGAATAAAAGCATCTGAAGATGTTATTAACTCATACATAATACAAGGAATAAGTAATGTAGATACCATTAAAGGTAGTCATATGGAGAAAAGATTAATTGACAAATTTGAAATAAACAATAAATCATTTCAAGAACACATTTATAATTATTTAAGATTATTTGAAATAGAAAAATATCTAAAAGATAATATAAAAGATATTATGATATTAATAATCTATAGTATTGGTAGTTATTACGTAATTAATAATGTATTATCACTAAGTAATCTTATAATATTTCAGACATTTTCATTTTATTTTATTAATAGTTCAAATAATATCATAAATGTACTAAGTAATTACCATTCTTATAAAATAACATTAGATAGAGTTGAAGAATTATTCATGTTAGAAAAAGAAAATTTTAAACATAGTTATTTTTACCTTCCATATACTTTAAATGGAGACATAACTATAAACAATTTAAATTATAAAATAGGTACAAAAACTATTTTTAATGATTTAAATATTACTATTAAGAAAGGAGAAAAAATACTACTAAGTGGAGAAAGTGGTAGTGGAAAATCAACTCTAGTTAAGATGTTAATGAGATATATTGATGTAAGTTTTAATACTATTAAAATAGCAAATATTGATATAAATCATTATCATTTACAAAATATTAGATCAAATATTATTTATGTTTCAAGCAATGAATATTTATTTCAAGACTCTATAAAAAATAATATATGTTTATATAAAGAATATGATGAAGAAGAATTAAATAAAGTATGTGAAATATGTCGTGTTACTGAATTATTAAAAAGCAAAAATATAACAGAAGATTCAATAATAGAAGAAAATGGATTTAATTTAAGTAATGGAGAAAGACAAAGAATCGTTTTAGCAAGAGCTCTCTTAAAAAAATCAAGTATTTATATTTTTGATGAAGCATTAGCTCAGATAGATATAAATAATGAAAAGAAAATACTAGAAAGTATTTTTAGTTATTTAAATGATAAAACAATCATAATAATATCTCATCGTTTTAATAATAAAAAGTTATTTGATAGGGTATTAAAATTAGAAAAAGGAAAGATAAATGAAAATAAAAAATTATGAAACAAAAATATTAATAATAGTAGTAGTAATAGTAATTTTTATTGTTGAAATAACAAGTATTGGTATATTAAATACAATAAAAATAATAGAATATAAAAACTATTCAATGATTGTTTTAGATAAAAATAGAGCTATGGTCTATATTTCATCAAAAGATAAAAATATATGGTATAAAAACAAATACTTATATATTAATAATACTAAAGTAAAATATAATATTGAAGAAATAACAAAAGATAATAATTATATGAGATTTATCATAAAATTAAAATTTCCCCCAAAACAACATACAAATGATATTATAACAATCTCAATAGAAGATAAAAGAATAAATATAATTAAAATTATAAATAGAACATGGGGTGGTGATTAGAATAATAAAAGTAGAAGATCAACAATTAGAAAAAATAACAGGAGGAGCAGTCCCATATGTTTGGATAGGTATTGCTATAGCAGCAGCAATTATCTTCCTATCAGGAGTAATTGATGGCATAGCAAATCCTAAGGAGTGTGGAACGTGACAAAGATAGAAGACAAAAAGCAAGAAGAAGTGATTGGAGGAGATTCATACGTAACAGGTCCTATTATTAATGCAGTTGTAAATATTATTAAATTAATAAGAGATGCTGGTTATGATATGGGCTCTGGATTTCGTAGAATGGCGGAAGATGAAATATGTCCATTAAGCTAAAAAAAGGATTATTAATTACAAAAAATATTGTACTCACAGTATTTATATTGCCGTACATTCCCCTAATAATTAAATTTTTTTTAGAAAGTGGCAGAAACGTAGGATTTTTTATCAAAAATATGTATTTTTTCGTTATAAAATAGTAAAAAACTTTAAAAACGGGTTGAAAATGATATAATAATTTGTTATAATTCATTGTAGTTAAAACGAAGGGAGGGAAATTTTAGATGGCAACTAAAGTAACTGTTAGAGGAAATCTTGATCAAGCTCTAAGAAAGTTCAAACAAAAGGTAGCTAGAGATGGTGTCCCTTCTGAATGGAAAAAACGCGAAGCTTATGATAAACCAGGAGTAAAGAGAAGAGCGGCTAAAAAAGAAGGTATTAAAAATACTAGAAAAAGAGATAGAGCCAATAGAAGTAGAGATAATTAAAAGAACTGTAAAAACAGTTCTTTTTGTTTGAAAAATTATGTTTATTATGATATGTTTTAATTGAGGACATTTGGAATACCAAATGCTTCCACGTTTGTGATTGCACTTGAGTCTTTTGACTAAGTGCTTTTTTATTATTTAGATAATAATCCAAAGATTACTATAAATAGTAAAATGATTATTATAAAGAAATAAATCTCTTTATTCCTCACAATATCACCTCCTCATAGGAACCCCCTTAAGAATCCCCTGAGATGAGGAAGCAATCAAAAACAAAAAATCATTAAAGTAAAAAGAAATTTTAATTAGTATAATATTCATTAATTTTTTAATTGAATATATAATTAATTTTATATATAATATAAACAAGGAGATGATATTATGGTAGAACAATTAGAAAAAGATATGATAGAAGCAATGAAAGCAAAAGAAAAAGATAGATTAACTGTTATTCGTATGGTTAAAGCTGCCTTAAAACAAGAACAAATTGATCATAAAAAAGAAGTTAATGATGATTTATTAATAGATGTAGTTAATAAACAAATTAAGATGAGAAAAGATTCTATTGCTGAATTTGAAAAAGGTGGAAGACAAGATTTGATTGATGCAACACAAGCTGAAATTGATATCTTAATGAAATATCTACCAGAACAATTATCAAGTGAAGAAGTAGAAAAAATTATTAATGAGATTTTTGATGAAGTAAAACCTGAAGGTCAAAAAGATATGGGTAAAGTAATGAAAGAAGCTCAAGCCAAATTAAAAGGAAAAGCTGATATGAAAGAAGTTTCTTCTATCATAAGAGAAAAACTACAATAAGGACTAATAAGTCCTTTTTTATTTGAAAAAACCTTTTAAAAATAGTAAAATAATAATAGAAGACTTCTTCAATTAGGAAGAAAAGAATGGAGGAATATAATGTTAGGACCATTAATAGATACAATTCACGGTGTAGTTAATTTTACATGGCCTATGCTTATTATTTCTACTGTAATTATGGTATCAGTACGACTAACTTATTTAATAAAAGAAAAAGAAAAAGTTGTTATTTATAAAGAATTATTAATGCTATGTTTTGCAATTTATATTTTATGTTTATTCCAAGTAGTTACTTTTCAAGATGATGTCACATGGGCTAGTAATAATTTCATACCATTTAAAGAAATACTTAGATATAATATTACTAGTAGATTATTTTGGAAAAACGTAATAGGTAATATGATTATGTTTTTACCATTTGGATTCTTTATTAGTTATTATTTAAAAGCAGAAAAAATAAAAATACCTT
Source organism: uncultured Caryophanales bacterium (assembly GCA_947302515.1). Next base: position 17,907 of record CAMYVT010000016.1, read on the forward strand.
TAATACTTACTTTAATTGCCTCTATAGCAATAGAATTTGTTCAAATGTGTATTGGTAGAGTATTTGATGTTGATGATATAATTCTAAATTTATTAGGTGGAGCTGTAGGTTTTTATATTTATAATTTATTAAGAAAAATAGGAGAAAAACTACCAAAAGTATTTCATAATGAATGGGTATTAAATATAGGAGCAATAATAGTATTGATTGGTTTATTCTTGTTTTTAATATAGGAGGAAAAATGGACAATAATATAGAGATATTTGTACAAGTAGATGAAGACATAAAAGAATTAGATACAGTAGAAAAAGTTCTATATAGTGCATTAAAAAAAGAAGGATTAAGTAATGTATCTTTTAATCTAATAATAGTAGATAATAATTATATTCATGAATTAAATAAAACATATCGAAAAATAGATAGAGAAACAGATGTAATTACATTTGCATTAGAAGATGAAGATACTTTGGTTTTACCAAACGAAGGAAGAATATTAGGAGATATTTATATTTCAATTGATAAAGCAAAAGAACAAGCTAAAGAATATAAACATTCATTACTTAGAGAATTATCATTTTTAGCAGTTCATGGATTTTATCATTTATTAGGATATGATCATATGACTCCTGAAGAAGAAAAAATTATGTTTGGTAAACAAGAGGAGGTACTAGAAGAGTATGGAATTAGAAGAGAAAGTTAGAAATAAAGTAAAACATAGATTAGGAATAGATCATAAAAGATTAGCTAATAGTTTTAAATATGCCTGGCAAGGTATTGTTCAATCATATCGAGGAGAACAAAACTTAAAAATACATACTTTTATGGCAATACTAGTAATAGTATTTGGATTCTTTTTAAGAATAAGTTATATAGAATGGTTAATATGTTTATTATTAATAGGACTTGTGTTAATGGCAGAATTTATTAATACTGCTATAGAGTATGTTGTAGATTTAGCATCTCCTTCTATTAATCCTATTGCTAAAGCAGCAAAAGATACTGCAAGTGCAGGAGTACTTATGATGGCACTTATTTCTGCAATAATAGGTTTAGTAATATTTATACCAAAAATAATTGATTTTATAGGAGGATATCTATGATAGAAAAATTAATAGAATTACATAAAAATGCCTATGTACCAATATCTAATTTCCCAGTATCAGCATGTGTAGTTATGAAAGATGGAAAGATGTTTTATGGAGTAAATGTAGAGGATGCATCTACAAGAGCAGGAACATGTGCTGAGAGGAATGCTATATATAATGCAATAACGAATGGATATAGAAAAGGAGATTTTAAAGAAGTACATATTATGGTATCTTCTGGTAAAATAGGCACTCCGTGTTTTGTATGCCGTCAAATGATTTATGAACTATTTGATGAAAAATCAAAAGTAATTTGTTATTCAACAACAGGTGAGAAAAGTGAATTTACTGTAAAAGAATTATGTCCATATCCATTTGGAGAGGAAGATCTACAATGAAATGTGGCTTTGTAAGTATTGTTGGTAGACCAAACGTAGGTAAAAGTACTTTATTAAATACTATTTTAGGTATGAAATTAGCTATAACATCAAACGTTAGTGGTACTACAAGAAATATTATTAATGGTATCTATAATGATGAAGATTCTCAAATAATATTTGTAGATACTCCAGGTATTCATAAACCAAATGATAAATTAGGGAATCTATTAAATAAAAAAGCCTATAGTAATACTGAAGGTGTAGATATTATTTTGTTTTTAGTAGACATTTCTAAAGGATTTGGTAAAGGAGATAGATTTATCTTAGAAAGATTAAAAGATAAGAATATTCCAATATATTTATTATTAAATAAAATAGATTTAGTAAAGAATAAAGAAGATTTATTAAAAGAAATAGATGATATTAATAAAGAATACAAATTTAAAGAAATAATACCCATATCTGCTAAAAAGAAAGATAATGTAAATGATTTAATAAAATGTTTAAAAAGAGATCTACCAGAAATGGATAAGATATATTCTGATGAAGAATTAACTAATGTAACAACAAGATTTATTATGGCAGAATTTGTTAGAGAAAAAGTATTAGAATTAACTCATGATGAAATACCACATACAGTTACTTGTTATACAGAAGTATTTGAAGAAGATGATAAAGTTGTTCATATACAAGTTTTAATTGTAGTAGATAGAGATAATATTAAAAAAATTATTATAGGTAAACAAGGTTCTATGTTAAAAGAAATAGGTACAAGAGCAAGACATGATATGGAAGAGTTTTTAGGTAAAAAAGTATTCTTAGAAACCTATGTTAAAACATTAAAAAATTGGAGAGATAAAGAAAAATATTTTGTAGAATTAGGTTTACAAGATGATGAATAAAAAGAAGTGATAAGATGAAGATAGAAAGCATTGAAGGTATTATACTAAGTGAGACAAATTATAGTGAATCAAGTAAGATACTAAATGTAATTACTAAAGAACATGGTCTTATTGGAGTAATGTCTAAAGGGTGTAGAAACATGAAATCTAAATTAAGAGGTGTTAGTAGAAAACTAATCTATGGAACACTCCATGTTTACTATAAAGAAAAAGGTTTATCTACCTTGATTGGAGTAGATGTAAAAAACTCATTTTCTAAAACTATGATGGACTTAGAAAAAATATCTTATGCTTCTTTTATTTTAGATTTAACTTATCAAGTACTTAAACAAAATGATAGTGAAGAAATCTTTGAATTATTAAAAAATATATTAATTAAAATAGAAGAAGGATTACCACCATTACCATTAACTAATATTTTGGAATTAAAATTATTAGATTATTTAGGAGTAGCTCCTAATATTGATTCGTGTTGTCATTGTGGCTCAACAAAAGCAATAGTAACGCTTTCTTCATCTCAAGGTGGATATATTTGTAAAGAGTGTTATGATAATGAACCATTAGTTAGTGATAAAACAATTAAAATGATAAGAATGTATTATTATGTCGATCCTTCAAGTATATCTAAACTAGATGTAAGTGATGATGTAACAAGAGAGATTAATTCATTCTTAGATGATTATTATGATAGATTCACAGGGCTATATGTAAAAAGTAAAGACTTTATAAAGAAAGTAAATAAATTAACCAGTTAAAAGAAAAACTTTCTTTTTTTTTTAATTATTGTTATAATTAATTAGGTGATGATATGAGTAATTATTTAGAATATATTGTAATTGCATTAGTAATGATTGTTATTTTATTTGCAGTAATAAAAGCTACAAAAAAAGATGCAGGATTAGATTTTAATAAATTAGTAGAATTATTAGGTGGTAAAGATAATATTGTTTCTACAGAAACAAATATGTCACGTTTTAAAGTAACTTTAAAAGATGTTACTAAAGCAAATAAAGAGGGAATTCAGAAGCTAGGAGCAAAAGGAATAGTAGAAATAGATGATCAACTAAAAATAATTTTAGGTTCTGAATCAAAGCAATTAAAAAAGTATATAGATGAAATAAAATAAAGAACTAATTATTGGTTCTTTTTTAATACTAGAAAATAATAATAATATAGTGTATAATTTAAACAGAAAAAGAGGGATATTATGGAAAGATTACAAAAAGTAATTGCTGAATCTGGTTATACTTCTAGAAGAAAAGCAGAAAATTTAATTGTACAAGGTAAAGTAAAAGTAAATGGAAAAGTAATAACTGAATTAGGTACTAAAGTATCTGATAAAGATGAAATAGAAATAGATAATAAAATTCTAACTAAAGAAGAAAAAGAATACTATATTATTAATAAACCTAGAGGAGTAATTACTTCAACAGATGATGATAAGAATAGAAAGATAGTTACTGAGTTAATTCCAACAGATGCAAGAATATATCCTGTAGGAAGATTAGATTATGATACTACTGGAGTATTATTACTTACTAACGATGGAGAATTTGCTAATATTATGATGCATCCTAAAAGTAAAATAGAAAAAGTTTATCTTGCTAAACTTGAAGGAATTATTAAGGGTGAACAAATTAATACATTAAAAAAAGGAATTGAGCTTGATCATGTCAAAGTAATTCCTTCTCGTGTTAAATTAAAAAAGATTAATAGTGAAGCAAATACATGTATGGTAGAAATAGCTATTCATGAAGGAAAAAATCATCAAGTTAAAAGAATGTTTGAAGCAGTAGGATATCATGTTGAGAAATTAAAAAGAATTAGAATGGGTATCTTTACAGTAGAAGATTTAAAATCAGGAGAATATCGCAAATTAACCCCTAAAGAAGTAGCAATTGTTTACAGTTTAAAAAAATAAAAAGGAATTTATAATTCCTTTTTTATTATTCAGCAGTAATTGCTCCAGTAGGACAAGTTTCAGCAGCATCCTTAGCAGCTTGTTCTTTATCAGCTGGAACTTCTTCTACTTTAGCAGTAGATAGTCCTTCATCATTAATTTCAAATAAATCATCAGCAACAGATGTACAAGCTCCACATCCAATGCAAGCATCTTTATTTACTTTAATTTTCATATTATCATTCCTTTCATAACTATTATAACTAAAAAGAAAAAAGACGTAAAGTCTTTTTAAAATCAAAACGTAAAATAAAAATAAATATTCTTTTGTTTTAAAAGTATCTGTGATAAACTTATAATAAGAGGGTGAGTCTCATGAGACGAATGGATCGTTATGAAGATGAAAATCCAAATAGAGCAAATCGTTTGGAAAAAAATCAAGAATTGTATCAAGATTTAGCAAACAACACTAAATATACAAATATTACAGATGTTACTAATGCCAATGCCTTTGAATTAAAAAATAGTATTGATGCATCCTCAAGAGAATCATATCATCAAATGAGAAAATATAATGGCATGGAAGATGTTCCTAAAGTAAAAAAAGAATTAGATGATTTTAATTATTTATATCCTAAAAAAGAAAGAAAGATATATGATATAAATAGTGTTTTAGAAGATGCTAGAAAGAATCGTGAAGAAAAAGACGATTTAGAAGAAAAAAGAAAATTAAAATATACTAGTTATAATATATTAGCAGGAATAAATTTAGAAGAATTAGCTAAATATCGTGAAGAAAAGAAAAATAGAGCAAAAACTCCACAAGAAGAAGAAATACATGATTTAATGGATACAATTGCTTCTAAGACATTAGCTGGAGAATTATCAAAAGAAGCAACAGTAGAACTATTAAGTGACTTAATGGCAACAAATATTTTAGATAAAGTTGATCCGGCAGAAACATTAGGAGAAGAAGAAATTCAAGAACCAGAAATAATAGCAACACAAGAAATAACAGTAGAAGCAACAATAGAACAACCAAAAGAAGATAGTAATGTTATTTCAACTGCAGAAATGGATGAATTACTTGCTCGTGAATCAGAAGAGAAAACAGAGGAGAATAAAACTCTTGATAAAGACTTCTATACAAAGAGTATGGACTTATCTACAAGTGATTTAGACTTATCAGATGAGTTTAAAGATAAGGGATTACCAGTATTTGTAAAACTACTAATTGCTTTCTTAATCTTATCTATTATTGCTGTATCAGTTTATTTCATATATTTAAGATTAAAATAAAGAGAAAGTTGTTCAACTTTTTCTTTTTTTTTGGTATTATAGTAATAAGAGTGGTGAATAAATAAATGAACACAAAATTTATAGTAAATGATTATGCATTAATATGGAATTTATTATTTCAAGCTTCTGTAACAGGTAGTTTATCCAAAATAAAAGAGTCTTTATGGAAAACATATCGTAACGAATATAATCAAACATATAAAGATAAAATGGATATATTAAAAGATTATAAGAATTTTATACCTAATGATGATACTATTTATAATAATGTAATTGAAAATAAAGTATATGAAAGAATAAAAAAACAAGCAGAAAAATATCGTCTAGAAGTAATGAAATTATGGGATAAAAATAAAAAAGATGCTGACTATTTAATAGAAAAGGTAGTTAGAATAAATATCCCTGAATATACTTTTTTTGTCGTTAATAAAGAATTGGGATTAGTAGATCATCCTACTAAAGGTAGTATGGTTTTAGGTAAAGCAATAGATCCTAAAAACCCATACATGATTTTATATGAAATAATGATGAATATTGTTATGAATAATATTAAAATATATGATGAAAAAGGAAAAGATTTTAAAAAAGCAATTGTAGAATTAGCTGTATTAAATGAATATGCAACAGCACTAAATAAAAGAAGTTGTTATTTAAGCGGAGATCCTAACCTATTATCATTAAAAAGATGGATATACCCATATTGGTTAATGTATTTAGGTATTAAAGAAGAAGATTTTCAAACATATATGATGAGAGACAAAATAGCATTTGATACTGAAAAGTATGCATATGAAAAGGAATTAAAGAAGATGAATTTAGAAGAATTCATTGACTTCTGTATTCGTAATAAGAGATATATAATAAGAGAGGTAAAAGTACAACAATAGAAAGCAGGCGGATTTATGGAAGACAAAATAAAAATATTACTTGATAAAATAAATATTGGAGAGGATTATTTCCAATATTTTAATGATGCCAAAATATTAAAAATAAAAGTAAATCCTAAAACAAAAAGTTGGAATATTCATATTGAAAAGGATGAATTATTACCACCAGAAATATTTAAAGAGATAGAATCTAAAAAGAAATTATTAGATGAAAATGCTAAAAGTATAGAATTTGTTTTTAATATAAAAAATAAAGATTTAGATTTATATAAAGAATACTATAATAATTATTTATTAAATAAATTAAAAAGAGAATTAAAAGTACTAGAAATATATCAAGATTGTATGCAAATAGAAGATGATAAACTAGTACTTATTACTTCTAGTGAAAGTGAAAAAGATTCACTTGAAAAAGCTCTTCCTAAGATTAATAAATTCTATGAACAAATAAGCTATCCAGAATCTATAGAAATAATAGTAAGGGAAGAAAATGTTTTAGAATCAATTCAACATGAATTAGAAGATGAAGTAAATCATATAGATATTAAAAAAGAATCTAAAAAAATAGAAAAACAACTTGATACAAAAAAACAATTTAGAAGAGAAGCAGTAGATGAGAATAATGTAATAGGTAGAGGTATTAAAGAAGATCCAATCAAGATTAAAACGATAATTGGAGAAGATAATAATGTAGTAATAGAAGCTAAAGTTTTTGGTACAGACTTCTTTGAGTCTCCCAAAACAGATTTTAAAATAATTACTCTAAAATTAACTGATTATTCTGATAGTATTTATGCCAAACTATTTGTAAGAGATAAAGATGATTATAAAAGACTTACTAAAGAGTTTAAAGAAGGTAATTGGTATAAAATTAGAGGTGCATCTATAAATGATAAATATTCAAAAGAATTAGTTCTTAATGCTAGAGATATTTTAAAAATAGATTCTAAAGATTCTAGTAGAAAAGATAATTCGGATGAAAAAAGAATAGAATTACATTGTCATACTAAAATGAGTCAAATGGATGGAGTAGCAGATGAGACTGAAATTGTTAAAACAGCTATGAAGTTTGGCATGAAAGCAGTTGCTATAACAGACCATAATGGGGTACAAGGATTCCCTCATGTTTTTAGTATGGTTACTGATCATAATAAGAATCTAAAAGATGGAGAAGAGCCATTTAAAGCTATCTATGGAGCAGAACTTACTATGATAGATGATTCTGTAGATATAGTAACAAGACCTAATGATGAAATAATGTTAGATCAAACCTTTGTAGTATTTGACTTTGAAACTACAGGATTTAATGCCGGTGGAACAGATTCTATTATTGAAATAGGTGCTGTAAAAATAAAAAATGGTGAAATACTAGAAAGATATGATGAATTAGTTAATCCAGGTAGAGAATTACCTAAAAAGATAACAGAATTAACTAATATTACAGATGAAATGCTAAAAGGAAAAGATGATGAGGAAACTGCAGTAAAGAGATTTATTGAGTGGTTTGGAAATTGTCCAATGGTAGCTCATAATGCTAAGTTTGATGTATCTTTCTTAGAAATGGCTTATAAAAAGTATGATTTAGGTATATTTACTAATCCAGTAATAGATACATTGGAGTTAAGCAGAACATTAGATAATAACTATGCCAGACACTCTTTATCAGCTTTAGTAAAAAGATATGATGTACCATGGGATGAGGATGCACATCATAGAGGAGACTATGATGCTGAAGGAACAGCTTTAGTATTCCATAAAATGTTAAAAAAATTATCAAATCGTAATATAGATAAAATGTCTGATTTAGATAAATTAGTAGATAAATCAGAAATACATAAATATGGTAGAAGTCATCATATTAATTTATTAGTAAAGAATAAAACTGGATTAAAGAATTTATTTAAATTAATATCTTTTGCTAATACAACTTATCTATATAAAACACCTAGAATATTAAGAAGCGTAGTAAATGAACTAAGAGAAGGTTTGTTGATAGGTAGTGGCTGCTATGAATCTGAAGTCTGGAATCAGGCAAAATCAAAAAGCGATGATGAATTATCAAATATTATTAGATTCTATGATTATGTAGAAGTACAACCACCAGAATGTTATAATCATTTAATTCAAACAAGCGACTTTGCTTCTCCTGCAGAAGTAATGGCTAATATTGAGAAAGTAGTAAGAGTAACAAAAGAGGCTGGAAAGATTATTGTAGCAACAGGAGATGTTCATCATATTAATCCAGAAGATAAAATATACAGAGAAATAATTGTAAATCAAAAAGTTCCAGGAGGAGGAAGACATCCTCTTGCTAAAAGTGAAATTAAAGATATTCCATCAAATTACTTTAGAACAACAAATGAAATGTTAGATAGTTTTAACTTTTTAGATGATGAATTAGCACATGAAATAGTAATTGATAATACTAATAAAATAGCAGATATGTGTGAAATAGTAGAAGTAATAATTGATACAGGTGGAATACCATTTTCTCCTCGAGTTAAATCAGATGATGGAGAGTCTTACTTAGATTGTCCAGTTGTAGTAACAGATTTAGTTTATACAAAAGCAAAAGATTGGTATGGAGAACCTCTTCCATATATGATTGAAGAACGAATTGCAACAGAGTTATATGGAGATATTGTTTTTAAAATAATAACTGAAAAGTATCAAGATAAGAAATTATCAGAAAAAGAATATGAAGAAAAAGTACATAAAGAATTACATGATGAAATACTAAAAGGTTCAGATAATATTAAAAAATTAGTAACAGAATATGTAAAGAAAAATGAAAAAGAAGAATTAGATGATCAAGAATTAGAAAAAAAGGTAAAAAAATCATTAGGAGGAGTTATTGGTGGTGGATTTGATCCAATATATTTGATTTCTCAAAGACTAGTTAAACATTCTAATGATGAAGGATATTTAGTTGGTTCTAGAGGTTCTGTAGGATCAAGTTTTGTTGCAACTATGATGGGTATTACAGAAGTAAATCCACTTCCTGCTCATTATCGCTGTGATAAATGTAAATTAAGTATTTTTGATGATGATGAAGGAAATCCATTAGGTGTAAATTATAATTCTGGATTTGATTTACCAGATAAAGATTGTCCAAATTGTCATATTAAAATGATTAAAGATGGTCAAGATATGCCTTTTGCTACATTCTTAGGATTTAATGCTGATAAAGTACCAGATATTGATTTAAACTTCTCTGATCTAAATCAAGCCTCAGCTCATGCTTATACCAAAGTATTATTTGGAGAGAATAATGTTTATAGAGCAGGTACAATTGGTACAGTAGCAGATAAAACAGCATTTGGATTTGTAAAAGGATATTTTGAAGATAAAGGTATAACTGATGTAAGGACTGCCGAAATAGAAAGATTAGCTATTGGTTGTACTGGAGTAAAACGTACTACTGGACAACATCCAGGAGGAATAGTTGTTATTCCAGATTATATGGATGTATCAGATTTTACTCCATATCAATATCCTGCAGAAGATGCCACGGCTGAGTGGAAAACAACACACTTTGATTACCACTCAATTGATCAGTGTTTATTAAAATTAGACATTTTGGGTCATTCTGATCCAACCCAATTAAGATTAATCCAAAATCAATCAGGAACTGATGTTTTAAAAGTACCATTAGATGATAAAGATACAATGAGTATTTTCACATCAACAAAAGTATTGGGAGTAACAAATGAACAAATAATGTGCCCAACAGGAACATTGGGTATACCAGAGTTCGGTACATCATTTACAATAGCATTAGTAAATGAAACAAAACCAACAACTTTTGCTGAATTGGTAAAAATATCAGGATTGTCTCATGGTACTGATGTCTGGTTAGGAAATGCTCAAGAATTAATTCAAAAAAACATTGTCCCATTTAAAGAAACAATAGGCTGTCGTGATGATATTATGGTTTATTTAATGTATCATGGAGTAAAACCAATAAAAGCCTTTAAAATAATGGAGTTTGTGCGTAAAGGTAAAGCATCAAAAGAACCAGAAGCATGGGCAGAATTTGTAAAAATAATGCAAGAAGCAGATATACCAGATTGGTTTATTAAATCATGTCAAAAAATAAAATACATGTTCCCTAAAGCACATGCTGCTGCATATGTTATTTCTGCATTTAGAATTGCCTGGTATAAAGTACATATGCCAGTATACTTCTATGCATCATGGCTATCATCTAAGGCAACAGATGTAGATTTAGATAATATGGTAAAAGGATATGATTCAATAAAAGCTAGAATAGAAGATATAGAAGAAAAAGGTTATGAAGCAACTAATAAAGAAACAGGTCAATTAGAATCATTAAAAGTATCATTAGAAGCAACAGCTAGAGGAATGAAATTCTTACCTGTAGATTTATATGAAAGTGATGCAACAGTATGGATAGTAAAAAGTGATAATGAAATATATCCACCATTTAATGCTATTGAAGGGTTAGGAGATACTGTAGCTAAGAATATAGTTGCCGAAAGAAAAAAAGGTAAATTCTTAAGTATTGAGGATGTTCAAAAAAGATGTAAAATATCACAAACATTAATAGATAAAATGAAAGAAATGGGTATTTTAAAAGATTTACCAGATTCTAATCAATTAAGTTTATTTTAAAAGCAGCAATTATTGCTGTTTTTATTTGACATATTAAGACACGATATCTTTACAATTTTATTGACGTAAATGTAATGTAATATTATACTTAAAGCATAAGATAGGAGTGTTATAATGAAAAAATATTTAAAAATATTATTTGTATTTTTGTTAGGATTTATGATTATTCCAATGGTTAATGCAGCAGATTTACCAACTGAAGGAGTAACATATTTCTTAGAATATCCTAATGGAGAGGAGTATGCTACGACTAATTATAATGAAGCAACTACTCAAAATGAAAGATTAATTTATAGCGGAGTAACAGATGAAAATGGTGCCATTAATTTATGCAATTGGGCAAGTGAAGGACAACTTCGTATTGTACAACATGTACCAGATGGATATACAACAAACGAAAGAGAAATAAGAATGGATCTTTCAAAGACATCAGAAGCAAGTTTTGTAGATTATCGTGGAATGGTAAACCCAACAACAGGAAGATCATTACTAGTATTGTTTGGTATTGCAGGAGTAGCAGCAGCAACAGTATTAGCATCAAGAAAGAATAAGAAATCAATAATGGTAATACCAATAGTAACAGTAGGATTATTAATAACAGCAGTTAAAGCAGCCCCAACATGTCCTTGTATCAAAGTAAAAGATGGTAATGGAAATGTATTAGTAGGAGTACAAGTAGATATATATGCTACACCAATAAGAGCAGAAGCAGCACCAGCAATTAAATTTGATGCTAATGGTGGAAAATTCTTTGATGGAACAACAGAAATGTATGTAAGGATTCCAAATAATGGATGTAGCTTTAATGATATGATAAATGGTTTAGGTGAAGAAAGAGCAACAGAAGTAACAAATAATGTTATGAATGCTTATCGTCAAAGCTATAGACCAACAGCACCAAATATACCTAATGAACTTCATAATGGTGATGTAATTAAAATGAATTGGACATCTTCACCAGATCAAACACTTCAAACTTTAGATGCTAATGGTGGAACAATAACAGTATTTGGAAAAACATATACAAGAATTACAAATTATAAAGGCGTACTATTAGATGTTATAAATGAAATAGGAGAAGTAACAGGACCAGCTAGACTTATTGGATATGATAATAATCAATCATGTAATCATTATTCTGAATATGGAATTTGGGATACAAGAGGAGTTGTAGAAGATTCTGAAATTATCTATGCATGTTGGAATAATAAACCAGATGGTATATATGTAAATGATGTATTATTCTTAGGAAATGATAAAACTTGTTATACAGAATCTGATATGGAATCATATGATTCAGGAATATATCTAAGCAATATGTATGGAGATGAAATATATATTGGTGATATTGATATAGATGATATTTATTTCGGTAGATTATATAGAGGTGCAACACAAAAACAATCAGGTGGAATCATTCCTTTGAATCCAGGAGATGAGCTTGTAGCAAGTGGTGGTCAACAAGCAACAATTCAAAAAGATTCACCAGATGGAGATAATATAACTAAAGTAGAGATCGTAAAAGATGGTGTAACAATATTATCTTTAAATGGAGAAGACTTTGAATATGAAGAAGGTAATTACTATATTTTAAATGATGAAAAATTAACAATTCTTCGTGATTACATGGATGAAGTTATTGCAACTTGTATTTCACAACAATCAGGAGAACCTGGAAACTAATAAAAAGAAGCATATATGCTTCTTTTTTTATGTCTATAATGATATAATATCTTTATAAGGAGGATATATGAAAAACAAATTATTTTTATTACTAATTATTCTATTAGCAGTTATTATTGTACCGGTAAATGCTAAAGAAGAAAATTTTTATGCAAATGAAAGTGTTGTACTTGAAGAAGATGTAGATGCTACTACTTTTGTAGCAGGAAATGCCATAGATATAAAATCTAATAATAATGGTTTAAATTTTGCAGCAGGTAATATTGTTAATATCTCTGGTGCTCATGATTATGTTTTTGCAGCAGGTAATAATATAACTATTACTAATTTAACTACAAAAGATATGTTTTTAGCAGGTAATGTAGTTACTATTAATTCATCAGAAATTAGAGATTTATATGTTGCAGCATCATCAATTACTATCAATTCTAAAATCGAACGTAATGCTTATCTAGGAGGAGATAGAGTAACTATTAACTCTGAAGTAAATGGTGATATAACAGTAGCATCAGATAATATAGTAATTGGAGAAGAAGCAATTATAAATGGTACATTAAAATATCCAGAAGGAGTAAAACCAGTTATTTCAAATAATGCATCAATTAATAAAACAAAGACATATGAATCAGATGATTATAATAAAGAATTATCAGTTGTTGATACTATTATTATTCCAACAATTATATCTTATGTATCTTTATTACTAATTGCATTTATATTATTAACAGTAAGCAAAAAAGCTTTTGCAAAATACGAAAAAACAGGAAAGAAAGCAACAGATATATTAATAACTACAGGTATCGGTTTTATTGGATTAATTGTTGTTCCAGTAGTAGCAATTATCTTAATGCTTACACTAATAGGAATACCACTAAGTATTATTACATTAATAATCTATGGAATTATGATTTATTTATCAGCAATCCCAGCAACATACTACTTAGGTAGTTTAATAACAAAAGGTAAGATGAATAGTTATTTATTATTAACATTATCTTTACTAGTATTCTATATTGTAAGATTAATTCCAATAATTGGTACAATAATAGTATTCTTAATTATATGTTTAGGTTTAGGAATATTTATTAAAAATATTAAAGATACAATTAAACTAAAATAACACGTATTAAATACGTGTTTTTTTATGTTATAATTATAAAGGTGATTATATGGACAAGACAGTATTAGTTAATAGAAATAATCCAGTTAATAATAAAATAATAGATAATCTAGATCTTATAGATATTAAAAGTATTGAAGATACTATTATTAAAATAGATAAAGAAACATATAATGCGTTTTTAAAACTACAAGAATTTTGTAAAACAAAAAACTTAGAAATAGGAATAGAATCTGCATATAGAAGTCTTGAAGAACAGCAAACAGTAACAGAATACTATTTAGAATCAAAAGGAAAAGAATATGTAGATAAATATGTAGCTCCAGTAGGTTGTTCTGAACATCATACTGGTTTAGCAATAGATTTCTACATTAAAGAAGAAGAGTATCCAGAAGATGATACTGAAATTAGAAATGATACTAAGTATAAAGAAGTACACAAATATTTAAAGGATTTTGGTTTTATATTAAGATATCCCAAAGAAAAAGAGGATATTACTGGATATTCATATGAACCATGGCATATCAGATATGTAGGAAATATAGTAGCAAATATTTGCTATGAAAATGATTTGACATTAGAAGAGTATAAAACATCATATTCTGGAGTAATAGTAATTAATAAGGAAAAAGGTATGACATCATTTGATGTAGTAAATAATATTAGTAAAACATTAGGTATAAAAAAAGTAGGACATACTGGAACACTTGATCCTTTAGCAGAAGGAGTATTAATAATATGTATTGGTCAAGCTACTAAAATAGTAGAATTGTTAACAGCACATGATAAAGAGTATATTGCCGGAGTAAAACTAGGCATAAAAACAGATACATTAGATATAGAAGGAGAAGTATTAGAAGAAAAAGAAGTACCAAATAATTTACCTATAGAAGAGACATTAAATAGTTTTAAAAAGACTTATCTTCAGGAAGTACCAATCTTTTCAGCAGTCAAAGTAAATGGTAAAAAATTATATGAATATGCAAGAAATAATATAAAAGTAGAATTACCTAAAAAAGAAGTAACAATTAAAGAAATAGAATTATTAGAAAAAAACAATGGTACATTTATATTTAAAACACTAGTAACAAAAGGATGCTATATTAGAAGCTTAATTAATGATATTGGTATTTCTTTAGGTACTAATGCAATAATGACATCTCTAATTAGAACAAAGCAAGGAAATGTATCAATAGAAGAAGCCTATACTTTAGAAGATTTTAATAATAATAATTTTAAAATATATAAAATAGAAGAAATATTACCATATGAAAGAATAATAGTAGATAGAGAATTAGAATTTAAAATAAAAAATGGTATGAAAATTAATAATAATTGGAATATTAAAGATAAAGTAATGTTTATTAATGAGAATAATAAATTATTAGGTATATATGAAGTAGAACATAATCATTTAAGAGTATGGAAAAATTTTAATTAAAAAATCTTTGTAAAAAAAGAAAAATATGTTATAATACAAACAGAAAGGAGTGGGAAAGAATATGTCCCACTCTTATTATTTATTAGGAGGTGACCTATGAAAGAGAAAATATCTGCTTTAGTAGATGAAAAAATTAAAGATTTAAATGTATTTGTAGATGATGCTTTTACAAGTACAGAAGAAGGGAAAAAAATATTTAATATTGTACTTGATAGTGAGGAAGTAATTGATTTAAATAAAGTAACGGAAGCCTCAAGAATAATTAATAAAATAATGGATGAAGAATCTAATTTATTAGAAGACATTGATGAATTAGATATTTATTCTAAAGAGAAAGGAGAAATGTAAAATGGCAAAGAAAAAACAAGAAGATAAAAAAGAATTTAAAATGAATGGTGCAGAATTCAAAAAAGCATTAGATAATATCGTTTTAGAAAAAGGTATTGATCCTGAAATAGTATATAGTGCGATGGAATTAGCTCTTACATCTGCTTATAAAAAGAATTTTAATTCAAAAACAAATGTAAAAGTATTATTTGATCGTGATACAGGAGAAATAAAAGTATATTCTTATCTTACAGTAGTACCTGACGATAAAATGACTAAAGAAGAATATGAAGAAGCAGTATTTGAAAGCTATGCTGATGATGATGAAAAAGATACTAAACCAGATGTAGTAGAAGAACCAGTTGAAGAAGAAGAAAAAATAGAAGAAGAAAAAGAACAAGTATCATTCTTTAATCCAGAAACTGAAATTAAATTAAGTGATGCTAAAAAAATAGATAAACAGCTAGAAGTAGGAGATACTATTGATACTGAGGTTACTCCAAAAGACTTTGGTAGAGTAGCAGCATCTACTGCTAAACAAGTAGTAACTCAAAAGATTAGAGAGGCTGAAAGAAACAGTATCATGGATGAATATGGAGATAAACAAGATGAATTATTAATTGGTACAGTTGCATTAGAAGATACTGATAATTACTTTATTGATTTGGGTAGAACTAATGGTATTTTACCTAAGAAAGATTGTATTCCAGGAGAAAAAATAGAAATGGGATCTCAAATCAAAGTATATGTATCTAAAGTAGATAATAATGGTAAGAGTTTATTAATTCTATTAAGTAGATCACACTATGGATTTGTTAAAAGATTATTTGAATTAGAAATCCCTGAAATTAATGATGGTACTGTAATGATTTATAGTGTTGCACGTGATCCCGGAAATAGAAGTAAAGTTGCTGTATACTCAGAAAACTCTAATGTAGATCCAATCGGAGCATGTATTGGAGAAAAAGGATCAAGAATATCAAGAATTATTAATGAACTTCATGGAGAAAAACTAGATGTAGTTAAATATGATCCAGATCCTGCAGTATTTATAGAAAATGCTTTAAGTCCTGCTAAAGACTTAACAGTAGCCATTACTGATCCTAAAAAATTAGAAGCAATGGTAATTGCTGATGGAGATAATTTCTCTTTAGCAATAGGTAAAAAAGGACAAAATGCTCGTCTTGCAACTCGTTTAACTAAGTTTAAGAAGATTGATATCAAGACAACAGAACAAGCAAGAG
>CAMYVT010000017.1 GCA_947302515.1 uncultured Caryophanales bacterium
CACCAACAACTCCTCAATATTCTGCAATACCTGATACTGCAGTTGATATGAAAAAGAATATTGATATTAATGGTGCTGCTGCTGCAGGAATTGGTACTGGTTTATTATCATTAGCAGCTGCTAGAAAAATTAGAAAGAAAAAAGAAGAACAGGAAAATAATGACGAAAAAGAATTAGAAGAATTTGAAGAAATATAAAAATAGGACTTAGTCCTATTTTTTTGTTATACAGTATGGATATTCTACATCAGATATTGTTACTTTAATAATATCATTATGATTGTATTTTCCATTTACCTTAACATATAAGTAATTACCAGTATGGCCATAACTATATCCATCATTATATTCTTCTATTAATACTTCTACTTCTTTATTAATAAACTTCTTCATATAATTAATCTCTAATTCTTTAGATACTTCTATTAATTTTCTAGCTCTTTCTTTTTTTATGTTTCCAGGTATCTTATTATTCATTTTAGATGATGCAGTACCTTTTCTTTCACTATATGGGAAGACATGTAATTTAGAAAATTTTATTTCTCTACATGTTTCTATAGTTTTATTAAATAAATCTTCTGTTTCTCCTGGAAATCCTACTATTACATCAGTAGATATTGCTATATCAGGTCTAATACTTCTTATTTCTTTAATTTTATTTTTAAAATAATCTAAGTTATATTTTCTATTCATTGCATGTAAAATTTCATCTGAACCTGCTTGAATAGGTATATGTAGATGATCTACTAATACATTAGAAGATTTTAATAAATCTAATACTTCTTCATTTAATTCTGTTGCTTCTATTGATGAAATTCTTAATCTTAATAATCCATCTATATTAATTAGTTTATTTAATAGATCAGCAAAAGATGTATCTAAATCCACTCCATAACTTCCAGTATGTATTCCTGTTAATACTATTTCTTTATAACCATTTTTTATTAATGCTTTTACTTCTTCTATTACTTTATCTTCAGCTTTACTTCTACATTTTCCTCTTACATATGGAATAATACAATAAGAACAAAAATTGTCACATCCATCTTGTATTTTAACAAATGCTCTAGTTCTACCTGGAAAATTATCAATATACATATCTTCAAAGTCTTTTAATCTTCCTGCGTATTGTATATTTAATAATTTTTTGTTTTTATCATACTCTTTTAACAAATCTATTATTTTAGATTTATCTTTGTTTCCTAATAATATATCTACTCCCGGTTCTTGATAATCTGGATTAGCTGCAATAAAACATCCCATTACAACTACACAAGCATCAGGATTTCTTTTAATTGCTTGTCTTATTATCTTTTTAGATTTACTATCACTATTATTTGTTACTGTACAAGTATTTATTATATATATATCACATATATCATCAAAATCTTTAATTATATAATTATTCTTTTCTAATTCATTTATTATATATTCTGATTCATATGTATTTACTTTACAACCCAAAGTATATATACCTACTGTTTTCATATAATCCCCTACTTCTTCGTTTTTCTTTTCATATTATAGCATATTATTAATTTATAATAAATAAAAAAACTCGACATAATCGAGTTAATCTATTCTACTTTCAAATTCATTTGATGATATATAAAATTCATTATTACGACGAAGTTCTGCATCTAGTTTATCATAATTAGCAGTATTTTCTAAGGCGATAGCATTATCTCTAGCAGGATCTCTTTCAATACCGAATATTGGTGAAATAATTGGACTTGCTTGGAATTTTTTCTTTTCTTCTACTTTTACAACTGGATTAACAGTTGCTTCACTTATAGTATTCATATCATCCATATGTAATACTTCTTTTGCTTCTACTTCTTCAAATGCTTCTTCTATTCCAGCTTGTAATTCTTCTTCTGGAACTACATTAGCAATTATAAATGGTTCATTGTATGTAGTGGCTTGTTTTTGAACTTGAACTTCTAAATCTTGAATACTTATTGGTTCATTTCCTTCGTCTTTATATTGTGTAAGTTCATTTGCTTCATACATTTCTTTACTCTTTATTACTAATTCTTCTAAACTAATAATAGCATTTTTTTCTTGTTCTTCTTCATAATGATTTATTACTTCTTCTGGTTCTACTGTTAATTGTTCTTCTTGTTCTAATTGTTCTTTAATCTTTTGTAATTCTAATTTTGCTGTTTCTTGATCTGGTTCAATTGTAGTATATTCTAACTCATCATCTATATCTTCAATTTGTTGTACTTGTTCTACTACTTCAGTTAAGTCTACTGTTTCTTCTACATCTATTGGTCCTATTACCATTGGTTCTTGATTGATAATATCATTAATAGATGGTTCATCTTTATCTATTATTGTCTCTAGTATAGGCTCATCATACATAGCTAAGTCTTCTTCAGGAATTTGCTCTCTAATCTCCTCTACTAGTTTATTTAATTCTTTTGTATTATGTTTTAATCTTAATTTTTCATTATTTCTTTCTACTAGATATACAATAAAACAGATAAGGCATGCCAAAGCTGCTATTATATAAACAATTATTATTTCTTCTGAAGTTAAAAATTGTAGTAAATCGTTCATTTTTGTTCACCTCTATCATTAACATTGTATCACAAAATTACCTGTTTTTGTTAATTAAATTTCTAGTAATATTTTTATTTTTACAAATCTTGACTCTTCATCTCATCCTTATTCAACTATATCATATATTTTAATTGTTTAATAGGTTTTTTTTATATTTTATATAAATATTTTTTATATATAAAAAGATGATAATTAATCATCTTTTTAGTTATAAATAAATAGTTCGTGTTGGCACCTTGTACAAGCTACATATAAGAGATTTCTTTCATTCTTTCGATATGAATTATCTCTATCATTATAAATAATTACACTATCAAATTCTAATCCTTTAGCAGCATATGCTGGTACAATAATACAATCTTTTTTAAATTTCTTAGAGTCAGCATTTACTAATGATATATTAACATTATCTCTTAATAGTTCATATAATTTATTTGCTTCTCTATCATCTTTTGTTATTAATGCAAATGACTTATATTCATCGGTTAAATAATTAATATCTTTTAATAATTCATCTTTTAAATTATCAATATCTTTTTTTATTACTACTGGTTTATTATTATCTTTTCTTATAGCATTTACATGTCTTAATCCTAATATTTTATTTGTATATTCTATTATTTCTGGAGATGATCTATATGTTTTTAGTAATTCAATATATTTAGTATCTTCTCTAAATAAATCTTTTAAGTCCTCTAGAGACTTATAATGATAATATGGATTAATATTTTGATTAATATCTCCGAGAATTGTAAAATCTGCTTTTTTAAAGATATTATTAATAATTATATATTGTAATCTATTATAATCTTGTGCTTCATCTATTATTACTTGTTTTATTGTTCCTTCATATAAGAATCCTTCTAATTGTCCTTTAATATAGGCATAGATTAATGCATCTTCGTAATGAAGAATATCTACATCTATAAAGTTATTTATTTCTCTATCTGATAACTTATATCTACAAAATTCACTACTGTAGAATTCTTTTAAAATACTTTTATAATCTTTCTTAAAATTAGAATTATCATATAATAGTTTTTCAAATGTTCTTTTCTTTTTACTTGAACCTTTATAATAATTAGAACTTAATTTAGATGACATTTCATCTATTCTTTCAAATAATGGTAATTTACTATATCTATCATGTAACATTTCATTTAAATCTTCTTTTAAGATTATATTTTTATCTCCTTCTTGAAAGTTATTAATAAATTTACAATTATCAATATAGTTTTCTATAAATGCATCTAAATCATCTATTATCTTGTCGCTTTGTTTATACTCTACTAATTCTGGATTAGTTTCTTGATATGAATAATATCTTTCAACAAAATCAGAAAAGTTTTCTATATCTTTATAATCTTTAATAAAACTATATAAGTAATCTGAGAATGTTGTTTGTAGAGTATTATCTTCTCCTAAAGATGGTAAAACATCTGATATGTATTCAGTAAATATATTATTAGGTGAAAAGATTAGAATATTATTACTATTTAAATTTTTTAGTCTATAAAGAAGAAATGCTATACGATGAAGAGCTACTGTAGTTTTACCACTACCAGCTATTCCTTGTACTATTAGATTATGATCTTCTAGATTCCTTATTACTTGATTTTGTTCTTGTTGAATAGTGTTTACTACATTTTTCATTCTTTCAGATGATTCAGTAGCGAGTACTTCTTGTAATACTTCATCATCTATATTTAGACTATTATCAAATACTCCTAATAGTTTTTTATGCTCTATTTTATATTGTCTTTTTCTTTTTAATTCTCCAGTATATATTCCTCCAGGAGCATTATATGATGCTCTACCTATTTCATAATCATAAAACAAACTACAGATTGGACTTCTCCAATCATATAAAATATTATTATCATTTGTATCTTTTAAATATGTTAGAGACATATATATATTAAATATTTCTCCTTCATCATTTTTAAATACTATACTAGCAAAATATGGTTTATCTTTAATTTTACATAATCTTTTAAAATACTGTTGTTTTTTATAAGCTTTATCTGCTTCTAATGCTGTAGCATACATTGCTTGTTTTTCTTCACCAGCATCAAAACTATTAGCATTTTCCCACATCATTTTTTTAAACTCTACTAAGTCTTCTTCACTTTGGATTACATCTTGTCCTAATTCAGAAAGAGTATTATCTAATAAGTTTGTTATTTTGTTTAATATTTTTTTCTCTTTTTTAAATTCTTCTTCTGATATAGGCATACTCTTTCCTCCTTTAATTATCCTTTTTAATCATAACATATAATATTTCTATTATTATTATTTTTGAGTTAATTTTACAGTAAAATAAAAAGAGCATTAGCTCTTCTTACTATTCTATAGTTATGCTTTTAAAGTATTCATTATTATTATCAATCGTATATATAACTACAAATTTACCGGTTTTTAATTTATTATTGCTTAAATGTTTATTATATTCCCCAGATATAATTTTTTCATTATTTTTAGTTTTTATTGATTTTATATTGTAAGTATTATTTATATTATAAATATTATTTAAACTCCAAAAATAACATTCATCTGTTTCTGAGTCATAAGAATCGGTATACTCTGAACACTTTCCCTTATATTTTTCCATTTCATTTTTATAAATATAATTATTACCAAATAGATCTTTATATTTAGTTAAGAATATGTCTTTTTCAATAAACTTTTCACCACTTATTGTTATATTTGATTCTTTTACTCTACTATCCTTATTCGCGTATAGTTGTGTTAATAATAATCTATTATCAGCATTATCTAACAAATTGCCAGTCCCTTCTAAATCCGAATTCATAAATATCTTTAGTATTTCAAATTGTGTGATTGTTTTATCATCAAATGTTTCTTCAGTTTCAACAAGTTCATTTTTCTTTATATTATTCCTTTTAGCTATTTCAATTAATACTCCTGATAATAAAACTAGTACTAATGTGAATAATAATATTATAACTATTTTAAGTATTGCTTTTTTACTCATTTTATCCCCTACTTATTTAATCTTTCTATTAATTCAGTATATTCATTTTGAATTTCTTCTAATCTTTCTTTTGTTCTTGCTTCAAATCTTGCTGTTATATTTGGACCTGTATTTGATGCTCTTACTAGTGCCCAACCATCATCATATAATACTTTTATTCCATCTATATCTAAGAATTTTAAACCTTTACTTCTGACACATTCTCCTATTTCATCTATTATTTCAAATTTTTTATCATCTGGAGATGGGAATTTTAATTCTTCTGTTGAATAATACTCATTTATTCCTTCTAATAATTCTTCAACATTCTTATCTGTATAAGACATTATTTCTAATAATCTTAAGCCAGCATATAATCCACTATCAAAGCCTGGCCATCTATCTCTAAAGTAGATATGACCTGCTAATTCTGCACCAAATGGTAAATCTTCATCTTTTACTTTTGCTTTAGTATATGAATTACCTGTACGATATATTAATGGTGTACCTCCTAATTTTTCTACTTCATCAGTAAAACTCTTAGAACATTTAACATCACATAAGAATGTTTTCTTTTCAACTTTATTAATAATATCTCTTACTACTATAATCATATATTTATCTGTTGGAATAAAATTGGCTTTTTCAGATACTATTCCTAATCTATCTCCATCACCATCAAATGATAGACCTACATCTGCTTTTGTTTCTAATACTTTAGCTTTTAATTGATCAAGATTTTTTTCAACACATGGATCTGGATGGTGATTTGGAAAATTACCATCACTTTCTTCATTAATAAATTCAATATCTATTGGAAATTGTTCATATACTTTTCTAGCAATAATACTTGTTGTTCCATTAGCTGGATCAATTATTGCTTTTACTTTTCTAGGACCAAATTTAAGACTATCTCTAAATAATTTTAAATATTCTTCAGTTATATCATAATTTTCTATTTTACCTTGCCCACTTGTAAATTTAGCTTGTTTTATTTCTTCTAAAAAATCTTGTATTTCTTGTCCTTTACAATTTCCACTTTCATCAAAAGCAAATTTAAAACCATTATCATCTTTTGGATTATGGGATGCAGTAACCATAACGCCACATGGTATATCTAATTTAATACATGCATAATAGTACATTGGCGTTGTACATAAATCTAGATATACAACATCTATTCCCGTCTCTGTAATACCTTTTAAAAGAGCATTTGTTAAGACTTCTCTACTTAATCTATTATCATGTCCTACTACACATTTTGTTCTTCCTAATCTTTTTACATGAGAACCAAATCCTAAACCAATGGTATAAGCAGTATCCTCATCTAGTTCTGTTGGATAAATTCCTCTGATATCATACCCTCTAAATATATTAGGGTTGATATTTTCTTTATATTTCATCATATCCCTCCTTCTATTATTTTAGCATAAAGTAAATAAAAAAAGAAGCATTTTGCTTCTATGGTCTTAATTGAGCTTGTACACATGACATATCATTATATGCTACTGAATTAACTTGTGGTACATATGGTACATTTCCATTAGTTGGATATGTAAAATATATTTTATCTGTTGGTAATAATTTTGGATCTGTTGGTGATATTTCATCTTTATCACCACAACCTAAATAATAATTATATGTATATTTATCTTTTTTTCTTTTTACTATAACAAATGTATTTCTACTAGCACAAGTTAAATCATTTGATGAAAAATCTTTTATTAGATTATGTTCTTTTAAATCTAAAAATGTAATAAAGGCACATTGTCCTGCTGCTCTAGATGCATCTGTTAAATCATCATCATAATAAAACAAATCTTCTTCATATGAATCCACATATATCTTAGCAGCTGCTACTAAAGCATCTCCATAAGACTCATATTTAGATATTTTATTTGTTTCTTGAATTCTTGTAATAACAGGCCATGACATACCAGTTATAACTCCTATAATAACTACTACTACTAATAATTCTACTAATGTAAATCCATTATTATTTTTCATTTTTTTCGCCTCTTTTTTCTTCCTTTAATAGCTTACTAATTGTTTTTGCTCCTTCATTACTTTTTATCATATGAGGAAATGCTTTAAATATACGTTCATAATAAAAGTAATTATTCTTTAATGATTCTTTTGTTTTCTTTTTTAATGTTTGAGTAGCATCTTTAGTATCTACTAAGTTAATATCTGATTTTAGTTTTATTACTGCTTTAGTTGAAATAATAGTATCAAATATCATTATAGAAAATAATACTACTGCTACTGGAGTTAGAATATGATTTGGTATTTTATCTAATATATTAAATATTACATCATTTGAAAATTTTACTAATATTATTGCACCTACTCCAAACATAATTATTGTTTCTAAACAAACTCTACCATTAATATTATATTTTCGACTAGAATAATCCCACCATCTAAGATGAAATATTTTTTCTAATAAATAACTAGTAAAGTATTCTAATGTACCACAATAAAACATACCTAAGATAAACAGTGTTAATAATTCTTTGTTATATCTTGATAAAAATACAGTAATTATTAATCCACCAAAACCAAAAATAGGTAAATATGGACCTAATAAATATCCTCTATTCAAGGCAAGTTTTTTCTTGAGTCTATATATACTTATTATTTCACATACGTACCCTACTATTGAATAAAAATAAAATAATAAAAAATATTTTACCAATATATCTATCATTTTACTCTCCTCTATTATTTATTATATAAAATATTTCTTTTTTTGAAAAGAAAAATAGGAATTAATCCTATTTATCCAACAATATTCTTTAATAAACCGAATGATATTAACATCATAATAATACTTGCCATAAAGATTCCAATCATAGCAGCAATAAAACATTTTTTACGATCCATTTCTAAGACTGCTGCTATTAAACAACCTGTCCATGCTCCAGTACCTGGAAGTGGTATTCCTACGAAGAATACTAATCCCCAGAAACCAAATTTTTCTATTTGACCTTTATGTTTTTCTACTTTTTTATCTAACCAGTTTGCTACTTTAGATAATTTTTTTCCTTTACGCATCCATTCTATTATTCTATTAATAAACCATAATATAAATGGTACTGGAATAATATTTCCTATAATAGTAATAATATAACTTTCTAATGGTTTTAATCCTAAGAGAGCTGCTGCTATAAGTCCTCCTCTTAATTCTAGAATTGGCATTAATGAAATAATAAATACCATTAATTGTTTTCCAAAAGGAAGTCCTCCTAAACCACTTAATAAACTTAATAAAGATTCTACAATACTTTCTACCATTTCTTCTCCTAACTTTCTATAATCTGCATTATAATTGGTACAACGTGTTTCTTACGTGAAACACATCCTTCAATGAATTGTCCTTCTTTAAATCCATCTTCATAAGCTAAATCCATAATATTTTGTGCTCTTCTATTATAAATTACATAACTACCATTCTTAATAATATCTGTTACATATAAAGCTACTAAGGTATAATTATTTCCTTCTGCCACTTTATCTAATACATCGATATATGAATTTAATTCTTTTTCTATTTCTTCAAAGTTCATTGTAAAGAATTGTCCTATTCCTAATGTCTTATCATTTACTGTAAATAATTTATAATCATTATATAATACATCTTCTTTAGATAATCCATCTAATGAAGTACCTGATTTTAATAATTCTAGTCCATAAGTATTATAATCTACTCCTGCGATAGTAGATAATTCTTCAACTGCTTTAATATCTTTTTCTGTTGTAGTTGGACTTTTTAATATTAAAGTATCAGAAATAATACCTGATAGCATTAAGCCGGCCATATCTCTAGGAATAGGTGTTTTAGATTCTTTATACATTGTATAAATAATAGTACAAGTAGAACCTACTACCATATTTCTATAATTAATTGGATTATTTGTTGTGATACTTCCCAAAGCATGATGATCAAATATTTCTAATACTTCTGCTTCTTCTAATCCTTCTACACTTTGTAATTTTTCATTATGATCAACTAATATTACTTTTTTAGGGTTTTTATCAGATAAATCAGTTATCTTTAATAAACCTAAACATTTATTATTTTTATCAACTACTGGGTAGTTTGTATGTTTTTGTTTATTATTTATATCTATAATATCAGAAACATATTCTATATCATTAAAAGTAATGGGATTTGTTAATTTAATCATTGTCTTAATATAGTTTGCTAATGATATTAGTTTAGATACTCTATATGTATCATATGGAGTACGAATAACATTAACATCATTTTGTTTTGCTATTTCAATATGTTCTTCCTTTATATATGAATCTCCTGATAAGATTATACATTTAACTCCAGATGTAACAGCATACTCTATTACACTATGTCTATCTCCGACGATTAAAATATCATTTTTACTTAATTTAACATTACTTAAGAACGTAGTACTACGATAGGCAGCGACTAAAATCTTTCCAATTATTTCATCACTACATCTTACTATTTCTTCTCCTTTTAGTACTCTTAAAATATTATCATAAGAAGTATATAAATCTTCTACATTTTCATTTACTAAGTTGTGTGATAAATCTTTTAATGTTACTAATCCAGAAAAATCTTTATTATTTTTACATACTGGTATACCAGTTAATTCTGCATCTAACATTTTTTGATATCCATCATAAATACTTTCTGTATCTTCAATACAGAATCCTTTATGATAATTAATATCTTTTAATTGTAATTTAACATCATTTAAATATTTTGGTTCTTTAACATTAAAATATTCAAGAGCATAATTTGCTTCTTTATTAATATTTCCTAGTACTCTCGGTTCAGTATTATCCCCTAATTGATTCTTTAAGTATGAAAGAGCAATGGCTGACATTACGGAATCAGTATCAGGTTTTTTATGTCCAAAAATTAAAGTTTTTTTCATTTCTCTCTCTTCCTTCATGGTTAATTATATCATATTATTTATAAATAAAAAAGAGCGTTTGCTCTAACGTAAAAATGATAATATTACTACTGTTAAAACATTTGCAGTTGATTTTAAATCTTTAGCAGTTGAACAACATTTTTCATATAAGGAAGTTATATCATCAACTATATCTACTATCCAACTTTCTAGATATCTCGGTGGGGTAAGGGTAATTGGAAACATATGTCTTTTAATAATATCTTCTTCCATTTCATTTATATTAAAATACTTTTTAGAATTTTCTACTGCATATTTTGGATGAGTTCTATATCTTTTTATTTTTGATTTTTCATCATCTAATTCATTAGTATAAAAATCATGTAACATAGCTGCTTTTGTAGCAGAAACATAATTTAATTTTAAAAATTTAGTTACTTTATAAGTATGATAGGCAACACGAAAACAATGGTCATATCTGCGTATACCATGATGAGTATATTCCTTCATCTCTAATACTTTAGGATGATTAATATATTCGTCTATTATGTTGTAAAATTCATTTATATCTTTTGCCATATAATCCCTCAATTACTATAATAACATAGTTTTTGAATAATATGACAATTTACAATCTATTTTACTTTGTATTTACAATTATATTTACTTGTTTTTACACAGAAAAAGAACTATATAAGTTCTGTTAAAATCTTATCTAGTTCTTCTAAATCTTCTTCATTAGTCTCCTCTATTTCTTGTTCTTTACTAAACCATGCTGGTAGAGATTGCTCTTTTTCTTTCTTAACCTGTTTATTTGTTTCAGCAAATTGTTTCTTTAGTTTTTTATGATATTTTTCAGCAATCTTCATTGCTTCTTCTACTGTTTCTACATTTGATCTTTTCCATTGACCAGCAATTGTTTCTACATAACTTTTCTTTAATTGTTCATTATTTGTTTTTAATACATAACTAATTAGGACATTAACAACACCTGGATTTAGTTTTTGATCAATAAGTAGGCTCTCTACCAATTTCTTATCTCTATCTGTAGGTTCTGCTCCTTTATATTTTGCTTTTAATAATTGATATGGAGTCATATTTTCAAAAGCATAAACCATTTTAGCCCATTTAGAATTATCTCCTTCAGGTTTTTTTAAGAAATCAGGTTGTTTATTATAGATAAGTGTTGGAAGATTACCAGCATTTTCAAATTTATAATAATCTCTACAGCTTTTTCTTAATATGTTTTTATCTATTAATCCTTTTTCATTTAATGAATCTCTAATTAGATTTTGCATTTCCAAAGAATTAATATTATATATATAACTTAAATTATTTATTAAGTTTTTGGTTTCTTCGTTAAAGCACCTATCATTTAATTGACTTTTAGGAATAGATGAAATAATAAGATTAAAATCCACTCCTTTATTAATTTCTATATTATTAGAATCTCTTTTAGTTATATCTTCTTCCATTTCCATAATAGTTCCTCTTGTAGATTTAAATACATCATCAAATGAAGAAGTTATATCTTCATAATCCTTTAAATTATAATTAGGTATTTTAAAATAATTTAGTATTTTTTCATATTCTTTTTTACCTATATTATTATAGAGAACTATATTTAATATTGGATGATTAAAAAATTCATTTGGCTCTAATGGTGAGTATAATAAGTATACATATTGATTAATATTATCTTTTTTTACATAAGTTTTTATTAAACCTATTGCTTCTAGTTTTTCTCTGGCAATTACTATATCTTCTAGTTTTAATTGCATAGTAGACATTAAATGATGATGAGTTAAATCATCACTCATTAACTCTTGCTCATTCAAACTATTTAATAAGGTATAATACAAAGATACTCCTGTATAACCTATGATTGGTTGATATAACATAGATACAATTTTTCTATCTTGTTCTGTAATGATACTTTTATTAATAACTGTATATGTATCTGCTGGAACAATTGCTATATTTTTCATATACCTCACCTATTCCTATAATATAATAATTTCAAAAAAAAAGAAAGAAATTCTTTCTTAAAATGACTTGATAAATTCTATTATTGTTTGCATATCTAATCTAGTAAAAAATATAAATAAGAATGCTGTTACTAAGAATGGTCCAAAAGGTACTAGATTTTGATGTTTTTTCCATAATATTAACATTGATATTGGTAATGCTAGAAAACTAGCTATAAATATTACTACAATACCTAAAAATGGATTTAAAACTAAGCCTACTACAAACATTAATTTGATGTCTCCACCACCTAATGTTTCCTTTTTAAAGATGGCATTTCCTAATAGCATTATTCCATACATAAAAGCAAATAATAATATTCCTGATAACAAATGAAATAGTGATGACATTACACCATTAAATATAGTATTTATTATTAAGAAATATCCAGTAAAGAATATTAATATTTCATCTGGAATAATAAAATAAGATATATCAGATACTGATAATATTGTAAGTAAAGATATTATTCCTAAAGCAAATAATAAACTACTTGAAAAACCAAAAGTATAATATGCTAAACAAAATAATGCTCCAGTAAAGAATTCCATATAAGTAGATAAATTACTTATTTTTTCTTTACAATATCTACATTTTTTACCTAAGAATAAATATGATAATATTGGTACCATATCTAATAAAGATAAAACATGATTACAATGATCACAATGACTTCTTCCTGTTAAAAATGATTCTTTTTTGGGAAGTCTTAATCCAATTACTGTATAAAATGAACCCAGACATGCACCTAAAATAAAAAAGATAATCATATAAATATAATCCATAATATAATTACCTCCTTTATTACTTAATTTGGCTATAGATAGAGAACATTGGTTGAATTATTGAAACTAATATTACTCCAACTATTCCTGCTAAGAAACAAATCATTATTGGTTCTACCAAACTTTTCATTTGATCAATAACATTTTTATGTAACATTTGGAAGTGGTTTGCAACTTTCTCCATCATTTGTCCTAATTGTCCAGTAGACTCACCAGTAACAATCATTTCATAAGCAACTACTGGTATAGCCCATTCTCCTCTAAAGGCAGATGATATAGAATCACCTTTAGCAAGATTCTCTAATGTTTTATTAATAATACCTTTATATACTTCATTTTCTGTTATTTTAGATAGTATTTCCATAGAATCTGTAATAAATACACTATGATTTAATAATGATGCAAATGTTTTTGAGAAGTTGGCCATTTCATTATAAATAATTACATCTTTTACTACAGGAGTATGCATTAAAATTACTTGTACTCCTAATTTAAATTTCTGAACTTTTGTATATAGTAAATAGAAAACTACTATAACTACTAGTATTCCAGCAATTAAAAACATCCATTTCTTTGTTATGAATCCACTTACACCTACAATCATTTTTGTAAGTGCTGGTAACTCTGCTCCCTGATCCTCAAACATAGAAGTAAACTGTGGTACTAAGTAAGTTAACATAAATACCAATACACCTGTTGCTATAGTTAAAACTACAGCAGGATATGTCATAGCAGATTTCATTTGTTTTCTAGTTTGATCCATTGAGGTATAATACTCTGCCATATCATCTAAGATAGATGGTAAATCTCCTGTCATTTCAGCAGTTTTTACCATATTTATTAATAATTTAGGGAAAACAGATCCTTGCATTGTCATGGCATCTGATAAACTTTCTCCTTTAAGTAATTGATATACTAATTGATTAAAATGATGTTTTAAATTTGCTTTCCTAGATTGTTTAGCAAGAATTCTTACTGAATCTGATAATGGGATTCCTGCTTTTAAATAAGTAGATAATTGAGTAAGACAGAATGATAAATCATTTGCACCTATTTTTCCATTACCACCTATATCTATATCTGATTTAGATCTTTCTTTTACTTCTAGAACTTGATAACCTTGTGTTAATAAGAAGTTTCTTACTTCTTCTTCTGTTTCAGCTTCAAATGGTCCCGTTTCTTTTTTGCCTAAAGAATTAATTATAGTATAACGGTATCTTTTTACCGGTCTTTCAACTTTTTGATTTTTATCAACTAAAGCATCAGCTTCTGTAGGTAAAGCTACAGATGCATCAGCTACTGAAAGTGTCGCTTGATCTAATGAAGTTACTTGCTGATTAGGATCAACAGCAACAGCATTTGGATCCATTGCAACATTAGGGTCCATTGCAACATTAGGGTCCATTGCAACAACATTTGGGTCCATTGCAACAACATTTGGCCCCATTGCAACAACATTTGGGTCCATTGCAACATTTGGATCCATTACCATAGCATTTGGATCTGGCATAGGTTGTGGTTGTACTTGAGCCATTAATTGTTCTTGTTGTACTGCTGGATCTATAGCCATTGTGTTTGGGTCCATCGCATCAGCATTTGGATCTACAACTGGCATTGCTGCTTGTTGCTCTGGTGCTGCAGTTTCAATAGGAGTAGTATCTTGATTTTTAACAATAAATCCTGATTGAGCATTAAAGCTTGATCCAGGATCATATATTTCAAAGGCAGAATTTTCATAGGCAGGAGTGTCGTCTTCTTTTTTATTTTTCTTCTTCTTTTTTTCTGTTGGTTGATTTATATCCGCAGTAGGATTATTATCTTTTTTACCAAACAATGACATTTACACCCCTCCTCTCTATTCTATTCTTATACTATTTTATTATATCATATTAATTTATTTTTCAAACATTTTTTATACTAAAAAAGAGTATTTCTACTCTTCTTCTTTTCTATATTTTTTTATAAAATCTTCTTTATACTCTTTAAATCTATTATTTTTAATGGCTTCTCTTATTTCTTCTGTTTCTCTTATTAGAAATCTTATATTATGCATTGACAATAATGTTCCACCTAAAGATTCACCTACTGTTATTAAGTGTCTAATGTAAGCTCGGGAATAATTTTTACAGCAATAACAATCACAACCATCTTCTACTGGTCTTAGATCTTCTTTATATTGAGCATTATTAAAATTAACTTTACCATGTCTTGTAAATGCTTGTCCATGACGAGCAATACGTGTTGCTAAAACACAATCAAAGATATCTATTCCTCTTTCTACTCCTTCAAGAATATCAACTGGTTCTCCTACTCCCATTAAATATCTTACTTTATCTTCTGGTAGATATTTAACTCCATATTCAATCATCTTTAACATGGTAGGTTTATCTTCACCAACTGATGTGCCTCCAATACTATAACCATCAAAATCCATTTTAACTGTCTCTTTACAACTTTTTTCTCTTAAATCTTCAAATTCTCCACCTTGTACTATACCAAATAATGATTGATTAGGGTTATTATGTACCTTTTTACCTCTTTCAGCCCATCTAAGTGTTCTTTCAATTGATTCTTTCATATATTCATAACTTACAGGATATGGTGGACATTCATCAAAACTCATAGCTATATCACTATCTAATTTATTTTGAATTTCTATAGATTTTTCTGGTGTAAGTAATAGTTCTTTACCATCAATATGACTTTTAAAATGAACTCCCTCTTCTGTTATATCTTTTTCTTTATTTTTAACTAAACTAAATACTTGGAAACCTCCACAATCTGTTAGGATTGGACCATCATAATTCATAAATTTATGAAGTCCTCCACATTTTTCAACAATATCTTCTCCTGGACGTAACCATAAATGATATGTATTAGCAAGAATAATACCAGAATTACATTCTTTTACTTGATCTGGAGTTAATCCTTTAACTGCACCTCTAGTACCTACTGGCATAAACATAGGAGTTTCTACAGTACCATAATTAGTTTCTAATGTACCATATCTAGCACCAGTTTCTTCATCTTTATGTATAAGTGTATACTTTACTTTCATACTTTTACCTCAATTCTTATTTTATAAACATAGCATCTCCAAAGGAGAAGAATCTATACTTTTCTTCAATTGCTTCTTCATAGGCATGTAATATTTTATCTTTACCTGCAAGGGCGCTAACTAACATAACTAATGTAGACTTTGGTAAGTGAAAGTTAGTTATTAGTGAATCTATACCTTTAAATTTATAACCCGGATAAATAAAAATATCTGTCCAGCCACTACATTCTTCAAACTTATTATATTTATTCGCGATAGTTTCTAATGTTCTAGTACTGGTTGTTCCTACAGCAATAATTTTTTTTCCATTTTTCTTTGTTTCGTTAAGTAAATCAGCAACAGACTTTGACATAGTATAAAACTCTTTATGCATTTCATGTTCTTCTATTTTTTCTACACTTACTGGTCTAAATGTACCTAATCCTACATGTAATGTCACATAAGCTATATTTACTCCTTTATCTTCAATTTTTTTTAGTAATTCTTTAGTAAAATGAAGACCTGCTGTTGGTGCAGCAGCACTACCTATTTCTTTAGCATATACTGTTTGATAACGTGATTGATCAACTAACTTTTCATGAATATATGGAGGTAGTGGCATTGTACCTAATTCTTCTAATATTTCTAATAATATACCATCATAAATTAATTCAAAATATCTTAATCCTTCATCTAATACTTTTGTACATTTAGCTTTTAATCTACCTTCACCAAAAGATACTATAGTTCCCACTTTAATTCTTTTAGCTGGTTTTACTAAACATTCCCAGATATCTTTTTCAACACTCTTTAAAAGTAATATTTCTATTACAGCATTTGTTTCTTCCTTTACTCCTATTAATCTAGCAGGTAATACTTTAGAATCATTTAATACTAATGTATCTCCTTTATCTAAATAATCAATAATATCATAAAAATGTTTATGTTCTAAATCACCAGTTTTTCTATCTAATACTAGTAGTCTTGATTCATCTCTTTTTTCTAGAGGTGTTTGAGCAATTAACTCTTCTGGTAAATTATAATCAAATTCTTCTACTTTCATGGAATCCCCTCCATAACTGATGTTAATTATACCATAAAAGTATATTAAAAAAAAGAGAAATTACTTTCTCTTTTCAATTCCTAAAGCCTCATATGCTTTATCTGTAACTACTCTTCCTCGTGCTGTTCTTTTTAATAATCCAATTTGTAATAGATATGGTTCATAGACATCTTCTATTGTAGTTACTTCTTCTCCAATAGAACTACTTAGAGCCTCTATTCCAACTGGACCACCATTAAATCTATTAATAATTGCCAGTAATAATTCTCTATCTGTACTATCTAATCCCAAATTATCTACTTTTAATTTATCTAATGCTTCTTGAGTTATTTCTAGAGTAATCTTTTTACTTTTCTTTACCATTGCAAAATCTCTTACTCTTTTAAATAATCTGTTAGCAACTCTCGGAGTACCTCTACTTCTTTTAGCAAGTTCTACTGCTGCATCATCTGTTATTGGCATATCAAGCACTCGTGAAGTTCTCTTAATAATATCTCTTAATTCTTCTATTGAATAAAATTGTAATTTTGATACTATGCCGAATCTATCTCTTAGAGGTGCTGATAAATCTCCTGCTCTTGTTGTTGCGCCTACTAAAGTAAATGGTGGTAAATCTATTTTTATATTTCTACTATTTCCTTCTGAACCAACTATTATATCTAGAGAATAATCTTCCATAGCAGGATACAATATCTCTTCAATATATCTAGGCATTCTATGTATTTCATCAATAAATAATACATCTCCAGGTTCTAAAGAAGATAAAATTGCCGCCAAATCTCCACTTTTTTCTATAGAGGGTCCACTTGCTGTTTTAATATTAGAACCCAATTCATGAGCAATTATAAAAGCAAGAGTGGTTTTTCCAAGTCCTGGAGGACCGTATAATAATACATGATCAAGAGATTCTTTTCTCATTTTAGCAGCATCTACAAATACTTTTATGTTTTCTTTAACATCTGTCTGACCAATATATTCATCTATAGTTTCAGGCCTAATTGTATTATCTAGTACTTTATCATCTAATAATTCATAGTTTTTTATTACGCTTTCTTCCATACAATTGCTCCTTTCAATATTATTTTAATAATAATTTTAATGCATCTTTTACTTGTCCTTCTATTGGTAGTGAAGTATCTACTTTTGCTAGTACTGGAATTATTTCTTTATCTTTATATCCTAAGCCCAATAATACTTCTTTAAGTTCATTTTCTACTTTCATTTCTTCATCACTAATTCCAACACCAATAAACTCTAATTTACCTTTTAAATCTAATATTATTTGTTTTGCTAATTTATCTCCAATTTTAGGAAATTTTTTTAAATACAAAATATTTTCTCTTTCTATTGCATCCATTATTCCATCAACTGAACCCACTGCTAAAATAGGTAATGCCATCTTACAACCTAAGCCTTTAACGCTAATTAGTTTTAAGAAGAAATCTTTTTCTTCAATAGTTTTAAATCCATATAAACTATTCTCATCTTCTGTAATATGTTGATATATATAGACTTTATATTCTTTATTTAATTCATATGAATATGGATTTGGTACATATACTAAGTATCCTATTCCATTATTATCAACTACAATAGCATTATTCTTTATATAAGTTATCTTTCCAATGATATAATCGTACATTTAATCATCTCCAATATTATTATAATAAATTTTTTAAGTTTAAACAAATGTTTTAAATAAAAAAGACTGTTTCCAGTCTTTTATTCACTTTCTTTTAAATTATAATATACATCTTGTACATCATCTAGATCTTCTAGAGCATCTACTAATTTCATTACTTTTTCTTGTCCTTCTTCATCTAATTCTACTTCCATATTTGGAATATATGTTAATTCACACTCTAAGAATTCTTTTACATCTGCTGCTTCTAAAGCATCTTTTACGGCTGTGAATGAATTAGCATCTGTTGTAATAATATAATTATCTTCTATTTTTTCAAAATCTAAGGCACCAGCATCTAATGCTGTCATCATCATTGTATCTTCATCATATTCTGATGGTATTACAATAGAACCTCTACGTTCAAACATATAGCTTACTGAACCATCTGTTCCTAAGTTTCCTCCTGCTTTTGTAAAGGCTGCTCTTACTTGTGAAGCTGTTCTATTACGATTATCTGTTAAGCAATCTACCATGAATGCTACTCCACCATGGCCATATCCTTCATAACGAACTGATTCAAAGTTTGCTCCATCAGATCCTCCTGTGGCTTTCTCAATTGCTTTTTGTATATTATCTTTTGGCATATTTTGAGCTTTTGCCTTATCAACTGCTAAACGTAATGCAGCATTTTGACTCGGATCAGGACTTCCTCCTTTAGCTGCAACCATAATTTCTTTTGCTAACTTTTGGAATACTTTTCCACGAGCTGCATCTAGTAAACCTTTTTTTCTATGTATTGTAGCCCATTTTGAATGTCCACTCATACTAATACCTCCATTTCTTCCTATATATTACCATATTTTTAATATTTTTAAAAGTATATTATGATATAATTTTATTGGGTGATAATATGTATCTTAAAGTTTCTAAAAAGAAATATGAAATACATGAATTAAGTACTTTTAAAGAAAGATTTAAATCTATAAAGTTTAATCTTAATACATTAGATTATGTTATATATTTTCCTAATAAGAAAATATTAGATACATATTTCTTTTGTCAAAAAGTTGATGCATGTTTTACTGATAATGATAATAAGATATTATATCTACATAGTAATGTTAAAAGTGAAAAAAGAATTATTCATTTTAAAGCAAAAAGATTATATATATTACCTTTAAATATATGTAAAGAATTAAAAGTAGGAGATACTTTAAAAATAAAATAAAAAAGAAGTTATACTTCTTTTTTTATATATCTTTTTTCATTAATGTTTTTTCTACTACTAGTGTAATAGAACGATCATTAAATGGTTTACTAATCATATCTACTATATCATAGGTAAATGCTCTATCAATTGTTGCTTTTGATGAATCTCCTGAAATAATTGATACTGGAATAGTATCAAGTAATCCATTACTTCTCATATGTTCTAGTACACCAAAACCATCTACTTTAGGCATATTTAAGTCTAATAGTATGGCTTTTAAATGACCATTTGATTTATTGGCTTCAATGATTTTGATAGCTTCTTCTCCATCATTGGCAGTGCCTACATTATATTTTTCTGAGAAGATTCTCTTAACAAAGTTTCTTACAATATTAGAATCATCTACTACTAAAATTGTATCTTCACTATATTCATCTTTCTTTTCTGGTGCGACTTCAGGAGCATCTTCTGATCCATTCATATATTCTTGAATTAATACAATAGAATTATTAGTTTCTTGTATTAAATCATTGATATGTTCTGTTACATAGAATAAATCTCCTGCCATACTTTTTTGTTCATGTTCATCTGCCATTGCTGCTAAAGTCCTAAATCCATAAAATTTAGCATCATTTTTCATTGAACGAACACAATTAGCATAATTAGTCATGTCCTTATTTTGCATAAAGACAATTAATTGTTTAATTTTAGTATGAATTCCTACTAAGAATTCTCCTAATTTATCATTGTATTTTTCTATCTCACCAAATAAATCTAAGCTGGATTTTACGTCGATACCTTGTTGTTGTAAAAAGTTTATACTTTTCATAAAAGACACCTCTCTACTCTTGTGTATTCTATGAAAATTATAACATATTTTTTTAAAAAGATACAATTGTTTTTATCTTTGATTGTAAATAATAGGATATTCCGATAATTCATCAATTCTCTTAACCATTAATTTACCCATATGATTATCTTCTATACCTCTTAGTGCAAGAATGTTAATGTAATTTAACCATTCTGCTTCATCTTCAAAGTAGTCATAACAATCTCCATGCGGTCCACCTTCACATAACCATACTAGAAAATCTATATTATGTTTGGTAGCAGAAGCAATTAATGCTTCTGCTCCTTTGCATGGCATTAAGCCAATCATAACATCCGTTCCATCTACTGGTGTTCTATCATTAAATTTTTCTCTTCTTAAGATAAATCTTTCTTCTCCAACAATATCATTTCCTAGTCTAGGATCATAAACTGTAATAGATCCAGTATGTT
Organism: uncultured Caryophanales bacterium; assembly: GCA_947302515.1. The sequence continues at coordinate 21,471 of CAMYVT010000017.1, forward strand.
GTTGTAAGTGGATTCTTTTACCCAATCTAGGAATAATTCCTCCACCTACTTCTATAATGTTTTTTCCTTCTATTCCAAAAGTTTCTTCTAGTAATTTTATAAACTCTATGTACATATTTTTATCTTCTGGTATAAGTCCTAATTCATCATATATTTCCCGAATAACATCTTTTGTCCATTTATCATGAGCTGATCCTTCTTCTGCATATGATTTGATACACATTTTTTCAAACCAATCATAATAATCTGGATGTTCTTCCAAAAAATTTAGAACTAAATGCTGATCTAATAATAGTTTTGTTCGTTTACTCATATTAATTCCCCCTGTGTTTTTATTTTCTAATTAATTCTAAAGTTTTTTCTTTACCCCTCTCATAATCATCTACTATTTCTCTTATTGTTTTTTTAGGAAATGCCGCTAAAGATGAACCTTCAACAACTAATCCTTTTTCAACAATAGATTCTAATGCATTAATAATATTATATTTATTAAAATCACTTAATACATTCTGATTTATTTTATAACTATATCTTTCTGAATCTGTTGTTATAAATAATAAGTGATCTTTGTTAGTCATTTTACCACTTCTACGCATTTTAATAAGTAATTCTAATAAATCATTTCTATTTATCTTAGTTACTGCTGTGAAGTATGTTAAATAATATAATAATTCTTTCCATTCATCACTTAATCCATATCCTCCACCATAAACTCTTCTATCTACCCTTTCTACTTTTCTTTTACCATCTTTTGGACTAGTATTACGAACACTATTTTCTCTTAAGTGTCGTTCAAAAGATGCAGGACAACATATTCTATAACTATATAATGGATCTATTGAACCATTATTAATTACTAGTTTTTTAATTTTTGGATATGTTTCAGAAGAACGAATATTTGTAGAAGTAAATCTAATTTCTTCTGTTTCAAATAATATTTTATCTATTAATTGTTTTAATCTTCTCATGGTGAAATACATATGATGATCTAGCGAATTAGATACATATATATAACCACTACCACTTGTATTTATTCTACTTAGTGTTCTTGCCCCTTCAAAACGATAAAAATTACGTATTAATTCTTCTTTATCTAAATCTTCGCAAGTTTCTCTATATAATGACATGTTATCCCCCTATTTTTATTAATCTTTAAAGTTAAAGTAAAAATCTAATATTCTTACTTGATCATTTTCTTCTGCTCCTAGTTCTTTTAATTTATCATCAATTCCCATTCTTTTTAATTTCTTAGCAAATCTATAAGCTGCTTCATCTGATGAAAATTTAGTCATCTTAAAGATTCTTTCTACTTCATCTCCAGATACAACCCAAACCCCATCATCATCTCTAGATATTGTGAATGGTTCTTCTTTCTTAAATTTATATAATACATTACTTTCTATTTGAGAATCATCATAAAGTGGATTCATTGGAATAGTATCAAGTATATCTGCAAGACGATCAACTACTTGTTGTAGTCCTTTATTCATAGCAGCACTTACTTCATATATTTCTAAATCTACTTTCTTTTTAAATTTCTCTAGATTTTCTTTTGCTTCTGGTAAATCCATCTTATTAGCAATTACTATCATTGGTTTATCTAATAATTTTTTGTTATATTCTTTTAATTCTTTATTAATTAAAACAAAATCTTCATATGGATCTCTCATTTCAGAACCAGCCATATCTATAACATGAGCTATTACTCTTGTTCTTTCAATATGTCTTAAGAATTTATCTCCTAAACCTTCTCCTTCACTTGCTCCTTCAATTAATCCCGGAAGATCAGCTACTACAAAGCTTCTTCCATCACTTGATTTAGTTACTCCTAGATTAGGATTTAATGTAGTAAAGTGATATGCAGCTATTTTTGGTTTAGAGGCAGATATACAAGATATAATAGTTGATTTGCCTACACTTGGAAGTCCAACTAATCCAACATCTGCTAACATTTTTACTTCTACTTTTAAATTCTTCTTTTCTCCTTCTTCTCCATTTTCAGAATAATCTGGAGCTGTATTTGTTTGAGTCTTAAAGGCAGTGTTTCCTCTACCACCTCTACCACCTTTAGCAATTATTTCTTCTTGATTTTTATGGGATAGGTCTGCAAGTATTAAACCAGTATCCATATCTGTTACTACTGTTCCTAATGGTACTTTAACTATAGTAGGTTCTGCTCCTTTACCATGCTGATTCTTTCCTCTACCATTCTCTCCTTTAGGTCCTTTGATAGTTTTTTGGTATCTTAAATCTAATAATGTATGTAGTCCTTCATCAACTTTAAAGATGATATCAGAACCATGTCCACCATTTCCACCATATGGTCCACCCATAGGTACATATTTTTCACGACGGAATGCTGTACATCCATCTCCACCGTTTCCGGCTTCAACTTTAATAAATACCTCATCTACAAACATACTATCCCTCCTTTTTAACCAGATGTATTATAACATACTTTACATGTTATGTATATTGTTATTTTACTATTTTTTCATATACTTTTCTAGATATTATAATACTTATAAATATTCCTCTTAAAACAAGAAAAAGAGCCAATGGCTCTTGTATTTTTTATTATCCTTCTACTGGATAAACTGAAGCTTTTTTCTTATCTCTTCCTAAACGTTCAAATTTAACGATTCCATCAACTGTAGAATAAATTGTATCATCATTTCCACGACGAGTATTTGTTCCTGGGAACATTTTAGTTCCTCTTTGACGGTATATAATTGAACCAGCTGTGATGAATTCTCCATCTGCTGCTTTAGCTCCAAGTCTACGTCCTGCAGAATCACGACCATTAGATGTTGATCCTTGCCCTTTGTGGTGAGCAAATAATTGTATATCTAAATTTAGTAATTTCATAATTCTCCTCCTTATTTCACTTCTATGTTTTCTGGATATTGTTTTTCCAGATCTTTTAATAGATTAACCATATTATGTATTAGTAATTGAGTAACTTCATCTTCATTTTTAATGTCAATCTTCATACCCTTTTTACCAACCATATATGATAGACTTCCTTTATTAAGAGTTAATATTCCATTTACTGTAGTAATAACAATACTACTTACAGAACTACACACAATATCTTTACCTCTATCAGCATACATTGCATGTCCGAGAATACTAATCTTTTTAAATTTGTTATTTTCTTTTTCTACATTAACAGTTATCATAAATTAACCAATTTTAGTAATTTTGATTTTTGTATAAGGTTGTCTATGTCCTTGTTTTACACGGTTAGATCTATCTTTACATTTATATTTGAAAACTTTAATTTTCTTATTTTTACCATTCTTTAGAACTTCTCCTTGAACAGTAACTCCTGTAAGATAAGGATTTCCGATTTTTTTATCAAGCATTAATACTTGATCGAAATTTACTACATCTCCTACTGCACAGTTTAATTTTTCTACATAAATTTCTGCACCTTCAGTTACATAGTATTGCTTTCCACCGACTTTAATTACAGCGTTCATATATTTTTACCTCCTTTATTAAACTTAAGACTCGCTTTAAAGGTACGTAAACGTTTATAACCTTTTCAATGCGGTTTGAGCATGAGGCGTCAAACACATAGATTATAGCATAAACACTATGTTATGTCAAACAAACTTCTTTATTTTACATATAAATTTTTATTATTTGGAATTCTCAATTTCTTATGATAAACTATTCACTAGGAGATGATTTTTTGAAATATAAGAGAATAATTTTAAAACTTAGTGGTGAAGTACTTGCAGGCGACAAAAAAACGGGAATTGACTTTGACAGAACTATTGAAATTGCTAAAGAAATTAAAGAATGTGTTGATTTAGGATATGAGATTGGTATTGTTGTTGGTGGTGGCAATTTCTGGAGGGGAAAAAGTAATGAATATATGGATAGAGCAACATCAGACTATATAGGAATGATGGGAACCGTTATGAATGCTTTAGCCTTAGGTGATGCTTTTAAACAAATTGGTACTCCAGTTAGAGTACAAACTGGTGTTGAAATGAGACAAATAGCTGAATTTTATATTAAAGATAGAGCTATACGTCATTTAGAAAAAGGAAGGGTTGTTGTATTTGGTTGTGGTACTGGATCTCCATTTTTCTCAACAGATACTGCCTCTAGTTTAAGAGCTGCTGAAATAAATGCTGATATCTTAGTAAAAGCTACTAAAGTAGATGGTGTTTATGATAAAGATCCTAAGAAGTATGAAGATGCTAAACGTTTTAAAGATATTACTTATATTGATGTATTAAACAAAAAATTAAATGTAATGGATTCTACTGCTATTAGTTTATGTATGGATGAAGATATTCCAATACTTGTATTTAATATTAATAAAAAAGGTAATTTAGCTAAAGTATTAGAAGGTAAAGGTACTTCTACTTTAGTACATAATTAAAAAAGAGGTTTAAACCTCTTTTTTTTATCTTATCATAGCAATATCTTCATTATTTACTACTCTATCAAAATTACCTTCTAATAAATCATGAACATATTCTTTATTATTATTTAGATGAAGTAATTTCTTTTCTAATTTCTTAGTATTATATTTATAATCATGATGAGTATCTGTTCCTAAGAAAGATATCCATCCTTTTTTTATATAATATTTTAATAATTTTTTTGGTTTTCTACCATACTTTCCAAATAATGATGTTGAATTTCCTTGTAATAATAATCCCATTCTTAGATATTCTTCTGCAAGATCTGGTTTTTCTTGAAACTCTTCATATCTTTCTGGGTGAGCAAGAATTGGAACATATCCTTTACTTATTATTTTGGATATTATTTCTCCTCCTCCACTATAATAACTATGCATTGGAAATTCAAATAATAAATATTTACTATTATTTAATGTTGAAATTTCTTTTTTTTCGATTAACTCAATAAAATGGCTTGTATAAAATACTTCATTTCCTAAATATAATGATACATCGATATTATTCTCTTTTGCTGCCTTCTTTAAGTCATCAAGTAATTTCTTTTTATCTTTGTTATTACACATATATTTACTATTTTCAATATAATGAGGCGTAAGCATTATTTCTCTAATACCTGATGCTCTCAATTGTTTTAATAGTTTGATTGATTCTTCTAATGATTTAGAACCATCATCTATTCCATATAGTAAATGAGTATGTAAATCTTTCATTATTTTTCACTATAATAATCATTATTATAATAATAACTATAGTAATGACTTCCTACTGGTTGAGATTTATTTAGGATAACACCATCAATTTTTGAATTAGCTTGTTCAAATAATTTTTTTGCTCTTTCAAGATTTTCCATTTTTGTTTTCTTGATTGATACAGTTACTAAGTTAATATCACTTAATGTTGCTAAAATTAAAGCATCACTTAAACCAATAATTGGAGTACAATCCATAATAATTAAGTCATATTTTTTCTTTAATCTTTCTAATAACCTACGATTATTCTCGCTTCCTAATAGTTCTACTGGATTTGGAGGTGTAGGTCCTGTAGGTAAAAGATCTATATTTTTATCAAATGTTGGAAAGATATATTTTGAAAAATCTAAATTATCTTTATAATTTAACATTAAGTTAGTATAACCACCACTTGTAACATTCATTACTTCAAATATTTCGTGTTGTCTACCTCTTCTTAAATCTGCATCTATTAATAATACTTTTTTACCTTCTTGTGCATATGCTATTGCTAAGTTAGCAGTAATAAAACTTTTTCCATCTCCTGTTTCTGGAGAAGTATTCATTATTATTTTTGCTTCTTTATCTAATGAAGCAAATGCTATATTGGTACGAATAGTACGAATAGACTCTGCAAATAATGATTTTGGATTCTTTGTAATAATTAAATCTTTACTCTTCATACTCGCCTACTCCTTTCCAACCTTTGGAACTATACCAATTACGTTTAATCCCAATTTCTTTTCAATTTCTTCACTAGTCTTGATAGTTGTATCAAAATAGAAGAATATGAATATAACTCCACATGATAATACTAAACCAATCATTACATAAATAGCATTATCTTTTAAATAATTAACATTATATGGTCTATTATTAATTTCTGCTTTATCTAATACTGTTACATTATTTAATTTATAGAATTTAGATACTTCTTTAACAAATACGTTTGCTATTTGATTAGCTATTTTAGTTGCTACTTTTGGATCAGCATCTGCTACAGTAATTTGAATTATTTCTGTATTATTAACAGAACTAACTGTAACTCTATTTTGTAATTGAGTAACAGTATAATCTAATTCTAGATTAGAAATAACCTCATTTAATATAGTCTTTGATTTTATTATTTCGGAATAGGTTCCTACTAAGTTCTTATTCAATTGTTGTTCACTTGTATTATAACTAGTACTATCTTTGTTTTCACTTACTAAAACTAAAGACGTAGTACTCTTATACATTGGTACTCTAGTAAACACAGTATAAAAATTACCTATTGCTACTGCTAATGCTACAGCAATAATAATCCATGATATTCTTCCTAAGAAGTAATCAAACATTTCTTTTAAATCTATTTCTTCCACCTTTAAACCTCTTCTCTTTCTATCTTAATGCTATACCATTATAACATAAAAATTGATTTTATTGTTATTTATTTAAATTTTTATAAAGATTTATTCTATCTATTATTCTTTTCTTTCCTAATATCTTCATTATACTGAATAAATCTGGTGATTTTAGTCTTCCTGTAATCATAACACGAATTGCTTCGCAAATATCTCCTACATGACCTATATACTGATTAGGAGTATTTTTATAATCTTTTGGAGATGCTGCATAGCCATTTCTTAATGCAAATAGTTTAATAGTATTAAACCATTCTTCATTTTCTACATCTAAATCCAATTCATTATTAACATAATCTAATATTAAATCTGTATCATATACTTTATCTCCATCATATTTAGAATATGCTTCTTTTTCAAACATAGAATCTATAGCATAACTAAATTCTTCTTTTACTTCACTATACTTAGAAATATCCTTTCTAGGTCTAGGACCATCTTTTTCTATATTAAAGAATTTAATCATATCTTGTTTATGTTTTTCTAGTAAATTAGCATATTCTGGATCATGTTTCTCTGCCCAATGATGCGTTTCATCATATACTTCTTCTCCACTTTTACGTGAAAAATATGTTTTACATAAATTAACTAATTTTGCTTCATCAAATGATGTTCCACCTATTGCTTGTTTATCAAATGAAAAAGTAAAATCATCTATTTTTTTATCACTATTGTTTAGATACCATTCTTCAAAATTAGTATTTGTAATAGTTGCTAAATATAGATGTAATGCTTCTATTGGAATACCATTTTCATCATAGTATTTTACTCCGAACCATGGATCTTTTCTTTTACTTATTTTTCTAATATTTCCTGTTTCTTGATCTTTAATAGTAATTGGTGCTATATGTGCATATTTTACTGGTTCAAAACATAATAATTCAAATAATTGAATATGTAAAGGTAGACTGCTTACCCATTCATCTCCTCTAATTACATGTGTTGTATGCATTAGATGGTCATCTATAGCATGAGCAAAATGATATGTAGGAGTTCCATCTTTCTTTAATAGTACAGTATCGACATTGTGTTCTGGGAATTTCATTTTTCCTTTAATACAATCTACTACTTCTATTTCTTTATTAGGATCTCCCGGACTTTTCAATCTAATAACGTATTCTTGTCCATTATTAATACGTTCTTTAACTTCTTCTAGAGATAGATCTCTATCTACTGCATATACTCCATAAATTCCTATCTTTGTTTTATTAATTTCTTGTTCTTCTCTAATATTTTGTATTTCTTCTTCTGTCATAAAACATGGATATGCATATCCTCTTATTATTAAATCTTTAATATATGTTTGATATATTTCTGTTCTTTCACTTTGAATATATGGATCATATTCTCCACCAAAAGAATATCCTTCAGTAGGAATAATATCAAAATCATGTAATACTCCTGTGATATTTTCAATACCACCTTCAATCATTCTTTTTTGATCAGTATCTTCTATTCTTAAATAAAAACTACCCTTACTCTGTTTTGCATATACCATATCAGCAAAAGCAGAAAGTAAATTACCCAAATGAACACTTCCTGTTGGAGATGGTGCATATCTTGTTACCATTGCTCCTTCTGGCAATTTTCTTTCAGGATACTTTTTTTCATAATAATTAATATCATGCTTCAAATTAGGATAAAGCATGTCTGCTAATTCTACTCTTTCACTTTCTGTCATAATAACACCTCTTTTTTAACCTACTAATATCATACACTATTTTTTTTTAAAATGAAAGAAATCTCATTTCATTTTATAGTTAATTGATTGTTTTTTTCATAGGCTTCTATTTCTCTTGATAATCTTCTAATACGTTTCTGAATCTCATCATTATTTAATGATCTACGCCATTTTATTATTAGATCTATTACTACTCCTATTCCTAAACTAGCAAGACAAATAGGAACAATAAATCTTGAATAATTACTAACCTTACCTTTATCTTGATATGTTTCTTTTACATAAATAATAGTATCTCCTTTTAATTCTTCTGCTGGAACATTAATTTTTTCCTCAATATATTGGTATTTTTCTCTTATGTTATCTATGTCATCTTCAGTAATATGATAATCTTTTTTTAATGTCTCATCTAATGAATACTCATAAGCTGTTATTTTTCTAACATACTTATTATTTAATTGTTGCCATGGTTCACATTTTAATACTGTAATTACATGATCTGTTTCTTCTGCATCATAGCTATTGACACTACCTATTATCTTTCCATCTTTTCCTGTAAAAGAACGAGTAATTGTTAGATATTCAGGCATTTGATAAGTTATAATTTTATCCAATACAGCACCTGAGGAAATAGTTAATGCTGGTACTAATAAATAAGTTATATATCTATTTTGAAGCAATGCTCTATCAATTTTTAATTTTTGAATAAATCTTTTATCACTATATGTTTTTCCCATTATTGTTTCCCCTAAAAATCAGTGTATATTATATGATATTTTATTATTTTCGTCAATTGCACAATCAATATCTATTAAGATTTTTCTTGAGTAAAAATTTAAAAAAAAGTATAATATGCATCTGAAGGAGGAATATATAATGCAGACAAGAAAAGAAACAATTCTTCCATATGCTTTATTTTTTTCTTTATTATTAGCTGGGTGTAGTGATAAAGTAGAATGTACTATTACAAATAGACATGTTCATCGTTATCATAAAAATATTACTAATAATATTAGTATTGATACTTATTTGGATAAAGAGGTTGAAGATACTTCTGGTTATTATAGAACCGATGATTATATTGAAATGACAAAGCAAGATGAAACAGTTTTTAAATTAATAGAATCTAAAAAACTGTTCTTAGCGCAGGATTATTATGATTATCTATATTATTTAATGTCTACTAAAAATGATTATCTAAAATTTTATTATGAATATTATACAGAAGAATGTTATATAACAACCAATGATGATGGTGAAACTGAAACTCATTGGGAAAGAAAACGTCATGATGGTTGGACTTCTAATCCTAATAATTCGGATAATACTGGGGAAACTCGTCTTTATCATCATAGATATTATGCTTACAGAATTGTTCTAAAAGATGGAACTTATACTTTAGAAAAAAGTCCTAATGTTGATGATATTCGTGAAGTACTTGATGAATATCCATATGTTAGTGAAGATAATTGTTTTACTACAGTACATGAAACATTCTATTATTCAAGACATGATTTACCAGATTTAGACGCAAATGATTTTAATGTTTTTCAAAGACCTAATTTAGATGATAATTCTAAAACATATGTAAAAAAATCAGATTAAAATTGATTAATCTGATTTTATTTGGCTTTATTTGCAATTTCTAAATTAATATTACGTATTGTTGCATCAAGTCTATATTCTTCTTCTTGAATAATAGCATCTAAAATACCTATTCTTTCTCCTTCTATGTCACCTGCTACTATTGAAGATTTTGCTTCCTTTAATTCTTTATTAGTTAATGTCTGTAAAAATTCAGTTAAAGCATGATGTCTATAGAAGAATACTAAGGCCTCCAATGATGTTATTTTTTTTGTTTCTTTTTCCATTATATCCTTCCTCCCTAAAATAAAAAAATGGCTGCCCCAGTTAGATTCGAACTAACGCGTGATGGAGTCAGAGTCCACTGCCTTACCGCTTGGCTATGGGGCAATACCAATTAATATTTTACTATATAATAGATAATTTGAAAAGTATAATAAAAGTAGATTTATTATTTTTTTGATGTAAAGTCTTATATTTTATATTAATTCATTTGAGATATATTTATAGAAATGGTAAAATAATAATAGGATGTGATGTGGATGGCACGTTATTGTAATAAATGTAATGCTCTTATAGAAGATGGTGGTAGCTTTTGTACTGAGTGTGGAGGTAGTGATATTAGAGAGGATGATACTATTATTGAAGATAATAGTATTCCTGAAATTAAACCAATATCGAACTCATTAGCAAATACGATAGATACTAGTGCTCCTGGAACTGCAGTACCAATTCCTAGTGGCTTTATTCCTACTGAAGATAAAGCTCCTACTCTTACTAGTAAAGAAGAAGAGTCTAAATCTAATAACTCTTTTGCAGATGTTCCTGATTTTATGAATGGGGATTCAAATACTAATAATAGTCAAGATATTAAAGTTCCATCTGATTTTCATTTGGTTGATGGTGGTACAGAAAATGATTATTCTCAACCTGTTAATAATATTAATCAAATGAATACTACTACTAAAAGTAATGGTAAAAGTAAAAATAAGTATTTTTCTACTATTATTGGTATAGTTGTATTTGTTGTGGTTGCTGGATTATTATTCTATTTCTATTATTCTAAAAATAATGCTGTTGTTAATACTACTGGTGAACCTTTTATTAGTACAGATCTTACAAAAAAAACTGCCGAAGATACTAAAAAATATGCTGATTATTATAATAGTACTAATTCAAAACGTGTTGGAATGGGAGGATATGGTTATATTTCTATTCCTAATGATTGGATAAAATATTCTGATATGAATGGTAGTAAAACAATGATGTATACTGATAATGGAACATGGATTGTTACTATATATGGTGTACCTACTAATACACAAAATGCAGTAGATTGGGCAAATAGTGTCTACCATGCAATTGAAGATAATGGGGGGCAAAACATTACCACTGGTAAAACTATAATTAATGATTATCCTGCTTTAAAGATATCTGCTTATTATCCTAATTATAAAAAATATATTACAGCATGGGTATTAGAAGTAAAAGATGGTACAACACATTATCTTGCTATAGAAGGTCCTGAAAGCACTAGTGATTACTATAATATTATTTATAGTTTTAGAAGTAATAATTAATTAAAATAAAAATCGGATATATTTATCCGATTTTTTTATTTGCTTATTAATCTAGCAATAAAGATAACTATGCAAGCACCTACAACTGATACAATAATAGTACCAATTATTCCGTTAGCAGATAATCCTAATAAATTGAATACTAATCCACCAACAAATCCACCAACAATTCCTAAGAAGATGTTCTTGATAAGACCAGTTTTAGATCCCATGATAATACCAGCTAACCATCCAGCAACAGCTCCTATTATTAGTGAAATAATAATATTTACTAACATATTCTTCCTCCTATGACTAGATTATATCATAAATAATATGTTTTTACTAAAAAACTAATATGTCTTATAATATTTTAATACTTTTTGAAATCTCTCTGCTTTTTCATGTACTTCATCTACTAAGTCTTTTGTTTCGTTGTCAAAGAATATTGTTTTTCCTCTAACTTGTCTATATAATGCATCTGATGATTTTAAGTCTCTCATCTTTTCTAGTCTTCTTTCTATTCTATTAGCATTATAACTATCATACCAGCCCCAACTACTAGTCAGAACTTCTTCTTCAGGTATAAATCTTATTCTAGTACTTGCAAATGGAGGTGTAAGACCTATTCTTTTATCATTGTATTTAATTATTGGACCAGCCAAATGATTATTTGTTTTTCCAATTACAAGTGAATCTTCTTCAACATGTTCATATCCATATGGATCATATATTATTATCTTACCAGTTCCAATAATATCACCTGTTTTAAATACCATTAATTTTAGATCTGTATTAGCAGGCCATCTTTGAAGTCCATTTGGTGATTTATCCGTATATTGTACTAATTTATATGGAATATCACTCATATCATTAATTATTGAAGTAATATTTATCATAATAATCTCTCCTTTGTGGATATTTATTATACAGTTTTTTTATTTCATGTCAACAAATAATAATTAATAAAAAAACTAACTATTTCTAGTTAGTAATTATCAATGGTA
>CAMYVT010000018.1 GCA_947302515.1 uncultured Caryophanales bacterium
GTCCTTAATGTATCAACAAATTCATAAAAAGGTATTTGTATTTTGTTTAATGCTTCTTGTAAAATAAAATTATCTGCTACTGCATTTGTACATAAATTTATTTTAACTACCTTATAACCTATTCTTCCCAAACTAATTATTACTATTAATGGTATTGCTGATGGAATAATAAATGATAATATCACTCCAGCTATAACAGTATTTTTAATATCTCTATTCGATTGAAGTACTGTTTCTGCACACATTTCATTTTGTTCTCTAACGAATTTTTCTATATCGTATTTACTGAACAGCAAATCGTTATAAGAGTCTAATGCATTAGTAAAAATACATTTCTTAGCATCTTCTACAATATCAATCGCATCAGTCATAAATAATTTATAATCTCTTTGGTATTCTTCTTCAGTAGAATAATTTTCTCTTTTTGGTAATTCTCCATTTAATAACAAATTTTCTACCCTAATCATTTGACTTGATGTTAATGCTTTTAATGAATTAATTATTATTTCTACGTCATCTGCTTGTATAATTTCATTTCCCATACGAATCCCCTCAATCGGTTTTATATTATATATTATTTTAAAAAAAATATCCACACTTTTGTGGATATTTATTAATCAAAATATATATACTTAAATCCTTTTTCTTTATAATATTCTGAAGCATGAGGTACTGAAAAATATGGATATAACCATCTATTATATACTTCATCAAAAATAAATATTGTGAATAATGTGATGCTTATTACTAATAATACTTTGATATTAACTTTTTTTACTAATTTTATTAATAACGGTAATATTAAATATACAAGCATTAGTCCACAGATACCAAAAACTAAAACACTTCTTAAGCAAACATATCCTCCAATATTTCCAAAATTTAATATCTCCTGATTATAATCCCAACATTTAGTCCAACCTAATATCCCATATAGTACTAAACCTGAAAAGTATTCTAATATTCCAGTAGATATTACACTTATTAAAAACACTAAAAATGGATTTTTTCTAAGCCTATAAGTTAATAATATTATTAAGAAAGACCCATACATATAGATATTAATCCATGGAAGATAATTTCCTCCACGCATATATACTTCCTTAAAACCACTATTCATCCAATAGAATACCACTTCATATAACCATCCGAATACTCCAGATATAACTCCCACTAGACAGAATATTACGAGGAATTCTTTTTTATTTAATTTATTATTATTGTTTATGTAATCTTTAATCATATTAATACCTTCTTAGTATTAGTATAACATAAAAAAGAGTTATTATTAATAATAACTCTTTCTCTTAAACGTAATTAATGATGTGATTAGTACTGCTCCTAAGATCACTGCAAATACTGAGGTTGCTGATGTCTTTGGATTATATCCTAATCCTTTTTCTGTTACTGTTAAATGTATTACCTTATAATTATCATTATCTTCATATATTAAGTCTGTCTTACCTAATCTATGTAATACTAATTCATTATCTTTTACCTCAGCTACTTTCTCTTTTGTACTATATACTCTTCCAATTTCTTGGTCAGTAAAAAACTCTGATATATCATAATAATCAGTTACTTTTATTTCTTTTTTATTTACTTCCGCATTAATTGTTAAAGGAAATATCAAGATGATTGCAAGTATTAAGATTAATGTCTTCTTCATACACTCACCTCTATTATGCCTACATTATAACATAATAAAAAAATATTCACAAGTATGTGAATATTTATACATCCATTATGGCTAAAATAATAACTCCTGCTAGTACTAAAAATATAAATAAATATTCTTTCTTTGTGAGTTTTTCTTTTAAGAATACTCTTGATAGTAGCATAGTCATTACACAATATGATCCTATAATTGGAGCAGCTATTGTAGCATTCTCTGCCATTGCAAATACATAGAATACTTGTCCTACCATTTCACATATAGCTGCTGCTATTAAATTCCATTCATCAAATATTTTAATCTTAGGTTCTTTCTTCTTTAAATAAATCCATGTGATTAATCCATATACTAAGAAAGTAAATTCATAACTTATTAATGCACTATCTGGATTAATTAGTTCTAATTTATCTAAGAATACTCCATCTAAGAATGTTCCTACTCCATCAAATAATGCATAAAATAGTGGAAACATTATTGCTAAAGTAAATAATTTTTTAAAACCGTTTTTTTGTAAAAAACTTTTTCTTTTTTCTTTATTTTCTTTTACTTCATCTAGTGATAATCCTATTACTCCAATAAATATTAATACTACTGCAATATAAAATGGTAATTCATATACTTCATGAAAGAATAATACAAATAATAAAGCCGTAATAACTCCACTACTATTTTGTACTGGACTAGATATTGATAATTCAATAAATTTATATCCTCTATATCCTATAATCATACTAGCTATATATAATACTGATATTGGAAAGTATTTTATTACATCCAATAGATTTATACTTAATCCTTTATAAATCATATACACTAACGCATGTGCACCCATTATTAAGCCTACTAAGATACCTGTTTTTAAATGAGTGTATTCATCTACCTTATGAGTTACTTTATAAAAAATTGATACCATAGCCCATGTGATGAAAGCTATAGATGTAGATAATAACCACATAAAAATCACCTTTTTACATTTTATCAAAAAAAAATAATATCCACAATATCTGTAGATATTACTTTTCTTTATACTATTGTTCCGTGATTATCAACACTTCTAACATCACTACTACTATCCCAATCTAATCCCCATGAGCTTGTAGTAGGATTCCCTTTTGAATTATACATATTTCTATCGACTTCTAATTCTAGAATATTAACTGATCCATCACCTTGAGCATGACCATAAGTTGTATAGTTTGAATCATTTGTACTCTTAGCATCTGCTATTACACATGGAACTGTTTCTCCATTATCAAGATTAACATCAACACTATCTCCTACATTTCCTAATGTTGGGGCTGTAGCTATTAAATAATGATCTTCTCCATCTACATTCATAACAGCAACACCGTTTTTATATCTAGCACCATCTGCTAACCATGCTTCATGTACTAATTTTTGGTTAGTACCACTTGCTACTGCTGTTGGTTCTGATCCTCCTCCTAGATACCAACCACCTGTTCCATAACATGTTACTGTATATCCTGATTGACTAATATTAGTAGGAATATCTACTCTATTACTTCCTCCACTAGTAGTTCTAGGTGATTGTGATTTTTCTGATGCAGCCAAATCTGAATTTTGATATATTTGATTAGCCTGGTCTAAGAATGAACTAACACCATTAGCACTTTGTTTTATTGCTTCGGCAACAGCTCCTACTGCTACCATTTCTTGCATACAATCTTCTTGAATTGGTCCCATAAAAACACTTTGATTATTTAAAATGCTCTTAGCATCATTAATTAATGTTTCAGCTTCTTTTATTTTTTTATTATAGTCTTTTGCTGTACTTGATCCAGCATCTAATCCACTATATCTTACAGATATATCACTCATTTTATCCCTCCTTACAAGGTTTCTATCATACTATTATTTTATCATCATTTTATAGAATTTTTACTCTTTATTTTCTAACTTTACATTTTCTCCTTCTAATTTCTTATTATTTGCTCCATTCATATATGGATTACTTAATTCTTTTTTATGCTTAATTAGGGCATCTCCTTTTTTTAGATTAGATAATTCTGTTTTAGTTTCTATTTCATAATTATGTCTTGCAGCAGCATTACGGTATTTTGATGCTTTAGCTCCATAGAATATTAATCCTACTAAAGCTGCTAATATATAGAGAATTACGGCGAATTCTATTTCTGTTGCTTGTTGTAAAATAAAAACTAATAAGAATAAAAATAAATCTATAAATGTTGATACTAAAAACAATTTGAATTTATTCATTGGTACACTACCCATTGTTTCACCAGTTCTAGCATTTACTGCTACATAATGTAATTTCTTACCTGGATCTTGATATGAGTATAACCATACTGGTAAATAGGCACTTACCCATTGTTTTCCTTTTATTTCAAAATCTTCTTCTTCCCATTTAATTCCTCTATCATAGAAGCTTGCTTCTCTACTAATTGTATGTCTTGTAATATCTTTTAATTCTAAATCCACTTTTGATTCTATATTACTAATATTAATGTCTCTTTTTTCTGAAGAATAACCTGCTAAATAATTTGCTTTATATTTAACACAGTTTTCTGTATCGAACGGCATAATTGAATTAATTACATTTGTTGTTTTTGATTTATTATTTTTATCTAATTTATCTATACTTGATTCTATTGTTAAGTCATCTATTGAAATATCAAAATCTCTTTCAATACTATATAAATCTGCATCATATCTAGTTTCTGTTTTTTCTCCTTTTTTAACTTGATATTTTCTTACTAGATGTTCTCCTTCTCCTTTAAATTTACCATGACAATTAGCATCTACTAACATATATGGAAAATATACTCCCATTATATTATTTGTTGTAAATTCTTTTCTAAATGTATTATTGGCAAAAAACATTCTATTATCTACAAACTTGCTTATTCTTTCTTGTGCTTCTTTTTTTTCTAATCCAAATGGTAATACTACATCCGGAACTGCTCCATTTTCTATTTGAGAATTAATTGATAATATACTTCTACACCAGTGACATCTGGCATTAGTTGCTTCGCTAGTATTTATTACAACTTCTGCTCCACAACCTCCACATTTTAAAGTAATAATATCATTTGCTTCTTTATTAATATCTTTTGTACCGGTTGTTCTTATTTCTCCTTCTATGTTTTTAACTTCTTTTTCAATACCATCTAATTCTTCAGCATCAAACTCATGATAACAATAATTACATACTAATTTTTTCTTTTTAATATTATATGTAACATCACTTGCACCACAGGCTGGACATCTATTTTCTCCATGCTTTCCTTTATTATCTGTATCTATTACTTTAACTTCGTCTGACATATTTGCCTCCTATTATGTTTTTATTATAGCATAAAAAAATCCCTTTTGGGATTTTCTATTCTTTTACAAATTCCATTGAATTAAAGAAAGCTTTTAAATCTTTATCTAATACATCAGGAATAATTATATCTTCATTATTATCAATTCTTTCAATAGATACAAATAATACTTCAGCCATATCATCTTCTATTCCTAATAAAATGCTTATTTTTACTTTATCAGGATACTCACTATATGCATAGGCTTCATAATCACCATATTTGTATTCTTTATAATACTTTTGAGCTGATCTTGTCTTTTGTGTTTCATTATATGATGTTGTAGTCATAGTATTATAATACATTTCTATATCTACATCTAAATCTTCATTTTTAAATTCAATAGCAGTAGATGCTCCATCATTATCTTCTTCTACATCACTATACTTTTCATTTGCATCATAAGTAAATGTTGTATTAAAGCCTAACTTTTTATCTACTAATTCTATCTTTTTAGTTAATTTTTTATCTTGTTCCTTTCCTTCATGTGTTCCTCCACAAGCTGTTGTTGTTAAAAGAATTATTGAGATTAATAATAATACTAAAATCTTCTTGTGCATAAAATCTTCCTTTCTGATGATTATTATAGCACATTATTATTCTTGCTTAAATAGATGCAATGAAAAAAGATTAGTTTTTCTAATCTTTTTTATTTTTCTTTTGCTTCGTTTAAGAAATGGTAAACACATGCTGATAAAGCTGCTCCTACTAATGGAGCTAAGATGAATACCCATACTTGTTTAAGTGCTGTTCCACCTAAGAATAATGCTGGAGCAATACTTCTTGCTGGGTTAACTGAAGTACCTGTTAAATTGATTCCTAATAAATGAACAAATGCTAACGTTAAACCAATTACCAATCCTGCAACTGGTGCATATTTCTTATCACTAGTTACTCCTAAGATTGTATAAACAAATACGAATGTTAATACTACCTCTACTAAGATAGCTCCCATCATTGAAATGTTAGTTGCTGATAAAGCACCAAAGCCATTAGCTCCTAATGAAGCTGTTCCTATTGCTGTAGAACGTAAAATTACATATAAAATTCCAGTTCCAATGATTGCTCCAAATGCTTGAGCAACTACATAGCATAAGAATTCTTTTCCTGTCATTTTCTTTAGAATTAACATTGCTAAAGATACTGCAGGATTAACATGACATCCAGAAATATCTCCAATAACATATGCCATAGCAACTATTGATAAACCAAATGCTAAAGCAGTTGCTATTAGATTTCCTCCTGATACAACAGCAATTCCTGTTCCAAATAATACAAGTACAAGTGTTCCGATAAATTCAGCTACATATTTCTTCATAACCATTCTCCTTTCTATCTATATTGTAATTCTTATTATTAATAATGTCAATTTTCTTGCTTTTATGTTATCCTTATATTAGAAGGTGATATGATGGATATATTTAAATCAAAAATGAAAGAAAAAATAAAACAATACTCTAATAAACAATACTTAGATGGTTATATAAAGAAAGAATTTGTTACTGATGATGGAGATGCTGATATATTTTTAAATATTGAAGATAAATATGATTTATTTGATTCAAGAACTGTAGGAGAACAAATTGATTTAGAAAGTGATGTATATGACTTTATTGATGAAAAGACTGCTATGTTAGGAAACAACGTACCAATTAATCTTCATATAATTGGATATGAATTTACTCCTCATGAGCAAGGAATAATACGTCATATTTTGAAAGAACACTATGCTATTGAGTTATATAAAGTACAAAAAGAATATACTAAGTATAAAAATAAAATAATTGGATTAGCAATTATTGGTATTATATGTTTTATTCTTTATTCATTTTTATATTTTTTAGATAATTTTAATTATTTAGTAGAAATATTTGGATTCTTATTTTCATTCTCTTTATGGGAAGCTTTAGATTGTATTATTTATACACTTAGTGAAACTAAAGAAGAAAGAGAAGCTATTACTCAAAATCTATTAATAAACGTTGATTTTGGTGAAGAACCTAAAGAAAAAGATATCTAATGATATCTTGATAATTTCTTTACTGTCTCTTTAGAAATTTTTTCCTTATATTTATTTATTTGATCTAACTGATATTTTATATTAGTTAGATTTTTTCTTATAGTAGCTGTTTCTTCTTCTGTAATGGTTGGATTATTTTTAGTAAACTTTCTATAAGTAACTGGATTAGTTCCCATAATTTTATTAAATATTTCTGTATAGTATTCTTGTGAAGTAAAACCATGTTGGAGAGCTACTTTTAGAATTGTATCTTCAGTAGTTTTTAATTCTTCTAAAGATTTATAGATTCTATTAATATTTATATAATCTATTATTGTAATATTTAATTCTTTTTTGAAGATTCTCATAATATAATCTTTATTAAAATAAAAGATTCTTGATAACTCTTCTATGGTTATTTTAGCGTATATATTATTATCAATATAATTCAATATTTGTCTTACTAAATCATTTTTCATGGAATCACCAATACTATTTTATCATAAAAAGTCGTTATTGTTTAAAAATGTTTACAAATTATATGATTTAATGGTATTGAAAGGAGGAAGAATATGAGTTATGCAAGATGGGCTACTAAAGAAGAGGTAGTCAACAGATTAGAGGAAGTTAATTTAGATACAGGGGTTAAGGAGTCAGGTACACCTATTGCTTATGATGATAAGCATTTATATATTGATTCAAAGGAATCTCATAATTTAATTATTGGAAGTACTGGTAGTGGTAAAACACAAGCTATTATTTTACCTATGCTTAAGCTTTCAATGTTAGCAGAAGAAAGCTTTGTTGTTAATGATCCTAAAGGTGAATTATATAAGAGATGTTCTTCAGCATTAAAAGATAAGGGATATGAAGTTATTGCTCTTGATTTTGATGATGCTAAATATGGTAATAGTTGGAATCCTTTAAGAATGCCATATCAATTATATAATTCTGGTGAAAAGGATAAAGCTATTAAATGTGTAGAAGATATTGCTTATTATTTATTCTATGAAAACGAGAAGAATGTTGATCCTTTCTGGACTAATTCTGTTATTGATTATTTTACTGGTATAAGCTTATACTTATTCGAAAATGCTAAAGAAGACGAAGTAAGTATAGAAAGTATTGCTAACTTTAGTAATTATTTAAATACTAAAGGAACTAGTGAAAACTTTATGAGTAAAATTGATACTAAGAGCAAAATATATTTAAATGTTGTTGGTACTTTAAATGCTCCATCTGAAACTAGAGGAAGTATATTATCAGTATTTAATCAAAAAATTAAGAGATATATTTCTAGAGAAAATTTATCTAATATGTTATCTAGTAGTGATTTTGAAATTAAAGAATTATCTACTAAACCTACTGCATTATTTATAATTAGTGGTGTTTCAAATTATTGTAATAATTTAATACCATTACTTGTTAATCAAGTAGTTGATTATATTGATATGTTAGGTAAAAGCAAAAAGCATTTTAATATACTTCTTGATGAATTCGATAGTATGGTTCCTATTAGAGATTTCTCACGTATGATTGAATTATGTCGTTCTTTAAATGTACGTATTACTGTTACTATACGTAGTTATATACACTTATGCAGTATGTATTCTAAAGAAGAAGCTGAAATCCTTAAGATGTGTTTCGGTAATCTAATCTATTTATTAAGTGATGATATTTATACTCTTGAAGAGATTTCTAAATATTGTGGTATGCAAATGATTAATAACGAATTAGTTCCTTTAATTACTATTGAAGAGCTTAAGATGATTAATACTTTTGAAGGTATTGTTATTATGCCTAGAATGATGCCTTATAAGACTAAATTCTTACCAGATTTTAAAATAGACTGGGGAATTAATTTTAATGATTCTGATATACCTACCAGATCTTTTAAAGAGATAAAGTATTATTCTGAATAAAATAAGTAAAAAAGATAATTTGATTATCTTTTTTCTTATGTTATAATGTATATATAATAGGGTGTGATAATATGGGTAAACTTATTAGTTCGGATGATGAAAAAGAACTACGTAGAGAACAAATTACTTTACTTATAAAATCTTATTATAATAAATTAGATTTTTTACATTATGAATCTTTTGATGTATTAATAGAAAAAGCTCTTAATTTGTTTTTAGATTCTGATTTAACAATTGATGAAATTAATGAAAAAGTATTGGATGCTATTGCTGATAGAAAAAGAGCTATTGATGAAAGATATGATGATGATAATGTTAAAAATAATCATGAAATTATATATGGTCGTTTAGAGCAGATAGCTAGAGAACTTAATAAAGAAGGAATTGATTATCAATTAGCAGGTGCTTTATGTGGGTATATTAAATATGATGAAGAATCTGATAGATGTCATGATGATATAGATTTTAATGTTAATGAAGAAGATCTTGATAAATTTAGAAAAATATGTATTAAATTAGGATTACGTTTTGAAGATAATAGATTGACTTCTCCCAGAGTATTAGAAGATGGAATACCTCATGGTGAACATGAAGTAATTGCAAATGATCCTAATAGTGATTTTCATATTGGAGTATTTCCTTTTGAAAGAAAGAAAGATGGAACAGTTATTTCTAAAGGATATTATCATGATGATAATGGTAATCCATGTGTAAGAGAAGAAATCTATTCTGATGAACTTGCTAAAGAAATATTTAATGGAGAAGAAGTTGATTTTAGAGGTACTCCTATTAAGATTACTCCTCCTGAATTAGTATATTCTTATAAATATTATACTAGAAATCAAAAGGATCAGCATGATATATTATTCTTAGAGAATAGAATAGATAGTGATAAGTATTTAAAAATACAAATGTTAATGAAAGATAGAACTGTTGATTATGTTCCGGTTAAAGATTTAGTTACTTTAGATAGTACAGACGATGAACTTGGATTAATGTTTGAAGATAATGAAGAAAAATCTGAAGAATTGAATTCTTCAAGGAAGAAGGAGGGTATAAAAATGCTTGTAAAAGAAAAAAAAGATGAACAACAAGTTGAACAGCAAGAGCAAGTAAGTGTTAATGAAGAAGGTTTCATTAGTAATGCCATTATTACTACGCTTGCTTTAATTACTTTCGTTTTATGTTTTATCGGTGTAGCTGTTATTTACCTTATACAAATGTAAAAAAAGATGTCTTATGACATCTTTTATTTTGCATTTTTCATTATATATACTTTTGATTCATCTTTATCTTTCATTTGATGAACAATTCTATAAGTATCTTTTAATATCATTCCTTCTTCATCTGTAGGAACTACATATACTGGTATTTTTGATTCTGGGCTAGTAATTATTCCTTCATTTTTTTCTTTATATCCAGCTATTTGATCATTAACATAATCATCTACATATGTTTCTAATACTGGTGCTAATTCATCTAGTATTTCTGCTCTTAATGATATCGCATTTTCACCAATACCTGCAGTAAAGACTATAGCATCTATTTTACCTTTGGCTTCAAAATAGTATTTAGCAATATGATCTATAATTGATTTTTTTAACATTTTTACTGCTAAATCTGCTTCTTCATATCCTTGTTCTTGAAGATCTTGAACATCTCTTAAATCATTCTTAGAAGCTATTCCTAATAATCCACTATTTTTATTTAATGCATTAGTTACTTCTTCTACTGTCATATTTCTTTCATGACAAATATACTCTATAATTGATGGATCAATTTCTCCACTTCTTGTTCCCATCATTAATCCATCTAATGGTGTTAATCCCATAGATGTATCTCTACATTCACCATCCATTACTAGAGTTATACTTGCTCCACTACCGATATGGCAAACAATTAGATTTGGATATGGATTATCTAATTTTTCTTTCATATGCTCTGTAATATATTTATGACTTGTTCCATGGAATCCATATCTTCTAACGCCATTTTCTTTATACCATTCATAAGGTGTTGGATACATATAATTTTCTTTAGGCATTGTTTGATGAAATGCTGTATCAAATACAGCTATTTGTGGAACATTTGGGAAAGCATATTGCATTGCTTTTATTGCAGATATTTGTCCCGGATGATGTAGAGGTCCAAATTTTGTCAATTCTTCAATATTTCCTATTACTTCATCATCTATTAAGACTGAATCTTTATAATATTCTCCTCCATGTAATACTCTATTACCTATACCTTTTATTTCAGATATATCATCTAATAATCCTTTATCAGATAATTCTCCTATTAATACTCCTATAGCAAAAGCATGTGATAGTATTGGTAGTTGTTCTTTTATTTTTTGATCTTTAGTTTTTATACTATAAAAACTATCAGTAGAACCAATCTTTTCAAAATTACCACTCGCTAATAATTCTTCATCAGGCATTCCATATAATGAAAATTTTAGAGAAGAACTTCCTGCGTTTACTATTAAAAACTTCTCTTTCATGAGATCACCTCTTTTTAATAAACTGTTAATATGATACCATAAATATCAGTTTTTCGCAAGAATTAATTGTTTTATGGTAGAATAATCATGAGGTGTTCTTATGGAATTATTAAAGCATTGTATGTTATGTCCCAGAAAGTGTGGAGTTAATAGATATGAGAACGTTGGTGCTTGTGGAGCATCTAACAAAGTTAAATTGGCCTACTATAGTCTACATAAATGGGAAGAACCTGTTATATCTGGAAATAATGGTAGTGGTACTGTTTTCTTCTCACACTGTAATATGAAGTGCATTTACTGTCAGAATAAGAAAATTAGTATCGATGGTTATGGAAAAACTATATCTAATAAAAAATTAGGAGAAGTATTTTTAAAACTACAAGAGATGGGAGCTCATAATATTAATTTAGTAACTCCTACGCATTATGTTCCAAATATTGCATTAATACTTCGCAAATTGAAAGATAATGCTTTGAAAATTCCAGTAGTTTATAACACTAGTAGTTATGAGAGTGTTGGAACAATTATGATGATGAGAGGTCTTATTGATATCTATCTTGCTGATTTAAGATACTATGATGATCAATTAGGTATTAATTACTCTGGCGTTTCAAATTATTTTGAAAATGCTACTATGTCTATTGATGAAATGTATAGACAAGTTGGTAGTCCAGAAATTGATAAAAATGGATTAATGAAAAAAGGCCTAATTGTTAGAGTACTTATTTTACCTGGACATTTAGATGATTCTAAAAAAATAATTAAATATTTATATAAAACGTATGGTGATGATATTTTTATTAGTATCATGAATCAATATACTCCTGTTAATACATGTATTTATAATAATTTAAATCGTAAGCTTACTGAGGATGAATATAACGAAGTTATTAAATATGCTTTGGAGCTTGGAATTACTAATGCATTTATACAAGAAGAAGGTACTCAGGATGAAAGCTTTATACCTGATTTTAACACAAAGATAATTTGATTTTTTATTAAATTGTGTTATTATTATTTTAGGAGGTTAAAAAAATGAAAGGTTTAAAAATATTGGTTGTATTACTAGTAATGATAGTATTATTACCATTTGTTGTTTATGCTGAAGGAGAAGAAGCTACTACTACTGAACAAGATAATCGTGCTAAAGTATATTTCTTCCATGGAGAAACTTGTCCTCATTGTCAAGAAGCTAGAACATGGTTTGAATCTATTCAAGAAGAATATGGTGATAAATTTGTTCTTGTTGAATATGAAGTTTGGAATGATGAAGAGAATGCTGCTTTAATGCAGAAAATCTCAGATGGAAGAAAAGATAATGCTACTGGTGTTCCATACATCTTATGTGGAGATAAATCTTGGCTTGGTTTTGATGAGGCTTCTATGGCTTCTGAAATAACTGCTGCAATTAATGATGTTTATGCTACTGATGTTAGTGAAAGATATGATGCTGTTGCTTTATTTAGTAATGATGAAGTAAAAGAAGAAAAATCTAACGATGTACTTGCATTAGTTATTATTATATTAGTTGCTGGTGGTATTGGATACGGAATATATAGAGCTAGAAAATCTGCTAATTAAAAAAGAACCAAATGGTTCTTTTTTTATTCTTGTTCTTTTTTCTCTAAATCTCTTTGAATATCTACTACTTTAATTCCGTAAGTATACAAGATCTTATTAGCACTTGGAATAATAAAGTATACTCCTGTTTTTTTAGCATTCTCAATCATTAATATTGGTTGATTAATAGTATCTCTTATTTCTAACATATCAGTAAATGTATCTATTTTTAAACTCTTATATCCTGAAATATCAAATGTTCCATTTACTCTTTGAATGTAAGCACTATAGTTACCTAAAATCTTCTTTAATTCTCTTTCATAGATTGTCTTTGCAGTTTTAGTTGTTTCTGCGAAGATAATCATACGTACTATTAGAATTATTGAAATAACTAATGATACTATTGCACATAATAAGAATAAAACATTTGCTTTTGATGGCTCTGAACAAATAATAGAATTATCCTCATTATCAATTATATTATTAGTTATATCCATACCCATAGTTTTATTAGTTAATGGTATTACTATTGATGTTACTGATTCATTAACATCGAATTGTTCTTTTGAACCACAATTATTTTGAACATCTACATACAGATTTACTGATAGTGTACTTGTTACATTATCGATATCATATGTATGAATAAAATCTTTTATTAAATCATTATACTTATTATAATTAATATTAACTTCTTCTTTTATTTCAGTAGTTGCTTCTGTTGATGTTTTTTCTACTTTAGATATTAAAGTATCATCATATGTATATAGATTCTTATAAGTAGAATTATCTTTTACTACTACATTTGCTTCTATTCTATATGCATATTTATAGCTTATTTCTTCTTTTTGAAGGGTTAATTTATAATCAAATGAAGCTGTAATATAATCAATTAAATCACTTACATATTGATTATCTTTATCTCTAGTTTTTTCTCCATAGAATGTATTATCTTTCAAATATACTTTATAATCTACATCACTATTTTCAATATAATTAACATATTTAACTTTATTAAGAGATGCATATGTATAGAAGAACAACGCTGAGAAGCCAATGAAAAGAATAATCATTCCTACATATGTAAGTAGTGATTTTTTTCTTCTAGCATCTTCTGCAAACATTTTGTCTACATCGCTCTTTTTCATATTTTCTCCCTTCTTTCTTTTTTAGCTAAATAATTCGTTTATAAACAATGTTGGATATCCAATATAAGGTATTCTAAAATGATATATACCCATAATATCCTTTATTGTACGATAGTCTTCATCCATATAGTCATTAGCATCACCTTTAGTATAATATCTTACTTGTCCATTTACTTTTTGTACTTCGACTACTCTATGAATTAATCTTAATTTATCTTTTCTGAAAATAACTATGTCTCCTTTATTAACTCTTTGTCCATGATTGCTTTCAAATACAGCAGCATCTCCATAATTTATAGTTCCAGTCATACTACCTGATCCTATAACTATTATTCCAAATCTAAACTGGCATGATACTAGCATAGCAATTAATGCAGTTACTACTAGTATTACAGTTATTTGAATAGCATTTTTTCTTTTTTCTCTAAATGGTACTGCATGTTTATCTTTAGTATAAGCATATTCCATTATTAAATACATAATATATGGATATGTCATTCTTAAGAATGATCTAAAGTAAATATACATATTAGGTATTACTGGTATTATGTATGCATATAATGATGTAATTAACCTATAAATAATAATTCCTTTATAGCCATATTTTCTTGATGAATAATTATAGAATAAATTACATGATATAGAGGCACATAATATGAATCCTACTAAACCTAAGAATCCATCTAATGTTTCTAGATTATAGACTCCTCTAAATATTATTAAATCTATTAATACCATATTGGTAAATGTAATAAACTTAGAAAAATCTATACTTTTATTTCCTATTTTAATACTTCCATCTTGTACTAATAATATATTTCTTACTATTTCTGATGAAACTATTATTATTACTGTTGGAATTATAAACTGTATTATTGAGTTTATTCCAAATACTATAGTTTGTTTACTAAAAGTATAGAATAGTAAACCCATCAAATAAAATGATCCTACATATAGTATTGCAAAACCTAATAGTAATAGCATTATTTCTTTTTCATATAATGGCGTTTTAAACTTTCTTTTGAAAGTATTTTTTATTAATAACATATATATGAATAATAAGAATGCTAATACTGGTTGTGTCATATTATTTGATACAATGAGAGCAACAAATAAGATTATTAATAATATGACTTCAAATAAATATAATTTTAATTTGCTTTCTTTCATACTATCCCTCTTTCTTTGTTGCCTACGTTCTATCAAATAACTACTCTTGAGTAGCACTAATGTTAGCTAATTTAACATAGAAATTTTCTGTATGAGTTGTATCTCCTACCCATGCTTTCTTTAAAGTTACTGTAACTGTGAAAGTAGTAGTACTATTTGAACTTAATGTTTGTGTTCCAGCCCATCCAGCAGTTACACCAACGTTGAAGTATTCGCTAGTACTATTAGTCCATTGAGTAGTATATCCACTATCTGAATAAACAAGTAAATTTGAAGCTACTAATTCAGCACCAATTCCTTGTGGACTGTAGTTTTTAACTTCAAATACACAGGTTTGTTGTTGTCCAACAGTATCTAATGTTACAACACAAGTTCCAGTTTCTGATTCAGCTGCAGCTGTAGCAGTTCCTGTTCCAGATGTAGTTCCATCAAATGCAACTTTGAATTCATTAGTAGTTGTTGCATTGGCAGTTCCTGTTACTGTTAGATTTGCAGCTGTGATAGCATAACCTATACCGATTGCAACTACTGCTACTAAAATGGCTACTGCGATTACAACATTTTTCTTCTTCATTCTTTCACCTCCTCATCTATCTTTGCTTTGGGAACCTTTTTAAACCCTGATGCTTGTCCCCGAAGCAAAGGGTTAGGACGAATCCTAAGTAGTGTAATATATATTCCGAGAAATACCTACTCTACAGTTTAATTTTACTATGAATTTTTTATAATAATCAATATTTCTGTCAATACTTGTCATCTATTTTACTTTTTATTTACATATATTGACCTGGTTTTTATTCTGTTATTTTTACTTTTATAATAAAAAAGCAAAAGTTTTCTTTTGCTTTTTCTTAATTTAATTCAATATTAATTTTCTTTTCTTTTTTATTTCTAATAATATTTATTTCTATTTTATCTCCTTTTTTATGAGTAAATAAAATATATTTTACTTGAGATGTATCTTTTATTGTTACGTCATCTATTTCAGTAATAATATCTCCTTTTATTAGTTTGTTAGAGGCATTACTGTTTTCTTTTACATCTAATACTACTACACCATTTATTCTTTCTTTTGGCATTTCTATATTATTATTATTTAATTCTGCTGTATTTGATATATTTACCATTGCTATACCCAATTCTGGATATTCTATTTGCTTTCCTTTTTCTAATTGTTTAATACTACTTGTAGCTATATCAATTGGAATAGCAAATCCCATACCTTCTATTTCTTCTTTTATTAATTTCATTGTACATATTCCAATTACTTCACCATTTTCATTTAATAGTGGGCCTCCACTATTTCCCGGATTTACAGAAGCATCAAACTGAATAGCATCCATAAGCCATTCATCTTCAGCATCTGTTGAAACTGGTACAGTTCTATGTAATCCAGAAATAATACCCTTAGTTATAGTTCCTTGATAATCTCTGGCAATAGGTGTTCCTACTGCATAAATAGTATCGCCTATTAATATATCTTTATTGTTTCCTATTTTTAATGATTTTAAAGAACATTTTTTATTTGTTTGTAGTACCGCAATATCTAACTTAGAATCTTTTCCTAATACTTTAGCATCACATTCTTCTCCATTATCATTTATTACTACTATGTCTTCCCCTATTACATGTTCATTTGTTAAGATATAAGCTTTATTACTTACTTCTTTATAAAAAAATCCCGTACCTGTAGATTCTATAATTGAACCATTATATGTTTCTATAGATACTATTGCTTTACTTACATCTTTTAGATAATTTCTTTTCTTTTTCTCTTTAGGAACAAATAGTGATAAGAAAGCTACTCCTACTAATAATCCTATAAAAAAAGAAAAGATGATAAGAATGAATTCTCTTTTATTTTTCTTACTCATCTTCATTGATATAGCTCCTTTCCATATTGGCAAGGTCTTTCCAATTTACTGGGAATCCCATTCTATTTAATACAACTGAAATATCTATTGTATGTAAATTATAATTTAATGTTTCTATTACATTATCTAGTTCTATTGTCATATTCTTAAAATCTTCTGTTTGTAATAGTTGTTTCATAATAATTATTAAAGCAAATAAATCGTTTTTACCTTGAATAAATTCATCATCTACTTTTTTTATTCTTAATAATTGGTGATATACTGTATCATCAATAGCTTTTTGTGTTTTATTTTCATATAAAATGTCTTCATGGGCACATAAATTACGATAATTTGCTAATATTGGTAAATATACTATCATAGTCTCTGGACTTACTTCATATACTTTAGCTATTTCTTTTTGATCTTCTTGTTTTAATACTTGGTATAATTCACTTACTATTCCAAATGATAATACTTTTACTAATATCCATAATGGAATATATCCATAATTTGATACATAGTGTAATGTTGCACTATGTTGTGATCCATTTACTCTTATTTGTCTTTTCATTTTCTTTAATAGGTCATTTAATTGTGCTTGTTTTGTTGGATCGCTAGTAAAGTTTTTTGTCTTTAAATAATCCCTTTCACGATAACCATACTTTTTAGATAATTGATATGACATAATTGATTTTAGATTATTTTCAATTACTAACAAGTATTTAAATAATATATTTCTAAATGTTCTATCAAATAGAAATAAACTATACATTTCTTCAAAAGTTGTTCCCTCTTTAAATCTTTTCTCTGTTTCTGAAACTAAGAATAGATGTCTATACCCATTTAGAAAAAAATAATTTTCACGTAATAGAATCTTTTTAACATATTTATCATCATTGATAATCATGCCTTTAAATTTAAAGATTTCGACTTGTTCATCTAAATTTTTAAAGTTCTTTTCTATCATAGTCTCACCCTATTATAGATTATATCATATTATTTAGTAAAAGTATTATTTTTTATTTTTATTTTATGTGTTATAATATCAGTATACATTTAGGGGGGATATTATGCCAGCAACAGCTACACATGCTTTCTTTGCGAAAGATGTTTATGATATTTTACCAGATAGCATTTGTGAATGCTTGAATCTTGATAAATGTAAGATGTATGGTCAAAGTATAGATAGTTTAAAATTCTATAATTTATTTTCTATTCTACCTGGTAAAAGTATGAGAAAATTTCAAGGTTATTATCATGAAAATCAATCTCAAGAATTCTTTATTAATATGTTAAAGTATATGAAAGATAATAATATTAAAGATAAAGATACATATTCATTTCTATTTGGATCAATATGTCATTATGCATTAGATTCTACTATGCATCCATATATAGTTTACCGTACTGGTTTATTTGATAAAAACGATCCTAAAACATATAAATATAACAATGTACATGCTTTTATGGAAACTTTTATTGATAATGATATGATACGTAGAAGAATGGAAATGAATCCTTATAAGTTTGATTTTTCTAGATTTTGTTTTGATATATCACCTTTTTCTGATGATTTAGAAAAAACAATTGATTATACATTTTTGAGTACTTTCCATATATCTAATATGAGTGATATATATTATAAGTCATTAAAACAAATGAGATCTGCGATTAATGTATTTAGAAGAGATCCTTATGGTATAAAGAAATTCTTCTATAAATTAGTAGATTCTTTTACTCCGAGAAGTTGGTTTAGATTTGAAGCTATTAGTTATCACTATCCTCTTGAGGATAAACATAATTATTTAAATAGTGATAATTCTATGTGGAGAAATCCATGTGTTTATGATATGACTAGTACTGAATCTTTTGTTGATTTATATTTAAAAGCTATTAAGTTTGCTAAGTCTCTTATGTGTGATAGTTGTGATTATTTAAATGGTAAAGATATTAATCTTAAAAAAGTATTTAATAATATGAGTTATGTTACTGGACTTAATTGTAATGATAAAAGAGAATTAAAATACTTTGATTTTTAACAAAAAAAGCTTTCATTTGAAAGCTTTTTTATTATATTCCAGTCATATCTTTAATTGCTTCGTCTGCGGCTTTATTTAGTTCAACAGTATTCTCTAAAAACTTTGCATAAGATTCAACTTTATCTGCAAAATCAATTAAATCTTGTATTTCTCTTGCTCTAGCTAAATCTTCAACACAAAGTGCTTCATTCCTTATTTCTTTAGCTGTGTCAAGGACCTGTTCATATGTTAATTTACCTATCATATTAGTCCTCCTATACTAGGACGAGCATCTTCTGGACTTAATCCTTCACTAGGTTTAGCTTCACTAACAGTTGCAGCTTGCATAATAGCATTTTGCTGATGTTCTTTTACTCTTTCCACAAGTGCTTCTTCTTCTGCTTGTCTTTGTTCTTCCAATAATTCAGCAGAAGTTTTCTCTAATTTGACTGTTGGAGGTTTTTTAATATCTTCAGCTTTTGATATAACAGTGTTTTTGAAGTCATCGATTGTATCGATATAATTCTTATTATCTGTATTATTCCAACCGATTTTCATTTTTTCTAGAAAATCATATATTCTATTGACAGCTGTAACATATTTATTATAATCGTCCATAATACACCTCCTATTATATTAATATAACTCTTGAACCATTTTTTAAATCTGTATCTCTTATCGTTTTATTTACGTCGTATACTTCTCCTGTTTCTTTACTATATAAATTAGTATCTTGTCTAGGAATATATGCCTTATCAGTTAACTCAATTAATGATTTTTCAATTAATGTTTTTATTGTACCTACTTTTTTATTGATAGGAACAAACATGTCATATTTTACTTCAATAAGAGGTATTTCTAATTCTATTAATATTTTATTCTCATTCATATTATCCTCCTACTCATCTGAAATAAACTTCAATAATTCAGCTTTACCTTTTTTAACTATCCAACCAAAGCCTGGTTCTACTTCTTGTCTTAGAACACGAGAATTTGTGGTTACCTTTATAGTAAACTGGTTAGAAATTCCATTTCCTATCCATACTGCTTCTGACATATCTGCATTACCTTTATACCATGCTTCGAATGCATTTGTTTTAATAACATCAATTGTTTCAATAAATACATACTTAATATTACCTAATTGTTTAGATGCCATAATTAAGTCTGTGAATTTTTTCTTTGTATCTGGATCCATTTTTCCTAGCATTGAATTGATACCCATTATTACTACAATAGTTGTCTTCTCTGGATTATTTTGGTCAACTGCTTGTGTTAAACGTTCAATTCCTGGGATACATTTATCTGATGTATATATAAGATTTTCATACTCTATACTACTGAATAAACTGTTAACATCCATAACAATTGTTTCTGAGTTTTGTAACATTGATAAATTGTGAATTAAACCTTTAATAAATGCTGGTTCGGCTGAAATATCATCTCCAGTAATGTTATACATAAACTTATTATTAAGATCAAATGTAGCAGGCAATAATGTGTCTTTTGTAATACCAACTGGTATTGTTTTTAAAGAACCAATATAAGATTTTAAATCTTCTTGTCTTATTATTTCTGGTAGTATTGGAATATTTACTGCTTGATAATTGCAAACATTATTTAGTTTTTCACATACTACTTTGATATAATCAGACATTTTATCTTCTCTATATGCATACGCTGTTTGGAATTCATATATTCCTTCTAGAGAAATCATTCCACGTCCATATACTTTTGATGGTTCCTTCTTTCTGACTCCTGGAAGTACAGAAGAATAATCACCTGGATCGTTGAATTGTAATACTACATTTTGTCTAAAGTTTTGTCTCATACGATATCTAACTGTATTTGGACCATTTGTTGTGAAGATGAAAATAACACCATATTTCTGACAATCTCTTGTCATCTGTAATAATGGATCTTCATATACTTCATATGTTTCAAGGAGTGCTTCTACATTATTAATTATTACTACTATTAATGGAATTTGTTTTCCACCATGATTTATATAGAAATCAAATGATCCATTGTAATCAGTAAATACTTTTTTACGTTCTTCTAACACAGTATTTACATACTTAAATGTATTTGCTATTTTTTCTTCATCTGTTGATAACATTACTTCACCAACATGTGGAGCATTTTTAAACATCGTTAATGTTTCTGCACCAAAATCCATAATATAGAAGTTAACTTCATTTGAATTGTGGTCTGTAATACATGAATAGATTAATCCAGATAACATTAATTCTTTACCATTTCCAGCAGAACCAAAAATAATAGTATTTCCTAATTCTGACAATTGTAAAGTAAGAAGATTTTGTGATTGATTATCAGGATCATCATATTCTCCTATAATTGGATTGATAATATTTCTAACTGGTTTATAATTATACTTTTTCTTTAAATCATCAGTATAAATTATATCTGGAATTCTAGGTAACCATAATTGTTCAATAGATATTTCTTCCTTAGCAGCTTCACTAACAATATATCTAATAATATTAGTGATTTCTTCACCTTGTGATTGTACAATTACATCTCCTTGCTTTGTATCTAATGATTTAATAGGACTACCTACATTATCAACTATTGTAATTGATTGATCTACTTTTTTCTTTCTTTTTTCAGTTGGATAATATTGTGCTCCTGCCCATGCTGCTTGACCCATAGCAAATAATTCATTATAACCAACTTGTAAATAGAATCTACCAGTATTTTTTAATTCTGCAGCATCTGGACATTTAATCATATCCATAGAATCTGATTTATCTTGAACCCTTAAGCAGACACGGAATTTTGAGTTTGACCAGATTTGGTCATTAACTACACCTGATGGCTTCTGTGTTGCAAGGATTAAGTGTACTCCTAAGGAACGTCCGATACGAGCTGTTGAGATTAATTGATCCATGAATTCTGGTCTTTGATCTTTTAATTCAGCAAACTCATCTGAAATGATAAATAAGTGTGATATTGGTTTATCTACTAAACCTCTTCTATATAGGCTTTGATATTTATAAATATCAATTGTACTTTCATTTAATTTGTCTCTTGCTTCATTAAATTGTTTCTGACGTTTTCTTAGTTCTGATTGAATAGATGCTAAGGAACGGTTCATTTCAACAGTATCTAAGTTTGTAATTGTTCCTGCAAGGTGAGGTAATTTAATACCTGTTTCTCTATTTTCAAATGCTCCGGCTAAACCTCCACCTTTATAGTCGATAAGAATAAATGATACTTCATATGGATGATAGTTCATTGCCATAGATAAAACATATGTAATGATAAATTCAGATTTACCAGAACCTGTCATACCCGCAATTAAACCATGAGGTCCATGAGCTTTTTCATGAAGATCTAGTTTAAATAATTCTCTAGACTTATCAAATCCTACTGGAGTTTGTAATGTCTTTGTTGGGTCGTTTACTCTCCATCTATTTAGAATATTTAATTGCTCAACCATACCAACATTACACATTTCAAGGAATGAAATACTTGTTGGTAAAGCTTGCTCTTGTCTAGCAATATCAATTGGAATATTAGCTACTATCTTACAACATTCATAAATATTTAGTGTTGGATCAAAATCTGCAATAAATTCTTTTTGTTTATTAGCAACCAATTCATTTTCAAATACACCTGACTTTTTATCACCAATACTAATAAATGCATTACATTCATTTGGTATATTAACAAGTCTTGGACTAATTACTACTAAACTAAATCCATAGTTTACCGGCATACCACAAACATCTTTTAATAATTCAATATCCCTTACTGATTTATAATCATCTGTTAAGATTAAGAAATATGGTCTATAGCTATGATAATCTGCCATATTTGTTTCTACTCTTCCATTATCATCAGATGTTTTCCTTCCTTGCATTACTTTTTCAAGTTCAAGTGATATTTCTTTTGCTTCATCTAAGTTTGTTGCGAAATAACGGAATGATTTATCATTGCTCCAACAATGTGGGGCTACTTTTAAATATTCCCAACTACTTTCATTTTGACTATTAGTAAATACTACTATCTTTAAATCTTCGTAACTATGGAATGTTATCATTTGAAGAATTAATCCATCTATAAACTGTTTTTTATTTGCTGCTGTACCTATAATAGCAACAATATTTCTATTAATGAAGTTTAATGATACG
Organism: uncultured Caryophanales bacterium; assembly: GCA_947302515.1. The sequence continues at coordinate 23,353 of CAMYVT010000018.1, forward strand.
GGAACATTTTCAAGTGTTCTTGATTCTGCTCCTACTTTGTATAATTCCTTTAACATTTCATCTGTATGCATTGCGAAATGCTCTTCTGGAATACTTACATTTCCTCTAAGCTCAGATGAACCGACTCCTAATCTTAAATCTAAGAAGTCATCTTGATTTATCTCTCTTTCCCATAAGTTTCTCTTCTTTTGATATATTATTTCTTTTGTTTGATCCAATGGTAAATAATTATCTATCAAGATTTGTCTTTGAATCTTCATTTCTGCTTGAATGCTTTCTTTCTTTTCATCCAAATATTTTAAATATTTAATTTTTCTTTCTTTTTCATTTTGTTTTGCTTTCTTCTTAGCATATCTTCTTTGCATGCTTGGCCATAAGAACATAGTAGCCATCATAGCACCTGTCATTGCTAATGTTGGTGCAACTGTTTCTAAATCAGCTGTACCATTAATTACGTTTTGCAATGCACTAATACCTGTAGACATAGAAGACATACCCATTGTTAACATAGGCCCTAATGTATAAATTAATGGAGTATCATCTTCTTTATCCATTTCTCCTGGAGGTGAATCAATAACAATATTAGCATCAATTATTCCAGTTTTGAAACGAGGTGCTCTATAGAAATAATCATCTTCTTTATAAAATTCTATTGTTTCTTCATCTGGATTATCAAATTCTACTTGTTTTTGGACAACAGAAGAAATTGACTCTAGATAATTATTATCAATACTTAGATTAGAGCCAATATTATTAATAATTAATGTATCTTTCAATACTATTATTTTTAAACCCATGATAAAAATAATATCGCCATATTGTAATTGCCTTGCAGTTACTGCAATACTATTTACATATGTACCATATTTACTATTTAAATCTTGAATTACCCATACACCGTCATTATAAGATAATTTAGCATGTTCTCTTGATACTAAAGGAAAGTTAAAACAAATAGGGGCTTTTCCGTAATTACCAATCAATAATTCTTTTTGATCTCTTAGTCTTAAACGATAACTTTCTTTATCTACTGTTGGGGAACAGTATAAAATAACATATTCATTATCGGTATTAATCTTTAGGAAGTATAAACTATAATTCTTTAAATATGCTGATTCAACTTCCATTTCTCCTGACATGATTTTTGTTTCGAAGTCGGATTTTATTTTCCATTTACCGTTATCTTCTTCAACGTTAATTAGGTTTCTAACATTACCTAAATAATCATTATCAGTAATCCAATAATTACCAGCTATTTTAGTTGGTAAAGTAAAGTTGTAAATTTTCTTTTTCTTGATTAACCTTACGATCACTGGTAATCACCCCATATTATTCTGATTATATATTTTATTATATAATCATTTTCATTTTTTTACAATATAAAAACCCACTTTTGTGGGTTTAAAACTCATTATTATTCTTTATTAAATACTATTATCTACATAATTCTTCTATTATAGATGCCAACTTTTTTTCATTATCCCATGAATCAATTATTTTATTATATATTTAAACACAAAAAAAGACCAATAATGGTCTTTTGAAAACTGATTAACGTTTTGAGAATTGTGGAGCACGACGTGCTTTCTTCAATCCTGGTTTCTTACGTTCTTTCTTACGAGAATCTCTTGTTATAAATCCTGCAACTTTAAGAGTTTTTCTAAAGCTATTTTCTGAATCAGCTGGAGTAGTTTTATCATAATCTAATAAAGCTCTAGTGATTCCTAAACGAATAGCTCCTGTTTGTCCTTGGAAACCTCCACCTTTTACTTGTGCATCTACATCAAACATTTCTTTAGTATTAGTTAATTCAAGTGGTTGAGTTAAGTCCATTACACAGATTTCAGATGGGAAGTAATCTCTTACGTCTCTTCCATTAACTGTGATTTTACCTTTTCCTGGAGTAAGTGTAACTCTTGCAACACTTGTTTTTCTGTGTCCAGTTCCAGTATATGTGTTTTTCATTTCTTTTGCCATACTTTAAACCCTCCTACTTAACCTCTAATACTTCTGGTTTTTGTGCTTGTTGATTATGTTCTGCACCAGCGTATACATGTAGTTTTCTATACATATCTCTTCCTAATCTGTTGTGTGGTAGCATACCTTTTACAGCTCTTTCTACCATTTCTTCAGGATATTGTTCTCTCATTACTCTTGCTGTTCTTTCTCTCAATCCACCTTGATACATTGAGTGGTTATAATATATTTTCTTATCTAATTTATCACCAGTTAATTCAACTTTTGATGCATTGATAATAATAATATTATCTCCACAATCAATATGTGGTGTGTAAGTTGGTTTATGTTTTCCGCGTAAGTAAGTTGCAGCTAGAGTTGCTACTCTACCTAATGGCTTACCTGCAGCATCAATAACATACCATTTACGTTCTACAGTTTCTTTCTTTTGCATATAACTTGTCATATTTTTTTCTCCTTTTACTCTAACTAGAATTTCCCGGGTTCTAGTTAAGGTGGGATATTTGAATGTACCGATTAGAATTATACTAAAAAAAGTATTAAAAATCAATACTTTTTCTTTATTTTATATAGTTTTTACATCTGTTATTTCAGGTAATTCTGGCTCTAATAAATCCATTCTTATTAAAGCTTGCTCTAATTCCTCATCAGACATTGATTGAACATAAGCAGATGCATATCTTTCGTGTATCTGTTCTCTTGTATGTCCTTCTATACTATTTGCAGCTATCGTAGTAGCTGTACAAGCTGTAGATGTAAATGCAAGGTTTTGTGCATTCTCTTTATTCAATGTTTTATTTTTTCTATCATATAGAGATATTGCAGATCCAGTACATGCTACTGCGCATGTAAGTAATGTTATATCCATATTACATTCCCCCTTTTACTTTTTGAGCAGCTCTTTCTTCTTGAGCTTTTCTAAACATTTCTCTCATTTGTCTTAATTGCTCTAAATTATCTATATTATCAATTATTTCATCAAATGTTGGCAATGATTCGCTTTGTTCAATACTTTTATGAATAACCTCTGCTGCTGCTCCATATTCCTCAATATGTCTCTGCGTTGAAGCTCTTTCTCTTCTTTCAAGTATTGGTTGTAATCTTTCTAGCTTACATAAGTTATAGTTTTGAATATTTACACATTCAAAGTTTATCGCAGTACTTAATAATTCTATTACTAGTAATGGCGCAGCAAATGGAATACTTAGTACTGTTCCTGCTATGAATATTGGTACTAGAATAGCATTTTTTATTAAACCTCTTTGATGTACTTGTTTATTCCATTGTAGGTATCCTAATAACTCTGTAGGTCTTCTATTATCAATATGATAATTTCTATTCCTTTCCTCATTCATTTCTTTTCTTATTGCCATTTTAGCTAATTTTGTTCTATTTCTTATCTCTTGTCTTTCTTCATCTGTTTTTGCTCTTTTCAAAGCTCTTCTTTGTTGTCTATCACAATAATTATCATAATGTTGAATGAAATTTGGAAAGAATTTTTTAATTATTTTAAATTTTAATTTTTCAACTCCCAAAACTACTTTTTGGAATTTAACAGCTCCTAATCTTTCATAAAGAGCTAATCTTCTTTTATACTCATCTCTTTCATTTTTTTTCATATAACCAAACCCCTATATCTCATATGTGGGTAAATTATACCACAAAATCACAAAAAAAGCAACATTTGTTGCTTTATACTATCTAGTTCTTGAATGATCAAATGTTTCTTGATCACCATTAATTTGAGTATCTAGATATACCAAAAACTCATCTTCTTTTGCTGCTAATTTCTTTTCCATCTCTACTAATTGAGTATCTGTTAATGAATCTATATAATTTGCCATATAATAATCATTTTTTGCCTCTAAATTAGTTACTCCAGTAGTAAATGTTGCAGTAAAACCTGTTATTGTTGATGATCTTAGAGTTTTATCTTCTACAAGATCATATGCTGTTCCTGCTGATAAAGCCGAACTCATTGTAGCTAATATTGCTACTGGTTCTACTGGTATTGGATAAGCTGATATAAGTGTCATATTTTTCCCCTCCCCTGACTTAATATATTACATCTATCAAATAAAGTCCTTCTGCTGGTGCAGTTTTTCCTGACTTTGTTCTATCTTTGCTCTTTATGATACTTTTAATGGCTTCTGGAGCTATTTTCCCTTCACCTATACGTATTAGTATTCCAACCATATTTCTTACCTGATAACGAAGAAATCCATTGCCTCTGAAGCTTATTATTAATAAATCTTTCTTTTCCATTACCTTTGTCTTAGTAATTGTTCTAATACAATTATCTTTTTCTTTATTATCAGTAACAAAAGCTCTAAAATCATGTTCTCCTTCAAAGTATTTAATTGCTTCTTTGATTTTATCAATATCTAATTCATGATTATATTGAAATACATAATTTCTTTCTAATGGATTATATTCTCCTAGATTTATTCTATATTCATATATTTTTTCTTTGACATTGTATCTAGCATGAAAATTATCATTTACTTCTTTTGTTTCAATAACATGAATATCATCTGGTAGAAAGCTGTTTAGAGCTCTCTTTAATTTCTTTTCTGTTATTTTAATGTCTATATCTGCATGTCCATACTGAGATAAAGCATGAACTCCTTTATCTGTTCTACCTGTTGCTACTATAACTGTTTTTTTATTATTATTTACTCTAGTTAGAGCATCTTCCATCTTTTCTTGAATTGTTTCTAACCCCTTCTGTGACTGAAAACCTGCATAGTTAGATCCATCATAGGAGAATTTAATCAAGTATCTCATATTTCACCTCTATACGTGTTTATATATATCCTTAATAATATCTCTTATATCTTTAAAATAATCTATTTTAATATTCTTATTCTTTATAGCTAAGTATGTTATTTCTATTATTTCTGGTAGATCTATTTTATGTTTTTTTAAATAATCTACTTGTTTATAAGCATCCAATGTATTTTCATTGATAATTATTTTATCATTCTTATATATTATCAAATGCTCTGTTTCTTTTAGTAATACTTCTGGATCAATTGAGGCAATAACTATTGCTTTATTATATTGATCCTTTATTCTTTTTAAAACCATCATTATTTTCTTTCTGTTCTTCATATCTAATACTTTTAATGGTTCTTCTAATATTATTATTTCTGGATTTAATAATAGTTCTTTTGCTATTTGTACTAATTTCTTCTCTGATGTTGATAAAGAGAAAATATATCTCTCTAATAGGGATGCATCTAAACCTACAATTTTTAAGGAATCTCTAAGCTTTTTTTGTAGATTTTTAGGATACACCTCTCTTTTTTTGATATATTCTATCATATCTTCTTCTATTGTCAAGCAATTTGCTTTGTTATCAGTACTTTCAGGAATATATGATATTTTCCTTTTAATATCATAATAATCTTTTTCTTTTAATTCTTTGTTATTAACAAATATATTTTTAATATTATCACTATTTAATTTTATTAGACTTATTATTTCATCTAAATGATTTCCTGTAATACCATTTATCTCTTTTTCTTTAATTGTAAAACTTAGTTTATTATCTTTATATTTATAATTCTTAAACTCTAATTCCATAAAACATTTATTAATCTTTCTTTATCTAATTCTACATTTTTTATTAATTCATAATCTCTAAGTTTTACTGATAAATCAACCATGAATGGTACATTTAAGCCTGCTTTATTAATAATATTATCATTTTGAAGTACTGTTAATGGCTCACCTTGAAGTATTACTTCTCCTTCTTTTATGATATATAATTTATCTGTTAATAGTGAATGATTAAGACTTGTGGAAGTTATTAAAAAACCTTGTTTATATTTAGAGATACACTTCTTAATAAAATCATATACATCATCCAATTCATTATTGTTTAAATAATAATCCAAAGAATCTATTACTATTAGTTCACTACACTTACATACTGATAAGGCTATTTGAGAAATTATTATTTCTTTTGTTGTTAATCTGTTTATATTTTTATCAAGTATTTTATTTTGTTCTTTTTTCAAGAATTCTATTTTATTTTTATCTATATTTTGATATTGTAATTCTCCTAATAAAGATTTCTCATTGAATACTATTTCTTTTGGATATATTACTTGAATTAAATTATTATATACTTCTAAAGAATAGTCTTTTATATCTTTTCCTTTTAGATTAATATTACTTTCACATGCTGTTTTTCTGTCTAAAATTCTACATAGTGTTGTTTTGCCACTGTTATTAGAACCTGAAATGGTTGTTATTTTACTTTTTTCTATACATAAAGTTATATTTCTAAATAATTCTTCATATTTTAAGTTATTTATATTTAAAATTACTTCCATATTCATTCCCCCCAAAGAATTTAAAAGCCAACTTTTAGCTGGCTTTCTTTTTTTGAATTCTATATATCATTTTTAGTAGATATTTATCTGAGACAAATCTACTAAAGAATTTAGCACATTTCATTTTAAATCCAGGAATTATTAACATCTTGTTTTTAAACATTTTATCTATTGCATATTTGGCAACATCAGCACTCTTCATTGGTTTTACTGAGAAGTGTACTCCTGCAACATTATTAAAGTTTGTTTCTACTGGTCCAGGACATAATACTGAAACATGAACATTTTTCTTTTTCTTCTTTTCTTCATAATATAATGCTTCAGTTAACTGATATACATATGATTTAGTTGCATAATATGTACTCATTAAAGGTCCAGGTTGAAATGCTGCAGATGATGCTACATTCATTATATAAGTATCTGTATCCCTTTTTTCCATATCTTTTACCATATATTTTGTTAAGATATGTACTGCTTTGATATTGGTATTAATAAGCTCCAAATCCTTATTAAGATCAGTATCTGTCAAAAATCCAAAATCCCCTAATCCAGCGTTATTGATAAGTATATCGACATTTTCTTTCTTAGCAATAACATATAAGTCTTTTACCCTTTGTTCATTTGATAAGTCCGCTACTACAATAGTAGTTTTAGTAGGTAGTAGCTCTTGAATTTTTTCAAGTTTTTCTTTATTTCGTGAAACTAATATAAGTTCACAATCTTTAGTAGCTAAATACTTTGCCATATCAAGACCTAAGCCGGACGAAGCTCCAGTGATTAATGCCTTCATAATATCACCTACTCATAATTATTATAACAAATCGATATATATTATACAAGCTTCTCTTTTTTAACAAAAAGAAAAGGATTATATATCCTTTTCCTTAATTATAAATTTATCCTATTCTAAATGCTGGTGAAACTCCAGCCTCTTGACTTGCAGTACGATAATTGCTGCTTCCATCAGTATTTGCTATATAGAAAGAACTATTTGTGCCAAAATAGGCCGAACGAAACCACCAACGACTACGTGTTGTATTTAGATATTTTACTGCTCGGGAATAGCTTGATGTATTTACTCCCAAACTACTATAATAATCTAACTGTCTAGTATAGTTATAAGAAGTATCATAATAACTAATTCCTACGACTGGATCTCCATCTGTATCTTCCCATACTTCATGTGTTGCTAAAAAATATAATTTGTCAGTTGTTATAGAATTCTCTGTTCCTGATGGTCCATAACTTGATGTGACCATTGTATTCATTACTGCATTTCTTAATGTTTCAGGTAGTGCATTATAGATAGTATTATTAGCATAAGTTCTGGCTGTGCTTGCTGACCAACTTACATCACTTGTACTACTTGAATACATTTTTTGATTATTAATAATATCAGCAAATTCTAAAACAAAGCCGCAAGCAGTTTGACTAAATCCTTCTTGATTACATTCAGCTGGAGTTGATTTATTAGCTATTCTTAGTGTATGTGTTCCTAATGATCCCAAATTAACTTCTTTAGTATCTCCTACACTATATGCACTAGTATTTCCTCTTTGTACTGCCCCAATAATTGTATCCCATGAATCATCTGTAAATGATGTTGGATGTTGTACAGTAATTGCAGTTCCATCTGCTTGTACATATGTTACATCAAATGATATAGTTACAGTCTGAGCGGTAGCTGGTAAATCTTCAGGATTTACATCTGTTTTATATTCTACTCTTACTTTGTATGTTTCTGTTGAATTTGAACTTAATAATTGTTTTTCTGCTATTTCAATATCATCAGAATAAGTTACTGTATATTTTAAATAAGCAGGTATATTGGTAGTTTTACTTATAGTACTTATCATTGCATCAAGTGTTCCTGTATTTTTTGCATCTACAGTGAACTCATAAAATTCTCCAAGATCTTTTAATCTTATTCTGAAAGATACTGTTGTTTTACTTGAATTTATAGTAGGAGCTTGAATTACTTGACTTCCAGTAACAGATCCACTTGTTACTTGAACATTATCCCAGAAAACATTCCAGGTATTTCTATCAACATCTGCAGTCCCTGCAATAGTAAGTGTTGTAGTTAAATAAGCATATCCTATTCCTAAAAATGCTACCAAAATAATCAATACTAATAATAATGACTGTTTCCTTCTGTGTCTCATTCTATCACCTACTATACAGTAGTATATCACGAATTATTTTAATTAACAAAAAAAACAAGTATTTATACTTGCTTTTTATTAATTATTCTTCTATTTTTTCTTCCTTTTTATCCTTTTTAGAAGTCTTCTTAGTTGCTTTTTTTTCTTCTTTTTTAACTTCTGGTTTTGCTTCATCTACTAATCTTAATATTACCATTAAAGCGTCATCTCCACGTCTTTCTGATAATTTTAAAATTTGAGTATAACCACCATTACGGTTTTCAAAACGTTTAGCTAAGTCATTGAATAATTTATCAACAACTTCTTTATCATTGTGTAAGAAAGCTAATGCTTTACGACGAGACATCAAATCACCTTTTTTAGCATAAGTGATCATTTTTTCTACAAATTTACGAGCTTCTTTTGCTCTTGTTTCAGTAGTTGTAATTGATTCATTCATAACTACTTGTTTTGTTAAAGTCGCAAGCATACTTCTTCTATGTTTGTTATCTACACCTAATTTTCTATATGCCATAGTACTTCCTCCTTATCTTAGTCTTCATCACGTAATACTAGGCCCATATCTCTAATTTTATCTAATACTTCTTTTAGAGATTTCTTTCCTAAATTACGTATTTTCATCATATCTGATTCACTCTTGTTAACAAGATCTTGTAATGTATGAATTCCAGCTCTCTTTAAGCAGTTATATGCTCTTACAGAGAAATCTAAATCTTCAATTGAAGTTTCTAAAGCTTTTACCTTAGGATCTTCAGTTTTTTCAATCATCATTCCACTTACATCAGCAATTGCTGATAAATCAGTAACAATTTCCAAGTGTTCTATTAAGATACGACTAGCTAATGCGATAGCTTCTTCTGGTTTAATTGAACCATTTGTCCAAACATCCATAATTAACTTATCATAGCTTTCATCTTGTCCAACACGAGCGTTTCCAACTTCATATGAAACTCTTTCAATAGGAGAATATAATGAATCAACAGCAATTTCTCCAACTTTCTTAATATCATGTATTCTCTTGTTGTCTTCACTTCTAACATATCCACGACCATTTGTAACAGTCATTTCCATATTTAATGAAGCTCCTTTAGATAATGTACAAATTACTTTATCTTGATTAATTACTTCTATATCTGCATCATGCTCAATATCAGCTGCAGTTACTTCTCCTTCTTTTGTAGTATTAATACGTACTACTTTTGCTTCAGTTGAATGATTTTTAAATACTATCCCTTTTAAATTTAAAATAATAGTAGTTACATCTTCATATACTCCATCGATTGTTTGAAATTCATGAAGTACTCCATCAATTTTAACACTACTAATTGCACTTCCAGGTAATGATGATAACATTACTCTTCTTAATGCATTTCCGATAGTAGTACCAAATCCTCTTTCTAATGGTTCTAACTCAAATCTTCCATAAAAGTTATTCTCAATTGAATCAGTTATTTTATATATTGGTTTTTCAAATTGTAACATGAAACTAACCTCCCTTTACTTTTTAAAAACAAACCTTTTTTCCTAACTTTTAATCCTCAATAATTGCTTCCCAAATTATACTCTTGGTAGTTGGTGGACAATGTCCTTATCCTCTACGTTGTTTTAATGAATAATACTCTTATTATCCTCTTGGTCGTTTTGGTGGACGACATCCATTATGTGGAATTGGAGTAACATCAGCGATAGCTGTTACTTCTAGTCCTGCAGTTTGTAATGAACGTATTGCAGTTTCACGTCCTGGTCCTAAACCTTTAACACGAACCTCTACTTTACGCATTCCCATATCGAATGCAGCTTTTCCAGCAGCTTCTGCAGCCATTCCGGCAGCGAATGGAGTTGATTTCTTACTTCCCTTGAAACCTATTGCACCAGATGATGCCCAGCTTATTACATTACCATCTTTATCTGTAATTGTTGTAATAGTATTATTAAATGTTGAATGAATATGAGCAATTCCTTCTGGAACATTCTTTTT